>JAYVYD010000136.1:0-12335 GCA_043784605.1 Myxococcales bacterium | reverse complement strand
GAGGAATTCCCGCTGCCGCCAGAGTCTTTCTTGCTCGAGTCACCGGTCGAAGGAGCCGCGGTGGTGGTCGTCGTTCCGCTCGTGGACGGGGTCGCCGGCCCTGAGCTCGAACCAGTGTCTTTCTTCGCCGAGCCGTAGAGGTCCGAGTACCAGCCGCCGCCCTTGAGCACGAAGCTGGTGCGGCTCACCTGGCGGGCCATCGAGCCCTCGGTGCCGCACTTCTCGCACCGCGCCGGAGCGGGATCATCCATCTTTTGAAGGACGTCGATCCGCGTCCCGCACTTCTCACAGCTGTATTCGTAGATGGGCATCGCGAGACTCCGGTTCAAACAGCAGGCTGAAAGTCGAGCTGGGCTTCGATGCCGAGGCGATCGATCGCCCGCCGCAGGGACTGCTCGTCGAGCGCATGGCGCCTGGCCGCGGCCGCAGTCAGCAGCTTAAGATCGGGCATCACCGGAAGCTCCTCGAGCAGCTCGAGCACGTCCCGCTGGAGCGCTTCCTTGAAGCGGCGGACGATCTTCAGATCCGAGAGGTACTTGCTGTTCTGTAATTGCTCGGCACGCTCTCAAGTGATAACTTCTACATGCCTAGTTTCGGCCTCGGATATCGCGTCAATGCGAATCGAACCGCGACGGGCAACGTACAATCCACATGCTGCAAGTCGATGATTTGATCGCGCGAGTTCGCAGCTACCAGCCTGCGGTGGACGCCGATTTGATCAAGCGCGCCTACGATTACAGCTTCAAGGCGCACTCCGGGCAGCTCCGAAAGAGTGGGGACCCGTACTTCGTGCACCCCGCGAGCGTCGCCGGCATCATCACAGAGCTGAGGCTGGACGCCGCGAGCGTGTGCGCGGGGTTGCTGCATGACGTGGTCGAGGACACGCTCGCCACTAGCAAGGACATCGAGAAAGAGTTTGGCAGCGAGATCGCCGCGCTCGTCGACGGCGTCACCAAGCTCAGTCAGATCAACTTCGTCTCCAAGGAAGACCGGCAAGCGGAGAACTTCCGCAAGATGGTCGTCGCCATGGCGCGCGACATTCGCGTGCTGCTCGTCAAGCTCTGCGACCGCGTCGACAACATGCGGACGATGCAGCACATGAAGCCGGAGGCGCAGGAGCGCATCTCGCGCGAGACGATGGAGATCTACGCACCGCTCGCGAACCGGCTCGGAATGGCCGCTTTCAAAAGCGAGCTCGAGGACCTCTCGTTCAAGTACCTCGAGCCGGACGCGTACGGGGACCTCGCAGCGCAGGTGCAGAAGAGCAAGCGCGAGCGAGACAAATACATCACGGACGTGTCCAAGACACTCGCGTCGCGCCTAGCCGAGCAAGGCTTCGCGGCCGACGTCACGGGTCGCGCGAAGCACCTCTATTCCATCTGGCGCAAGATGCGCTCGCAAGAGGCGACGCTCGATCAGATCCACGACGCGATCGCGTTCCGCGTGATCGTCGAGAGCGTCAGCGACTGCTACGCGGCGCTTGGCGTCATCCACAGCAAGTGGGTACCGGTGCCGGGTCGCTTCAAGGACTACATCGCGCTGCCGAAGCCGAACATGTACCAGTCGCTCCACACGACGGTCATCGGGCCGGGGCGCGAGCGCATCGAGATCCAGATCCGCACGAACGACATGCACCGCGTCGCGGAGCGCGGCATCGCGGCGCACTGGAAGTACAAGGAGCGCTCGGGCGGCATCGCAGACAGCGACGCGCAGCGCTTCGGTTGGCTGCGCCAGCTGATGGAGTGGCAGAAGGAGCTCAAGGATCCGGCTGAATTCCTGGAGTCCGTGAAGGTCGATCTCTTTCAAGACGAGGTCTACGTCTTCACGCCCAAGGGTGACGTGCGCGTGTTCCCACGAGGCGCCACACCGATCGACTTCGCGTTCTCGATCCACTCGGACCTCGGTGAGAAGGTCACCGGCGCGCGCATCAACGGAAAGCTCGAGCCGCTCCGCTACAAACTCAAGAGCGGCGACATCATCGACATCGTCACGGGCCCGAACCAGCACCCGAGCAAGGACTGGCTCGACATCGCCGGCACGACCCGCGCGCGTGCGAAGATCCGCAACTACCTCCGCGCCGAAGATCGTGAAAAGTCCCTAAAACTAGGGAAAGAATTGCTCGAGCGCGAGCTTCACAAATCCGGCGTGTCGCTCAGCAAGCTCCTCAAGAACGACGCGGAGTTGAAGAACGTGCTCGAGGAGCTGAAGCTACAGTCTTCCGAAGAGCTCCTCATCTCGATAGGCTACGGCAAGACTCGCCCCGACGCCGTCCTCGCGATCATCGCACCCCCGAGCGAAGAGAACGGAGCGAAGAGCCTGCCCCCCGCCGATCTGCGCGAGGGTCGCATCGCAGGCTTCGTCCGAAAGATCGTCGGCAAGGACGATGGCGGCATTCGGCTGAACGGCATCGACGACGTGCTCGTGCGCTATGCGCGCTGCTGTAACCCGCTGCCGGGCGACGACATTCTCGGCTTCATCACGCGCGGCCGCGGCCTCACGATTCACCGTCGCGGCTGTCCGAAGGCGTTCGACACGGACCCGGAGCGGCGCGTCGAGATCGCGTGGGACACCAAGGCGAAGATCAACCGGTCGGTGCAGCTCCGCGTCGTGACGGCGAATCGCCCGGGCATCCTTGCGACCGTCGGACAGACCTTCAGCGGGCAGGGCATCAACATCTCGGAGGCGGTCTGCCGCGCGGGCGACGACGGACGCGCAGTGAACGTGTTCACTTTCATGTGTTCGGACCTCGATGAGCTCAAGCTCGTGATGCGCGCACTACAAAAGGTGCAGGGCGTCGTCGCGGTCGAGCGAACCTGATGGATTGTCAGCACGCTTACAATCGAGTGATTGTCAGCATTACGACCTAGAATCCGCCCAACACCATGGGGTCGATGTTCACGTGCGCGATGCCCGTCGCGGTGCCGCCATCGCGATCCTTGACGGTGACGCTGATGTCGAGGGGCTTGCCGAGGAACTGCATGTAGTCGATCCCGGCGTTGTCGAGTTGGTAGCGCAGGCCGAACAGCTTGCAGTAGCCGCCCTCGTCCTTGTCGAACGTGAACACGAAGGCGGTCGGCGGGATGGAGACGTTGGTACCGGGCTGTACGGCGGAGATGGTGGTGATCGACCCGGACTGCTTCAGGTTCTTCATGCGAATCGCCACGTAGACGTGGTGTCCGCCTTGCGGGCCCTTCTCCGCCTGGAGCTTTTGCCCGTTCACGATGGGCAGGAAATCGGACTGTCCCGAGCCGACGACGACCTCGGCGGGGCCTGCGTTGAGGGGGCGACAAAGGTCGGGGAGCTGCGTGGGCCAGTTCACGGCGTAGGGCTCTAGCGACGTGTCCGCGACGGTATCGTCCGCGCAAGTGCCCGAGATGCAGGTCTGGGGTGTCGTGCAGAGAGGGCCGATCAGACCTCCGCCCAACTGTCGCGAGCAGCGCTGCTCGAGCGTCAGCCGCAACAGCATGTGCTTGCCGCTGACGACGTGGGCACGTGCGGCACGTGTCACGATCGGAGGCCCTGCGAGCGACGGATCGGGCCCGCTGAATCCGTCCACGCGGACCAAGATCTCCGGCGTGGGATCGGCAATTGGGGCGTTGATTTCGAGCGGCATCACGGGGGTGGCCACTTGCGTTTGCTCGAGCACGCTGTTTCCGTTGACGGTCATCGAGACACGGAGCGACTGCACCAGTCCGGCCAAGTCCTCGGTCTGAACGCCGACCGTCAGCACACTCTGACTCGGCGGGGCGGAGGAGTGCGTTCCACACGCTCCGAGCACGACGCCGAGTGCCAACAGTGATCCAAATGTCATGCGCGGAAAGGATTTTAGGTTCAAAGCAAGGCTCCGGAGACGGAGTTTAGCAAGGGCCGCGCCGCCCACTTGATCTAATCTCGTCGCGACATGCGAGCGGTTCGGATCGGGTTCTTGGTCGGCTTGGCGATGGCGGTCGCTTCTCCGGCTGCCGGCTCGCCCGAGGACCTGTTCGGCTATGGCGCACGCTCGCCCTCGCTCGCGGGGACCGGCGCGTCGCATGCTCTGGGCTACGAAGCGGCGTATGCGAACCCCGCGCTCTTGTCTCTTCAGCGCGAGCGCCGCCTCACGCTCGGGCTCGTGGGGGCCACGTTCGACATGCACGCGGACGGCCCGGGTCTTCCGGGACGCGTGAGCGCGCTACCCGCCCGCGGCTTGTTGATTGGCGTCGACGTACCGCTGCCATTCGGCGGATTCCTCAAGGACCGCATCGGCGCCGCGCTCGCGTTCTACACGCCCACCGACGTGGTCGTGCGCGGCCGCATCCTCTACCCGGAGACGCCCCAGTTCCCGCTCTTGAGCGATCGCGCGCAGTGCCTCGCGATCCGGCTCGGCTTGGGCGTCGATCTCGGCCGGGGATTCCGCGTCGGTGCGGGCTTCGGTGCCCTCGCGGAGATCGCCGGCGACGTGGTCGTCGCGACCGACGCCACCGGTCGCGTGGGCTCGCGCGTCGAAGATCAGCTCGTCGCCACGTACGCGCCGATCGGCGGACTCTCTTACGAGCACGCGCTCGGAGACGGCTTGCTTCGCGTCGGTGGGACAGTGCGCGGGCAGCTCGACGCGCGCTTCGCGGTGACCATCGATGCGACGAAGCTGAGCTCGCTGAACATCCCGGTGTTCAACATTGCGGGTCTGGCGCAGTTCGATCCGACCCAAGGCGCGCTGGAGGCGGCGTGGATTCGGCACGATTGGATGTTCGTTCTTGGCGCGACCTACAAACACTGGAGCGCGTATCCCGGCCCGACCGAGCCCACGATCCTATGTCCCGCGGAGAACCCAGACTGCGGCGCACTGCAGCAAGTGAAGCTTCCGTTCACCGACACGCTCGTCCCGCGCATCGCGGTCGAGCGCAAGGTCGCGCTCCCGGCCGCGGCGACCCTCTCTCTCCGCGGTGGCTACTTCTTCGAGCCGACACCGACGCCGTCCACACTCACCGCGTCGACCGCGTTCGACCCGATCTCGCGCGGCCCCGCGCCCGTGCCGACGCGCTTCTTCGACGCTAGTCGGCACGTCGTGACTTGGGGCATCGGCGTCACGCTCAAGACGCCTCTGCGACTCACGATCGACTACAGCACGCAGCTCCACGTGATGCATTCTCGCGACGTCACGCTCGTCGCGGGCGCCGACGGACAGCCGAGCAACGCGAGCGTTCATGGACTCGTGTGGACCAACGCGATCGCCGCGGGGGTCGGGTTCTGATGCGCACGGGGCTCCTCGCCGCCGTCGCGCTGTTGGGTCTCGCACCTTCCGCGCGCGCGAACCCACTCGACACTTTCGGGTTCGGCTCGCGCGGCACATCGCTCGGCGGAGCGACGAGCGCCGACGTGCGCGACTTTTCCGCGAACTACTACAACCCCGCAGGCCTTGCACGCGCGCAGGGCCTCGAGCTCTCCGTGGGATACTTCCGAGCCGATCACTTTCTGAAGACGAACGGCAGCGACAACGGCGTGGATCCCGTGAAGGGCCTCTCGGGCGGGCTCGTCGCGCCGGGCAAGGTGCTCGGCATACCGTTCGCGTTCGGGCTCGGCCTCCACTTGCCAGACGATCGCATCTCACGCGTGCGCGCGCTTCGCCAAGAGCAGCCGCGCTGGGAGCTCTACGACAACCGCAATCAACGCCTGTATCTTGCAGCCAATCTCGCCGTGAGCCCGACGCACTGGCTGCAGGTCGGCGGCGGACTCTCGTTCATGTCGTCGACGGAGGGACGCCTCGACATCACGGGCCAAGCGAACCTCTTCGCGCCGACCGACTCCGCGCTTCGCCACGAGGTAGACGCGAACCTCACGGCGATCCGCTACCCGCAGCTCGGCATGCGCGTCGCGCTCTCGGATCGCGTCGCGCTCGCGCTCGTGTATCGCGGACAGTTCTCGCTCTCGCTGAACCTGCGCGCACGTCTCGCGGGCGACATCTCGGGCCTGACGACGGCGTATTACAGCCTCGTCGAGTCCAGCATCAACGCGTTCTTGCCGCAGCAAGTGGTGCTCGGCCAATCGTGGAAGCTCTCGGAGCGCGTGAGCGTGAGCGCCGATCTCACGTGGATCAACTGGAGCGCGTACGTCGCGCCTGTCGCGAGGCTCGACGTCGACCTCTCCATCCCGCCGCCCGTGGGGGGCTGGCCAGCAGGCATCACGCCGCCGAGCGTGCCCGCGCCCACGCGCGTCGTGCCGTTGGTCATGCATGATCGCGTCGTGCCTCACGTGGGGATGGAGGTTCACGCGTTGAACGAGAAGAGATGGGGCGTGGACGCGCGCCTCGGCTACGAGTTCAGCAAGAGCCCGATCGCAGCGCAGACCGGGCCCACCAACTACATCGATCGCGATCGCCACTCGATCTCGGTCGGCGTCGGCGGGCGCATCTCAGACTTCACTTCTGTGCTGGACGGCGATCTGCTCTTGGACGCGCACCTCGTCTGGAGCGTGCTGCCCACGGCCACGACGAGCAAGGTCGATCCGTCGGACTTCATCGGGGACTACAACGCGGGTGGCCACGTCTGGAACGTCGGCGCGACGATCACAGTGAGGTTCCGATGAAGCGTGCACTGTGCATGTTCATGATCGCGCAGGCGGCATGCGCGACGATCGGCTCGGACGGGCAGGGGGATCTCGAGCTGCCGACGAGCGGTGTCGGACCGTTTCGCAAGCTTGGCGGCTCCGAGATGCACGGCGTGCCGCCGTACGTGCTCGACAGTCAATCGGCCCGCTACCGTGAGCCGACCGCCATCCCGCAAGACACGGACGTTCGATCGACGCGGGTGGTGCTCTACGCCGTCGCCTTCTCGCAGGGTCACGACGCCATCGTCCGCACCCACGCGGATGACGCGCGAAGCTTTTATGGTGGCTCCGCTGGCGCATCACCGCCCGTGGTCTTGAAGGCAGATCAATCGTGGGAAGGCTCGGACCTCTCGGGGCCCTCGGCGTTGAGCGTAGGCGGTCAAATCTATATGTACTATGCATCGAACGGCGTGGTGGGGCTCGCGCGCTCGTCGGACGGCGTGGTGTTCACCAAGACTCCTGCGCCGGTGTTCGCGCGACCCGAGCCGATCGGTGCGCCGAGCGTTGCGCGACTGCCGGACGGCCGGTTTCGAATGGCGTACGCGAGTGGCGGCGCGATCTACGAAGCCGCGAGCGACGACGGCGTCGCGTGGACCGCGCTCGACGCGGACCCCAGCACGCCGGCTCAGGATCCGATCCTCTCGGCCGCTCCTCCGCGGCCCCTCGCGCCGGGCGAGCGACCTCCGTTCGATACCGCCGAGGTCGCCGATCCGCTGCTGTTGCCGCGCGTGACGCCTGCGGGGCGCCTGCAGATTAGGGTGCTCTACACGGGACTCGCCTTCGCCGAGGCGGGCCCGCCGACGAGCGCGATCGGCTTCGCGGCGCGCTTCGGCGACAGCGGCCCGCTCACGCGCAACGCGCTCCCCGTGCTCTCGCTCGACAGGCACGAGGCCGCGCCCGCGGTGTTCTCGTGGCTCGCCGGCGAGTCGTCTTCGGTCCCGAACCGCTTCATGCTGTACGTGCACATGGATGAAAAGGGAACGACCCACGCCTATCCCGCGATCGGCGCCGCGTTCGCGCCGGTGAGCATCACGCTGCCTTCGGCGCTCGCGTTTCCAGACGCACCGTGAACACACTCGAGTGTACCGGATTGGCCGCGGGTTGCGGCTTCGGGCTCATCGCCTTCGGGTACGTGCTCGTCTCGTTCGCCGTGGCGCGCGCACACCACTCGACGGCGCGCGTGTGGTCCGTGTGCAAGCAAGCGATGCGCGAGCTGCTCATCGTGCTCGTGAGTCAGCCCATGCTGCTGCCGTACTTCTTCGTGGGCCGCCGCATGGGAGGCCGCAAGACGGGCACGCCGATCGTCCTCGTTCACGGCTATTTTCAGAACCGGGGCGACTTCGTGTATCTCGCATACATCCTCCGTCGGCGCGGCCTCGGACCGCTCTACGCGATGAATTACTGGACCTTCGGCCGCATCGAGTCCGCAACGCGGAGCCTGGCCCGGTTCGTCGAGCAGGTTCGCGCGGAGACGGGCGCGACGAACGTGGACCTCGTGTGCCACTCGCTCGGTGGGCTCGTCGCGAACGAGTACCTGCGCGGCCACGCGGCCCGGGTTCGCAGGTGCGTGACGCTCGCGTCCCCACACGCGGGTGTCGCGTGGCCGGGCCCGATCGTCGGCAAGACCGCGCGCATCATGCGGCGCGGAAGCCGCTACCTCAAAGAGGCTGTCGGCGCCCCATTCGGCGTCCCTGTGCTGAGCGTGTACTCCACTTGGGACAACGTCGTGTACCCGCCAAAGACGAGCGAGCTGGCCCACCGCGGCGGGACCGATCTCGCCCTCGAGAGCGTCGGTCATCTGGCCATCCTGTTCGATCGTCGCGCCGCAGATGCCGTGGCCGACTTCCTCGCGAGCCCGTGATAGTTTGCTGAGCGGATGTTGGTCGGCCTGATTCTCGGCGTTCTTTTCGTCAGCCCCTTCGTGCTGGTGTACGCGCTGTTCATTCGCTGGGTGGATCGATTCGAGCCGGAGCCCTGGTGGCTCTTGATCTGCGCGTTCATCTGGGGCGCGCTCTTCGCGACCTTCGGCGGCGGGACGGGCAGTGCGATCGGCGAGGCAATCGCTTCGGCCGTGTCCGGGTTGCCGTCAGAGGACCAAAGCATCCAAGACTTCGGCGCCACCGTGCTGGCGCCTATCTTCGAAGAGGGCTTCAAGGGCCTCGGCGTCGCCGGAATCGCGGCCATCAGCGCGATGGGTCTGAAGGAGCTAGATGGCCCGCTGGACGGCGCAATCTACGGCGGCATGGTCGGCCTAGGCTTCACGCTCACGGAGGACACGCTCTACGTCGCAGACGCCTACGACAAGGGCGGCATGGCCGGGTTCGTCGGCCTCTTGTTCTTGCGCACGGTGCTGCTCGGGCTCTCGCACTGCACGTTCACGGCGTGCACTGGCCTGGGCTTCGGCATCGCCGTCGAGTCGCGGAACTGGGCGGTGAAGATCATCGCGCCCATCGGCGGCTACGTCGTGGCGATGAGCATGCACGCGATGCACAACGCGCTGCCGACGTTCCTCGAAGGCGGCGGCACCGTGATCATGATCCTCATCTCGTGGGTCATCGATCTGCTCTTTTTCTTGCTCCTCGCGCTGCTCGTGGTGCGGGACCGATCGATCGTGATTCGCGAGCTATTGCCCGAGGTCGGTGGCCTGTTGCATCCGATGGAGCTGCAGTGGATCACCACGTACTTCGCGATCGGCTGGAAGAACTGGGGCTCGTTCTTCTCGCGCGGGTGGACCTACTTCCGCGCGCGCCGCAGCAAGCAGCTCGCGCTCGTCGAGATCGCGTTCATCAAGAACCGTCGTCGCCGCGGAGAGCGGGGCCGCGACCTCGATGTGAAGGAAGCGCGCCTGCGCTACGAGGTCTCCGCCGCCAATCGCCAAGGCGTGTGGCTCGGCAACTGAGGAGCGCGCCGAGCTACTTGGCGAGCGCGCTCGTGACGCTTCCGAGGCCGACCTTCTCGACGACGAGCTTGGCCGTGTCTGAAGGGCCAATCGGGATGAGCATGTAGCCACCCGGGATGTGGTCGTAGCCGTAGTAAAAGCCCTTGCTCTTCTCGATCGTGTGACCGTCCGAGCCGAGGTAGCTGATGATCTTCTCTTCGCCGAAGAGGGCCGAGCGAATGGTGACCTTGTCGCCCCACGTGAGACCGCCGTTGTCGTCGACATCCACGATGCGGAAGTCACGCGGCTGCTGCTGCTCGGGGGAGAGATTCATGCTCGCGCCGTTGACCGCGACGAGCCGGTTGAAGAGAGCGGTGTACGTGTAGTCGCTGATCCACTCGCTCTGCGGGCAGTAGCCCATCATGTCGTGACCCTGGTTGGGATCCGTGAACGTGTGATCGATGATCGAGTAGCCCCACACGCCGATGCCCGCGCTCGAGTAGGGGAACTGCGGATCGACGCCCTGCGCGCCTCCGCAGTCGGCGTGATTGCGACCGTGCGCGTGACCAATCTCGTGCGCCGCAGTGAAGGCCGTCTCCACCGAGACGAACATCGCACCGGCATAGCCAAGGCCGATGCTCGCGCGCGCCCACGAGTCGCCGACGTTCTGCCCGACCGACGACAGACCCGCGACGCAGCCGTTGCTGCAGTATTGGTTGAAGCCCGGTGTCGGCGTGAACGCGCCATAATAGTAGACGTCCGCCGGAGCTCCGTCGCTCTGTCGCTTGTTCGAGAGCCACTGCAGCATCTGCCCCCAGCCGGCGCCGTTCGCCTGCGGTGTTCCGCCTGGGAACGTCACGGCGGGCTTCACGGTGATGACGACGTCCGGGATCGGATAGAGCGAGAGGATGGTCGCTCGCACTTGCGTCATGTGCGCGTTGTCGGTCGGCGGCGTGAGCCCGCTCGTGACGATCGGGAAGTAGGCGATCTTGAGCTGTGAGCCGCTCGACTTTACGCCCATCGGAGCCGCGCTTCCGTCGTTGGGATACTGCGCCGGCGAGCTCCCCGTCTTGCCGCCGGTCGCCTGCGCGTCGAGGATCTGGACGCTGTAATTCGTGTCGGGCTGGAACCCGGCCGCGGGCACCTTGAACTCGAACATGCTGGTCGAGTCCGACTCGTCCCAGGGTCCCGAGATGACCTTCGTGTCCTTCAGGTTGGTGCTGCTAGAGCCCGAGAGCGCGAGGTATGCGGTGACCGCATGTGGCTTCCACGTGCCGTCCGGCTTCGCGTAGACGCGGATCACGCCGTCACGATTCGCGACGATCGGACCGTTGCGCGTAGCGCTCGAGCCGCCTTTCACCATCGCCACCTTCACGCCTTGGAACACGGCAATTTCCGCGATGCTCAAGCCCTTCGCGAAGGACGCGGTTGCCGGCGGCGCGGCGTCCACGACGGGGTTGCCAGCATCGTCGATGGGGACGTCGCCCGCGTCGGAATTGGTGGTCGGTCCGCCCCTCACGATGATTGTCTCCGAGCTGCACGCCGCTAAGGCGAGGACGAAGGCGGACTCAGCAATGCGTTTCACGCAAACCTCCAAAGAGCGGCAGCCGAATCTGCCAGCATCACGATGCTGGTTAGCTAGATCGAAAGCAACTCGCCGACGCACAAAATCGCCCTGCATTTTGCGGGAACGGAAAGATACGGATCTTCTGCACGTGCTTGTGCCGGATCATCCCACATCGTCGTCGACGACGTAGGTGTGCAGCTTCGAGAGGTCCAACACGCGCTCGCCGTCCTCCATCCGGAAGATGTCGACGAAGGCCGCGTCGAAGGCGACTGTCTTCGCGTCGTAGGCCTTTCGCGCGTGGACGGCCTGCGAGAGTGTCTCGTCGATGCCCGCCATGCTGACCACGATGGCCGCCTCGTCCTTCTCCATCGACTCGCGCGTGACGTTCGCGAGCGGGCTGCTCTCGTCGATCGTATGAAACACCACCCACGAGAGCGCGAACACCGCGCTCGTCGATCGTTGCAGCGGCAGCTCGTACATGCGGCGGAGCGAGCCGCCCTCTCGGGTCGTCTCGTTCTTCGTGAAGACCACCTTCATGGACGCTTCCATGATGCGGTTGCTGCGCTCGTTGGCGACGCGGAACGTGAACACGCGCTTGCCGTCCACCACTCCGAAGAGCGCGTGGCGGCTGAAGATGACACGTGACGTGGGGCGCGAGAATTTGGCAAAAACAAGGCCCGTGGTGAGCGCCGCCGCGATGATGCCGCTGATGGCCTCGAAGGTGACCACGAGGTTGGCCACCGTTCCGTTGGGCGTCATGCTGCCGTAGCCGATGGTCGCCATCGTCTGCACGCTGAAGAAGAATGCGTCCTCGAAGCTGTGCGGCCTGGCGTGCGCGATCGCGTCGCCGAGCACGAGGTACACGCAAGCGAACACCACGTTGCCGAGGAGGTACATCGCAAAGACGAACGCGATCGTGAACGGCCACGAGGCCGTCATCATGCGGTGGTAAAAGTCCCGCAGCGGATGCGAGTTGCCACCGATTCGCCGCACAAGGATGCGCGCGTCGAACATCGATTGCTGCGGCTCGGGCGTGACCTCTCGCTTCATCGAGCGTCCCAGGTGGCCTCGATCGCGATCCCACGGGCACCGGCGTCGCTCGAGCGCGTGGAGAACTGCGTCATGCGGAAGGGCGCGACCATGCACAAGAGTGCGCTCGCCTCCGCGCCTGGAGACATCGTCACGCGCGGAGCGCCAGGCACGCCTCCGTCGTCGATGTCCGCGACGATGCGCACCGCACCGGACGCGATGTTTCCGCGCGTCGCTTGCGAACGCAGGCAATCACTCAAGCCATCCGCGAGTCGGTCG
>JAYVYD010000135.1:0-3382 GCA_043784605.1 Myxococcales bacterium | reverse complement strand
AATTCCTTTGCAATCCATTGTTCGAGTCGGTCGAGCTGTTCCACGAGGGTCCCAATCGCTGATGCCTTCTGCTCGCGGTCACTCCATTCGATGTCGAGTCAATTGGCGACCTCGGGCGGGGAACTCATTGGCCCGTCCGCAGGCTGCCGCGCTAGTGGCGAGGAACCGGACGCCGCGATGGAGAATGCTCCGCCCGTCGCCGGCTGATGCTCGAGGTTCGGTGCGCCCAGCTCGCCGCTGCTGACGCAGATCATCGCGTCGAGCCGCTCAGCGCGACGTCGCCGGCGAGACGTGGCTCGTTCAATCCCATACGGGATTGCTTTGTCAGACTGTGGGTCAATCAAAGGGCTCAGAGCTCTGGGCTAACGGACCGGGCATGGCAAAGCGCAGCGAGAGCAAGTCCGCCTTCATCCTATCGTTTCCGGCAACCGCTTCGGCGAAAGAGATCGTCGAAGCGGGTGAAGCGAAGGGGATGAAGCTCACCGTGAATCGTGTGAGCTCAGTCCGTCAGTTAGCCTCCTCACGGGAGCGCTCTGCGTTCTTCTTTTGAGCGCATGCGGGAGCGATCCCGCGGTCGGCCCCCAAAACGCGAAGGACGGCTCCGTGGCTGACACGGGTATGACTCCTGACGCTTCCACGAACGACGCCTCGAGCGACTGCTCGACCGGCGTCGTCTTCGCCAACAAGGCCTCTATCTCGAGTTGGCCGAACGTCCCCTCCGTGAACTAAGCGCACTGACCTGCGGCTTGTCTGCAGCACCGTGGTATCGTCCGCTCCACAAGTGCTTTTTGAAGTCCGCAACGAACGTGCATCGTAGGAGACGCGATGGGTTGGTCGTGGAAGTCGCCTACCGTCGTGCGCGCCATCGCTGCCGCTGCCGCGGGGATCGCGATCTGGCATCTGGTGACGGTCGCGTGGACGGTCGGCGCCAGGATCCGCTTCAACGCAGACATTGATTGGCTGGAGGGCGGCGAGATCTATCACGCGTTCCGCTGGTCCCGAGGCGAGGGCATCTACCAGCCACCGACCGAGGGCTTTCTTCCATACCCATACCCGCCGCTCTACTGGGTCATTTTGGCTGGAGTCGGTTCCATCTTCGGAATCGACTACGCGTCCGCCCGCACACTCTCCGCGGTCGCGTTCGCGGTCATCATCGTGTTGCTCGGTTTGGAGTTGCGTTCGCGAATCGGTGCAGGCCGGGCGGGTTGGTTCGCGGCACTGCTGGGCGCCGCCACAGTGGCTATGACTTATCCGGACGTCGGCGGGTTCTACGACCTGGCGCGCGTCGACACACTCGCACAAGCGTTCGTGGTGATATCGACCTTCGCCGTGGTGAGGCGCCGAATCGTTTGGGCGGCGCTTGCGGCGACGTGTGCGGTCTACACCAAGCAAACCATGCTCTTCCCAGTCGTTGCGCTGGCCGCTTCCATGTTGTTGCAGCGCGACACCAAAGTTCTCGTGCGCTTTCTCCTGGTCGCCGGAGGGTCGTCGCTCGCCGCTCTCGCGGTGTTGGAGTGGTCGACACACGGATTATTTTTGATGTGGATGCTCGATACTCGACACCATGGCGTCGACGTCCACCGTCTATGGACGGCGGGCCACGACTTGCTGCTTGCCGCGCCGTGGCTCCTCGTTCCGCTCCTCGCGCTTCATCGATCACGCGTCTCCGCGCAAACGAAGATTTGGGTGGCGGTTCTAGGAGGTTGCACGGTGGCTGCCGTGTTGCCCTTCATCAAAATCGGTGGCTTTCCCAACAACCTGATTCCGGTCGCTGCACTCGCGGGCCCCGTGGCGCTCATGGTTCTGATCGATTGGACCGCGCGCGCGCACCCAGCGGCGCGCCAAGCCGTGCTCGCGGCGGCCGGTATAGTTCTAGCGTTGAAGATCTACGATGCTGAGCACTATCGACCTACGGCCAAATCCCGGAAAGCCGCCGATGACTTGAGCGCCCAGCTCCGAAGGTTGTCGGGCCCGATCCTGTGCCCTCTACACCCGTTCGCGATCATTCGTAGTGGGCACCTCGAAGAGCAGATGGGGTGGATCAACCAAATCGACGCCGTGACAGGTAAGACGGGTGCCACCTATGAGCAATACATGAGCAACATCCTAGTCCGACGTCCCGAGTACGTGCTTCTCGACGGTAACTCCATCGAAGCTCCGATCCTGGACAACATCGGCGGCGACTACTTTCTGATCGGAGATGTTGAGGGGCCACCTATCAGCTCCATCGTCGGAATGAACACCATCCCCAAGAAACTATATCGCCACCGAAGATAGGATTTCGATGACAGTTCTTCTTTTGGCCATCATGGCAAAGGCACCGCGTTTGGGGACCGTGAAGACGCGCCTCGCGGGCGTGCTCGACGAGGCTGGACGCCTCAGGCTCTACCGCGCATTCTTCCTCGACAAGCTCGACCAAGCTCGGCAGGTGCTGGGCGTGCGCGTCGTCGTTGCGTTCGCTCCGGCCGACGCTGAGGCTGAAATGGCTGACCTCACCGAGAGGCTCGTGCAGCTTCGCCCTCAGCGCGGCGACGGTCTCGGCGAGCGCCTCGCGCTCCTGACACAAGAAGCCTGTGTGAAAGGTCACCCCATCATCATCATCGATAGCGACACGCCGACGCTACCGCTAGCCCTGCTGCAAGAAGCAGCTCATAAAATGCTCGATGCGGATGTGGACCTCGTTCTCGGCCCCGCCGAAGACGGCGGTTACTACCTCATTGGCCAAAAAGCATTCAACCCGTCGTTGTTCGCCGGCATCGAGTGGAGCACTGCCAGCGTGCTACGGCAGACACTCGAGGCCGCGGCCAATCTCGGCCTTCGCGTTCACCAACTCGAGCCCTGGTATGACATCGACACGCCAACGGACCTCGATCGCCTACGCACGGAGCTCGCGACGCTCTCGCCAACCAGAGCCGACTTTCCAAAGCGCACCGCAGCGCTCCTGCTCGGGCAGAACCTCGATCCTTCGACATCGTCAAGAATCCCGTAAGTCGCGACTGCGGATCGACTATCACAACTCCGAGTCCGATGTACCTCGCGAGTTCGAAGAGCCAGCGTCTTCGAAACTCGGTCTGTGAGAACGAGTCTGCCCTCCGAGCGCGAGGGTGTCCTCAGGACAGCGGGGTCTGTCCCAGGACAGGGCGCCCAAAACCGCCGGATCGTCAGCATGCTTACAAAACGGCGTTTTCGGGCGGGTAAGCTCGGGAAGGCCCCCCGCCCGGCCTCTCGGCACACGGAATGCTCTTGCGGTCGGCAATGCACGTCATTCCGTTTCATCTCAAGCGCGCGCTTGGCACTGCACGCTCGCTCACCTCCGTCGGCTCGCCAAGCCCTACGACATCACGCCCGCTCGCTTCGACCTGCTCCACTTGGTGGGCAACTA
>JAYVYD010000134.1:0-5876 GCA_043784605.1 Myxococcales bacterium | reverse complement strand
CCCCGACTTGTGGCTGGCTCGAGACGTTCAGACATCTCCACGAGCGTTTGAGCGCCCCCCCACGCCTCGACAAACCGCGCTCAAATCGATTACGCTCCTTCGACGTGCGGCTCTCGGCAGCATCATCGATTCGCAACGCAGTCCCCCTCCCAGGCAGCAGCACCGGACTCGCCATCATGCAAACCACAGCGAGCACAGGCGGCCAGGTTGAAGCCACCGCGATCATGACGACCGAAGTGAACGGCATCACATTCGACACGGATCCGGGGGCACGACTCACGATCGACGCATCGGTCAGCGGCCTTCACTCTGGCGACTTTTTCTTCTGGGTCCAAGACTCGAAGGTCAACGGCGGTTATGGCGGCCACTTGACCAACCCGCTGAGCTTCGATCCCGGCCAGCCCTGAATTCAGCCTGATCTTCGTTGTAACCTTTTCGGCCTCTCGTTCGTGATCCCTGCAGCAGGAGATGTCCTGCGGAGGTGAGTCATGCGAGAGGTGGTCGTCATTGGTGGTGGTGCGGCAGGTCTGGCAGCTGCCACTTTTCTGGGGCGCGCAGGCGACCACGTGACGTTGCTCGAACGAGCCAGGCGTTTGGGCGGACGAGCCGCGAGTGATCAAGAAGCTCATTGCTTGCTCAATCAAGGGCCACACGCGCTCTATCGCGGTGGTCACGCCATGCGAGTGCTGCGCGAGCTTGGCGTCTCGTGGAACGGCACCGTCCCAGACACCAAAGCGTTCTTCGTCGAGCGTGACGGCCAACGGCATCCGATGCCCTCGGGCGCCATGTCTCTCTTGGGAACGAGCGCGCTTGGTCTTGGCGGGAAGGTCGAACTCGCGAGGAGTCTTTTCTCGCTGAACGCGTCGAAGGCGAGCGACTACGACTCGATCAGCGTACGAGACTGGCTCGCGACGATCGACGATGCGCGGGCTCGCGATCTGTTGGGTGCGCTCGCGCGTGTGTCGACTTACTGCGCGGATCAGGCTGAAATGAGCGCTGGCGCGACGATGGCGCAAATCGCTCTCGCGACCAAAAACGGTGTCGAATACGTCGACGGCGGTTGGCAAACTTTGGTGGATGGACTCGCAGAGGCCGCTCGTCTCGCCAACGTCACTGTGGCGACGGGCATGACCGTGAACACGATCGAGCGTCGCGGTGATCGCCATGAAGTGTTGGCAGATGGACGACGATGGTCTGCAGATTTGATCGTGATGGCGGTGGGACCTCAGACATGTCGCTCGCTCGCGCCTTGGAGCGCTGCGATCGCCGACGCCGCAAGAACCGCGATCCCGGTGCGCGCAGCTTGTCTCGATGTCGTGCTCGACGCGTTGCCGAATCCATCTCACTTGTTCACGCTGGGATTGGATCGTCCGCACTATCTCTCGGTGCATGGAGCGTTCGCACGACTCGGTCCCGAGGGCTCCTTCGTGGTGCATGCGGCGAAGTACCTCGCGACGAACGAGCCTCACGATCATGTGCGCGATGAACTCCAGGCGCTGCTCGAACGTGTGCAACCAGGCTGGACGAAGCATGCGATCTACACGCGATATTTGCCGCAAATGACGGTCTATTCTGCAATGCCGCTCGCCACGCGTGGTGGTTTACGCGGGCGCACTCCGGTCGTCGTGGCAGACGCACCGGGATTGTTCGTCGCGGGTGACTGGGTCGGCGATGAAGGCATGCTCCTCGACGCGGCCCTTGCAAGCGCCTCTCGTGTGCTCGAACTCTCACAGCGCGAGCGACGAGTGGCATGATGTCGTGGTGACCGCGCGTGGCATCAACGAACACGACTTTCGGGAGCACTCCGCTCACGTATGGGCCATTGCGTATCGTGTGACGGGCAGCGCGGCGGACGCGGACGATCTCGTGCAAGAGACTTTCGTCCGCGCGATGAGCGCGTCGCGAGCAGAAGAGTTGCGACCGTGGCTCGCACGTATCGCAACCAACGCGAGCATCGATGTGCTTCGCGCACGTCGACGCGCCGAATACATCGGACCGTGGCTGCCCGAGCCGATTGACACCGGAGACGCGTACGCGAGCACCAGCGGGTCCGCCCGTTATGACTTGCTCGAGAGTGTGTCGCTGGCTTTCATGATCGCATTGGAGGCTCTTTCCCCGCGTGCTCGTGCAGTTCTCTTGTTGCGCGACGTCTTCGATTACTCGGTGCAAGAGACCGCGAGCGTGCTCTCGATGACGGAGACACACGTCAAAGTGACGCACCATCGCGCACGCAAAGTCATGGAACACTACGACGCCAATCGCTGCGTGCCGACGCGCGAGCTGCAAGACAAAACGCGCGCGGCACTGACTGCCATGATGAACGCGCTCGCGTTGGGAGATTTGCCGACGCTAGAGGCGTTGCTCGCCGAGGACGCGCAAACCATCAACGACTCGGCAGGGGACTACACCGCAGCGCGCGTGCCCGTCATCGGCAGAAAGAAGATCGCGTTGTTCTGGACGAAGGTTCGTCCGAGAGAACTCACGAGCGTGGAGATGCGCATGCTCAACGGCCTACCTGCGATCGTGGCGAGGATCGCGTCGCCTGAAGGTCGCTTGGCGCCATCCATTGCGCTGACGCTCACCCTGAACGCAACAGGTCTCGTGGCGACAGTTCACGGAATCGTTGCAACCGCAAAGCTCGCACGACTGCTCGACGGCAAGCGCGACCACGCCTAAAGTATACTTGGTGCGCGCGATCGTCGGAATAGGCGGAAACATAGGCGATCGGCTCGCTTACTTGCGCGAGGCTGTCAGGCGATTGCGCGAGCTCGTGGCGATCATCGCGACGTCTCGCGTCTACCAAACAGAACCGGTGGGACCACCGCAAGCTCGCTATCTCAACGCGGCGGCGCTCGTTCAAACTGATTTTTCGCCACGAGAACTCCTGACGACGTTGCTCGATGTGGAGCGCGCGATGGGTCGCATCCGAAATGAACGCTGGGGACCGCGGACCATTGATCTCGATCTACTTTGGATCGAAGGCGTGCACGTTTCGGAAGCAGGACTCGAAGTGCCCCATCCTCGACTCGAAGAACGTGCGTTTGCGCTGGTGCCGCTGCTCGATGTCGCGCCAGACGCGATCCACCCGCTGACCAAAATGCGTTACGCGGAAATTTCCCTCGACCGGACGGGGATGACCGTCGCGCACGCGACGCTTTGAGTGTCGGCGACAAAAAGCACGAAGGCGGCCTGGTCGCCCAGGTCGCCTTGCGTGGAAGTCGCATGATTCATGGCGGGCTGTTTGCCCCGATCGGCCGCTATGCCGAACATGAACCGTTCGTCGATGTCGTGATCCGCGGAGGGACCACACTAGGCATCGACGCGTCATCGCCCTCGGACGATGCTTTCAGCGGACCCGACGCAGTTCGCGCCGGCCGAGCCCGAGAAAGTCGGTGGGGATATTCTCCACCACCAGCTTTGGATGACACACCATCGAGCTGCGCGAATACGCCTTTCGACGCTCTTCGCAGTGGACCCACCGCACCGCATTTTTGCGGCTGGATGAGCCTTTCCCGTTAGCACGCCACTCCTCTCACACCCTTTGTCGCCGCCGAGCACCGCGCGCCGATCCATTCGGCCGAAGCTAAGACGCGCTCCCACTTTACGTGTGAGTCCGTCTGACTCGGTTGGCCAGAGCCGCACGTGCGCCACCCCCGTGAAGGGATGACATCGTTACGACCCAAAGGCGTGTTCCACCATGTCTCACCTCTGCGGATCGCGCCGCAGATTGCTCTCACGCTGTTCTCTGTTTGGATAGAGCGTGATTGCTCGCACCCTTTCACCTTGGCTTTGGCTCTGGTTCGCGTCAGCGCGAGATCCGGAGAGGCTTTGGCTATCTCGCTTCACACTTGATCGCCTTGCGACGATCGACCATGGAGCGAAAGAGATGCGTTCGACTGGTTTCTGCCATCGTACGTTCTGGTGCGAGCACCCAATGTCTCTTTTGGTTCTCGAGGAGGTCTTCTGCCTCGCGAGCGATTGGGCATCGGGCCCTTTCATTCGCTGCCCACCTTGATGCGGTTGCCCGCTTTGGAGTGAACTCTTGAGCCGCCGCGCGTTTCATGACGCGTGTTCGGGCTGAGACGGGAGTCGTGCATAGCGACGAGGCGTTGTCTTCCTCGCGGCGTGTGCATGGCATCCGAGTCTCTGACGTCTCTGTCGATCCGCCTGAAATTAGCCTTCCTTTTGAGATGGCTGATTCGTCAACGAATCCGAGATTGCTGCGTGCCCGAGCCCCATGAAGAGCCCGTGCGCCGACAATCCAAGACGCCTTCCATCGAAGAGAGCGTTTTCTGAGCGCCGAACCGAAGTCCGTCACCTGGTACGCCTTGCTCGATCCTTACGAACCGAGTTCGTCGTGCCCGCTCGAAACACCTCATGGTTTTGCCGCCATGAAATGTCTCTCTGTGCTCTTTCGATCCTTTCGGGCGCGCACCACCAGTTGAGTGGAGCGAGCTCGCTCGGACCTATGCACTCGTTCACACCCGCGCCTCTCGACGCGACTGCTTCCTCTGTGCAAAGCGCAGCTTTTCGACTTCTGCAACACAACCCCCAAAAAGCTTGGGGGGACACATGGGCACGACTCCTTGGCCGAACGCTCGAACCTCACCCGCTTGATTGGTTTCACCCAACCGAGCGTTGCCAATGATTCGCCTAGGCACTCCTACACGAATGCAGGAGCCCAGCACTTGCGCACTGGAAAATCATCAGCTGCGAGCTGCATGGCGTTGATCTCGATGCTTCGCATTGCCTCGAAGCAGTCCTCTACCGAAGAAGAAGAACCTCCGATCATTTCTGATCGAAGCGAGCGCCGTACAAGCGGACCAAGCGATGAGTTCAGGTAATCATCAGCGTCTTACGACGAGTCTTGCGACGTCTCTGATGGTCCGCAGCGAGCTTGCGCGCGCTGCGTCCCGTCTCAATGCCGGGTCCAGCCCCTCGTGTCACCTAACACTGGAGTGATGCAGGTTGGTGCCTGCGTCTTCGCTCGTGTTGGGTCGAGGCCATCTGTCTTGCGCCGCCCCGCGAAGGAGGGCGCTGTCGTGGATGACCGAGGTGCTTGCCACCGTTCGGAACCGAAAGACGTTGGGGATCGCTCCCTCGTCTTTCTGCAGGACCTCTCGTTCACGCCGCCCTCTGAGAGGGAGTTGCAAACGGGAGAGTCCGCGCCTTTTTTACCTTCTTCGCGTCGCCTCGGTCTAACGGCCGGAGCGACGGAGGGAGGCTCGATCGAACATGCCAACAGGACGAGTGTCCCCCCTGATGGCAGTCGGTCGCAGCGCCCGATACAGCTTTTGCGATCGAACGTTCGCGGACTGACGTGCCGCGAACTTCGAGAGCATCAATGCAACACTTTGGCGACGTTCGCAACAAAAAAGACATCGTTCAAACACTATTTTTCTCCACAAAGTCGCCAACATAGATGTCCACCGGTTCTCCACATGTTATCCAAAAGGCTTGTTTTTAGACGTATTGTTGAATTAGGCGAGAGACGCGAAGTGTTGATGCATCTATTGATGGATTGTCATTTTGCAAAACTATGTCGTTTGATTATATCGTTTGATTTCGGCGTCTCTCGGAACGCGGTACCCTGCGGAGCATGCGCACCTTTGGCTTGTTGTGGTTGGTCGTAGTCGTTGTCGCGTGTGGTCCCGCTGCCAAGCCGCCAGAGACGACACGCAGCGAGACGATCGCAGATGCGAGTTCGCCGCACGATCAGGCTAAAAACAAGGGCCATCGCGTGGCATGACGCTCGCTCTCTGGTCCTCGCCGCCGCGCTTCGCGGTGCGCAGGAGGACTTGAATGAATCGAACGCTAAGTCGCACTCTCGCTCTCGGTCTTGCCCTCGCTGGCGTCGTCGCCTGCGCGTCCGCGAC
>JAYVYD010000133.1:0-14982 GCA_043784605.1 Myxococcales bacterium | reverse complement strand
CTCTCGGGATAACAACTCGAGCGGGACTGGCCCAGTTTCATGCGACCCGAGTCTTTTCGAATCGCCCTTCGTGCACTACATAGCGTCAGATGCACCTCGATTCTTTCTTCGAAGGCGATGGCATCGACGTTCCTCGACTCGCGGAGGTCCTCGACGGCCTCGGGCACGTGGGGCGCGTGGAGACCGTGCGGCGCTGGGGCAAGCGCGAGCAGTCTCGGCTTTACGAGGCCATCAAGGGCCACATGCCGCTGACGCTCGACTACTTCGTGCCGACCACGAACGACGCGCTCATGCCCGTCATCCACGAAGGCAAGAACTCACTCCCGGCGTTTTCGTACTTCCAGAAGCGCTTCTGTAAGCCCAAGGAAAAGGCCGGCGACACAAAGGCAGAGCTCTGGGGTTACAACGAGAGCTCCGCGGTGTCGTCGATGCAAGTCATGCCGTTCATCGGTCCGGGTTACTTCTGCGTGCACGTGCCGGAGGGCCGCGACGCGACGGACGGCGAGATCGACATCGACTACCGGAAAGTCCCGACGGCCAAGCCGGACTCGTGGCCCGAGATCATCCCCAACGAGGCCAAGCTCGGTCGCTTCGTTTATGCGGGCATGGTCGACGTGATGCGTGGGCTCTCCGACCACGTCTCGATCGGCCGCGCGATGAAGGGCGGCAAGTGGATGGATGCCTGGTTCGTGCTCGTTCGAGAGGATTCGCCGAGCGCTTGACCAGTCAAGAGACACTCGAACTACGCGTCATCCACTCGATCTCGGACATCCCCAAGGACGATTGGGATGCGCTCGTCGGACCCGATGGTTCTCCTTTCGTCGAGCACGATTGGCTCGACTGTCTCGAGGAGTCCGGCTGCGTCGGCTCTTCGCGCTCCAAGACATCGGGCGAGACCGAGGTCGGCGCCGGCCCGACGAGGCACGCGAGCGGTTGGCTCGCGAGCCACTTCGCGATCTACCGCCAAGACAAGCTCATCGCCGCCGCGCCCGCGTACATCAAAGGAAACAGCGAAGGCGAGTTCGTCTTCGACTGGAGCTGGGCAGACCTCGCTCAGCGCATGCGCGTGCCGTACTACCCGAAGCTCATCATGGCAGTGCCGTTCTCGCCGGTCACGGGAGAGCGCGTGCTCGTCGCCATCGGAGAGGACCGCGACGGGCTCACGAACATGGTCGCGCGCGCGGCCATCGACGTCGCGGGGAAGCTCGGCGCACACGGCGCGCACGTGCTCTTTCCAAGAGACAAAGAGGCAGCGCAGTGGGAGGCCGCCGGTTACATGCGACGGCTCGGCGTGCAGTACCACTGGCACAACGCGGGCTACGCGACATGGGAAGACTTCTTGGCGACTTTCAACAGCAAGCGTCGCCACCAGATCAAGCGTGAGTCCTCTCAGGCCGAAAAAGACGGCGTTTTTGTAGAGACGCTCTCACCGGAGCGCATCACGCCCGAGATGACTGACGCGATGTACGACTTCTATTTGACCACGGTCGACAAGTTCAGCTGGGGGAGGCGGTACTTGAATCGCCCGTTCTTCGAGCTCATCGCCTCTCGCTTCAAACGAAATTTGGCGTGGGTAGTAGCGAGCAAAGACGGCGCACCCATCGCCGGCGCGTTCAACGTTCAGAAGGGCAAGCGGCTCTACGGACGCTACTGGGGCGGCCGCGTGGAGATGCCCTTCTTGCACTTCAACGTCTGCTACTACCACGGCGTCCGCCACGCGATTGCGCATGGCCTCGAGGCGTTCGAGCCCGGCGCCGGTGGAGAGCACAAGAGGCCGCGCGGGTTCATCCCCACCCTCACTCACTCCGCACACTGGGTGGAGCACCCGCGCTTGTCGTCGATCATCGATCCGTTCCTGGAGAAGGAGCGCGTCGCGATCCAGCAGTACGTCGACAGCGGCGGCGAGGAGTGAGCTCGCGGGCCCGTCTTACCTGAACGTGTCTTTGCGTCCGCGGCGCTGACCCAGCTCCACCGCGTCTTTGGCCCGCATGAACGGATTGGTCGCTAGCTCGTCGGCGATCGTCGACGGCACCGTCGGGGCGCCCCCTGCTCTCTTGGTCTTCGCGAGCGCGATTGCGGCGCTCACCGCCGCGTTGTTCGGCTCCACATTTGCGGCGAAGCGCAGATTCGCTTCAGTATATTCGTGACCGCAGTACACACGCGTGTCTCCCGGCAGCTCGGCGAGCTCGCGCATCGAGGTGAACATGTCGTCGGGAGTACCTTCGAAGAGCCTGCCGCACCCGGCGACGAAGAGCGTGTCACCTGTGAAGACCGCGCGATCGACTCCATCGGAAACGAAATATGCGACCGCGCCCATCGTGTGGCCGGGCACATGGAGAGCGCGAATGGCGAGGCTCCCGAACGAGAACTCCTCTCCGTCACGCAGCTCGCGCGTCTGACCGGGGACTCTGCCGCGGTCCGACGTGTGCGCGACGATTTCCTTTATTTTCAGGGCTTCTGCGACTTCTTCGTTCGCACCCGTGTGATCGGGGTGATGGTGCGTGGACCAGATCACGCTCGGAGAGAGTCCGCTCTTGGCGACGGCCGCGAGGATGGGCGCGGCCTCTCCCGCGTCGACAATCGCGCAAGCGTTCGTCTTGTCGCAGACGACCAAGTATCCATAGTTGTCCTTGAGATAAGGCACGATCTCGATCCGCATTATTTTGCTCCAGCATCCTTCGGTTTGTTGTACGCGCCGTTCAAGCAGCCCTCTTTGCACGAGGTCGGCGGGACGTCGACGATAGTCTTTTCGAACGAACGAAAGCGCTTCACCATGTCGTCGTAGACGTCACCGCTGGTGATCGGCTTCAGCTCCTCGGCGTCCGCCTCGAGGTCGAACACCTGCATGTACTCGGTAATCCCAAACGCGATGAGCTTGTACCTGCCGAAGACGATCGCGCGTCGCTTGTCGTTGTCGCTGGTCTGCGGGAGATCGATCGCCACGAGGCGACCGTCTTCCATCGCGTCCGCGACGCCGAAGAGTTCCGGAACGAGGCTCCGACCCTCGAAGCCCGGCTGCGGCGGGAGCCCGAAGAGGTCCAAGATCGTCGGCGCGAGATCGATCGCGCTCACGGGATGCTCGATGCGAGCGTGATTCGCGCCGGGCACCACGACGAGTAGCGGTACGCGTACGAGGTTCTCCCAGAGCTCGAAGCCGTGCACGAACTGCTTGTGCTCGCCGAACGCCTCACCGTGGTCCGCGCTCACGATGATGGCGGTGCGCTTGCCCCACGATTTTTGCGCGATGAAATCGAGGAGCTTGCCGATGTACTGATCTGTGAACGTGACCTCGCCATCGTAGTAGTCGCGCGCCTTCGGACCGTACGAGATGCCTTCGTGCGGCTTGTAGCCGTCGTGCGGATCGGTGAAGTGGTACCAGGCGAAGAATCGGTTCGAGTCGTTCAGCGGGTCGCCGAGCTGCTTCTCCGCTATCGCCTCGAGCTGCGGTGAAGTGATGTTGTCGTCTGTCGTGTTGCTCCACTTCAAGTCGGCCACGACCTCGAACGCGTCGAAGCCCTGCTTGAAGCCAGCGCCATTGAAGTAGCCGTGCGCGTGGCCGGTCATCGTGCGCACGCCAGCGTCGTGGAGCACCTCGGGGAAGAGCAGGTTTTTGTCCGCGTAGAGGCCGAAGAAGTAGCCGTCTCGCGTGAGCTCGCCCGGCAGCTTTCCGCCAAGCAGACCGCCGAGGCTCATCGAGGTGTACGAGCTAATCGAGTAGGCGTGCGTATAGTCCACGGACCGGGTCTCGAGCTCCGTGAGCCTCGGTGCGATCGGGCGCGCGTAGCCGTTCCACGGCATGTCCGCACGCAGGCAGTCGATCGTGATCAAGATCACGTCGAGGTCCGCGGGCGGGCGCGTCGCCTTGATCGGTGACACATCAACGACTGACGAGTCAACGATCAAGGGCGCCGCGTCTTGCCCACTTACGACAGGGGCCGACTCACCGCACTTGCACGAGGCGAGCGCGGCACAAACGAGAACGAGTCTTCGCAACGACTATTCGATGTAGATGCGGATGAACGATGCAGCGGCTTTGCTGCCGGCCGGCGGCGGATCACCCGCCTCGCTGTTGACGTTGCCGGTGTATGTGATCGTCGGGATGGTGAGGTCCGCGATGGGGAAGGTCGACTGCTTGCAACCCATGGGCGGGGTCACCTTGAGTTTGATCGCCGCTCCCACTGGGACGTTGTAAAAAATGCCGCTCGGCGTCTTGCCGTCGATGACCGACGTCTGACCCGGATCGGGGAAGCCCGACGCCGCGAAGTAGAGCAATTTCTCGCTGCCGGGCGTCGCGAAGGCGACCGTGGAACCCTGCGCCGTGGGGCAACCGCCGCCGCGTGCGTAGACTCGGAAGGAGACGACGGCGAGCGTCGGATCGATTCCGGTGAGCGTCGCCTCGAGGAGCTGCTGCGTGCCCGAGGGGACGAAGCTCGTCTCACCGCGATCACTGTCGCCGGAGACGATCATCTCTTGCTCGAGGAGCTTCACGTAGCCGGGGTTCGTCACGGTCATGGCGACGGGCGAGGCTTTCGTGACGCTGAGTGACCAGAGTCCTTTTTCGTCGGTCGTCGCGCTCGAGGTGCCGATGGTGACCGTCGCGCCCTTGATCGGCGAGCCGGCGCCGAAGCCGACGATCTTCCCCTTCAGCGTGGCGTTGTTCGGGTTGCTCGTGTCACCGCCCAGGCCACCGTCGACTGGGTTGTTCGTCGCGGGCGTCGAGCTGCAAGCCACCAACAAAGCGCCAAGGAAAAGTGCGTTCTTCATCTGATCTCCATTTGGGGCGGGCGGAGCCCACCACGTAGTCGTTGCGTTCGCCGGGGGCGACGACAGTTCGTGCAGCCGTCACGACTCGATGGTGATTGCCAACTTATCGCGCAAGCCAAAGTAATCTTCGCTCACACTAAATAGCACGATCTCTTTCATACGCTCTTTGGACGGCACGCTCGCGCCGTCTTCGGTCGCTCGCATGACTTCGGTGGAGAGAGAGAGATCGTGCGCGAGGACGAAGCCGGCGCGGTCTGCCGTGAAGTCCACCGCGGAGACCCACTTCTTGAGGTCGAGCGCGCCTCCGCTTTGAATGAGTTTGCTGACGACGCTCGCGAGGCGCTCCTTGTCGGCGGGCGACATGGCTTGCATCGCTTGCATCGCCTCGGTGACGGGGCCCTGCAAATCTGCCGAGATCGGGAACTGCGGCACGCTCATCTTGATCGCCGCGAAGAGCCAAGCCTTGAGGCCGGTGCCCGTCGGGACGAGGTGACGCACGTAGTAGCCAGGGCGGTAGTACGTGAGGTGCCTTCCGGCGATGAACGCCATCTGCTGCGTGGAGACCGAAGCCTCGAACGCGACGCGACCGAGCACGAGCGCGGGAGTGTGCGCGTGCACGAAGCCGAGACCGCCCGGATCGTTCGGGTTCTGGAACACGAGCGGCGCTGGGAAGCCGAGCACGCCCTGCACGTAATAGAGCGTCTGCGAGACCGGGTACGGGTGCAGAGAGAGATCGATCGCGTAGCGAGGATCCAACCCCTGCGCCTCGAGCGTCTGTGTGCGCGCGTGGATGATGGTCTGTTGAACGAGCGCGAAGATGCGGGTCACGAGGGGATCGAGATCTTGGTGCGCGAGTCGGCTCGTCCAGTCTTCCTCGGTGAACGCGGACTGCGCGGGCGCGGCGTTCTCTGCTTTGTGGCGACGATAGAAGCGCTCCTCGTCCGGCTCGGCGAGGTTGAGCACCGCGAGCGCTTGGCACAAACACCATGCGGGATCCGGGCGCTTGCCCTCCGTGTAGAGCCTGCGCAAAAGCTTGTAGCTCTCGACGCGGTACGGGTTGCGCTTGAGGATCTGCGCCTGCGCCTTGACCGCCTTGTCGAGGTACTGCGTGACGTCGCTCGCGTAGAGCTCTGCGAGTATTTCGCTGCGCTCCTTGTTGTCGGGGTCGAACGCTTGCGCTGCCTCGTACGCGTCGATCGCCATCTCCGGCTCGTTCAGAAATTTCTCGTAGAGCTTGCCGAGCTGATCGAGGATCTTCGGGAGCTTCTCGCGGTCCTGCGCGTTCTTGGCTTGTTCGAGCTGCACCTTGAGCAGCCGCTCGACGCCGTCGTGATCGGCCTTCTGCTTGCGGAGCTCCAGCGCCTCGTCGAGGGCCTTGGTGAGCGTCGGGTCGAACTCGAGCGCGCGGTCGTAGTACGTGATCGCGCTGTCGAGATCGCCGATCTGCCGCGACGACACGATGGCTGCAGTGTGCATGTATTTCGCGCGCTGCTTGGGGTCCTCGACGAAGTCCGCGAGGCGGAGCACGACCTCGACCAGCTTGGTCCAGTCTTTCTCTTCGCTGTACAGCTGCATCAAGCGGGTGAGCAGCTTGCGATCATCGGGGCGCTCCTCGAGCGCTGCGACGTAGCTCTTGCTCGCGCCCGCGCGGTCCGAGAGCTTCTGCGACTCGATGTCGCCGATCTCCAAGAACAGCTCGAAGCGCTCTGGCCCGGCGGCCATCTCGAGGCGACGGCGCTTGGCCTTCACCGCCTCTTTCCAATCGCCCTTCGCCTCGTACACTTTCGCGAGAGCGCGGACCGGGAGCGGGTTGGACGCGTCTGCCTCTTCGGCTGCCTTGAGCGGCTTGATCGCGCCGTCTAGGTCGCCCGTGCGACGCGCGCTCTCGCCAAGGCCGTAGAGCGCTTCGGCGCGATCGCTGCCCACCATCTTCGCGCCGACTTTGTCGAGCAGCTCCTCATACATCTTGCGGGCCATCGAGGGCTCGCCGTGCTCGAAGACGGCCTTGGCCGCGCGCGATGCGGTGTCGATATCACCAGGCGCCAACCGTTGCAGTGCCTCTACGGCAGCGAGCACGCGAGGGTTCGGCGGTGCAATGATGCTCATGCGAACGCCGGTGTCGGGCACGCTCGGCCGAGACACATCGGGAGAGGAGCCCGGCAGCACGGGCGACGACGGTGACTTGAGTTTGCCCTGCGTTTCGATGAAGCGAATGAGCACGCGTATGCCGTCCTCTTTCGCGAGCACCGTGGTGCGAGAGACGAGCGACTCGTAAGACTTCGACGCCTCGAGAAAGCGTCCGGCCTCGAACGCGAGATCGCCGAGCACCACCTGCGCATCGGCGTTCGTCGGGTCGAGCTCCGCCGCGGTCTTCGCGGACGCCTCGGCTTTTTGATCCTCCTTCAGCGGATTGCGATAAAGCTTGGCGAGCTCGGCGTGCAATCGGGCCTTGGCCATGTTGCCTTCGGCGATAGGCAGCTCTTTCTCGATAAGCGTGACCACGCTCCCTGCGTCGCCTCGCGCTGCGTACGCGGCGCGCAACGCGGCGGCCGCGCTCAAGTCCTTCGGGTTCGCCTCTAGCGCGGCTTTGTAGCGCTCGATCGCACCGTCGCGATCGCCCCGCGACTCGAGGAGCTTCGCCGCGCGGACCCACTGGTCGGCCTTCGCCTCCGGCGTCGCTGCCTTTGCGGCGAGCGCCTCGATCGCGCCGAGCGCGGCGTTCGCGTCGCCGCTCATCTCCTTCAAGCTCGCGAGCGCCTCGAGCGCCGGGCCGTGCCCAGGCTGAAGCTCGAGCAGCTCCTCGTAAGCACGCATCGCGCGCTCCGGAGAGCCCACCTGATCGGCGAGCGTGCGCGCGCGCTGGAGCAGCAGCTCCATCTTGCGCTCGGGCGTCGCTGCGACCGAGCCGTGGCGCTCGTAGATGCCGATGACGTCCTCCCACTTGCCCTGCGCGCGGTAGTGACGCGCGAGCCCGGTGAGCGCACCGTCGTGCGTGGCGTCCACCTTCAAGATCTCCTCGAGCGCAGCGGAGGCCTTCTCGTGATCGAGGAACTCCTCGTCGTAGAGCGCGGCGATGCGATCGTAGAGGTTGATCTTCTGGCGTGGCGTCGCGGCGACGGTGATCTGCCGCTCGAGTACGTCGAGCAGCTCGCGGTAGCGGTTGGTGCGGTTGAAGATGCGATCGAGTCCCTTGAGCGCGCCGAGGTGCTTCGGGTCGAGCGCGAGCACGGCCTCGTAGCGGCGCATCGCTTCGTTGAGATCGCTGAGGTGGTCCTCGTACGTCTCGGCGATCTTGACGATCACGTCGATGCGCTCTTGGCCACCGCGTGCGTCTGCGCGCCGCTCGAGCAAGCCGACGAGCGTCTTGTAGTCACCCGAGGCCTCGGCGATGCGTCCGAGCGCTTCGCCCGACTTCGCGTGACCGGGATCGTCGCTCAAGATCGCGCCGTACAGATCTCTCGCCTTCTTCGTGTCGCCGATCTTCTGATCGAAGATATCGGCCGCCTCGTAGCGCAGATCCCGACCGCGCGGGCTCGACCCTGCTGCGTCCGCGCGCGACGATAAAATCTGCGCGAGCTCAGGCCACTGCTGCGCCTTGCGGTAGATGGCGGTGAGGCCTTCGAGCGCCAGGTCGCTCGCGGGCTCGCTCACGAGGATTTGCTGGAACGCCATGAGCGCCATGTCTGCGCGGCTCACCTTTTGGTCGTACCAACGCCCGCAATATGCGAGCAGCCGGTTCTTCTCCGTCTGCGGTACGTCGCCCTTGATCGTGTCGGTGACCGTGGAGAGCACCTCGTTCCATCGCGCCACGTTGCTGCCGGCGATGCGCTCGATCTCCGAGGCGATCTCCGAAGACGAGGGCAGCTCGCAGAGCGCCTGCGTGTACGCGATGAGGCCTTGCTCCACGTCTTCGAGATCGTGCGTCGTGATTCGCCCAATTTCGGCCATGATCCGCGCTCGCGGCTCACCGGCTCGCGCCTTGTCGGCGCGTCCGAGCAACAGCTCCACGACCTCGGCGAACTTGCCCTGGCTCTTGCGAACCTCTTCGAGCGCGACGAGTGCGACCTCGTCCGTGTCGTCCACGTCGATGATGAGCGCGTACATGTCTTCGGTGCGCGCTTTGTCTTTCTGGTGCTCGTAGATGCGCGCAGCGCGGAATAGCAGGCTCTTCTTGGTCTCCTTGTCGTCGTCGCTCTTCACCTCGAGCTGATCGGCCGCGAGGCTGAAGGCCTCGGCGATCCGCGCAGGCTCCGCGACTTGATCGACGGCGCGCTCGAGCGCCATCGCCGCCTCATGATCGTTGGGAGACGCGACGAGAGAGTCGACGAGCTCGTCAACCTTGTCTTGTGCCATCAGCGTCGTCGGCGTCTTCTGCTGGACGGGCTTGCCGATGCCGTCGATGATCTCGAGCAGCGCTTGGGCGTCCTTGGGTCGCTGCGCGGGGTCCTTGCTGAGCAGCGACAGGACGAACGCATCGACCTCCTTCGTGATCCACCCGCGAGGTGCCTTCGCGCTCGGCGGCTCCGGCGGAGTCGAGAGGTGCGCGAACGCGGCGTCGGTCGGATTTTCGTTCGGGAAGACAGGCTTGCCGCTCAAGAGCTCATAGACCATCGCGCCGAACGCGTAGAGATCCGTACGTGCGTCCGCGGCCTTGCCCCGCACCTGCTCGGGCGCGATGGTCTTGGGCGAGCCGAAGACCGCCAAGAAGCCGTAGCTTCCGTTTGCGCCTGCCATGCGAGGACGCAGCCTGTCGCCGCCGAAATCGATCAGGATGATCTTGGAAGCGGAGCCTTCACCGCGGGCGACGAGCACGTGGTCCATCTTGAGATCGCCGTGGACCAGCTGCGCCTTGTGCATGGCCGCGAGCGGCTCGAGGATGCCGCGCAGGATCGGGCGGAGCTCGTTGACGTGCGACGGCCCCGTGCGGGCGAACCGCGCCGTGAGCGGCTGCGCGTCGATGTTCTCGTACGACACGAAGAACGTGCCGTTGATCTCGCCAGCGTCGATGTGTTTCGGCAAGCCGTCGCTCTTCACGGTCGCCACCAAGCGGTTGGCGGTGAGGAAGCGGTGGACCGCGCGCAGGTCGCGCGACGCCTCACGACGCAGGGTCTTCAGCATATGGATCGCGCCGTCTCGCTTGGCGAGGTAGACGATCCCCATGTCCGTCGGGGACAGCTTGCGATCGATGACGAACGGACCGAAGGCCTCCCCCGTAGCGAGCTCCGCCTCCCCCATCAACGCGGCGACGTCACGCACGCGCGGGTCGATCTCTTTTTTCGACACGAAGATGATGTCGAGCAAGGCCTCGAGCTGCTCTCGCTCGGCCAGTCGCTCGGTGAGCGCGCGGGCAAAGCTCGCCTTCGCGGTTTGGCCACCCACCACCTCTGGCGCGAGGCCAAGGAGCGCTTGGCTCATGTTCGTCATCTCTTCGAGCGAATAGAGGCGCTCGAGCTCACCTCGGAGAATATCGATAGTGGCGGTCATTCGGGTGCGCGGATGCTAGATGAGCGCATCGGAATCGGAAACGTAGATTTCCGGTTCCCGCGATCGGTCCACCCGCGCGTTACGATTGACGAGACACCGCTTTTGCCTATACTGCGCGCCCTCTAGAAGATAGCCGTCAGGAAAGACCCGCACTCATGCCGCTTCACACCGAAAAGAAGATCGACCTCATTGGCAAGTTCCGCACGCACGAGACCGACACCGGCTCGCCCGAAGTTCAGATCGCCCTTTTGAGCGAGCGCATCGGGTACTTGACGGAGCACTTCAAGACACACTTGAAGGACCACCACTCACGGCGCGGCCTGCTTCGCATGGTGTCGAAGCGCCGCACCCTTCTCGCCTACCTGAAGAAGTCGAGCCTCGACCGCTATCGCAAGGTCGTCGGCGCGCTCAACCTCCGCAAGTAACTCTTCGAAACGCCCGCCTAATCCGCGGGCGTTTCGCTTTTCGCGCCTCCCTCTCCTTGCTCTTCGATTCTTGCGAGCGACCGCTTCTCACTCCAGACGAGAGTGCCGGTCGCACGCAACAACCGAGGACCATAGGCGAACAGGCGCACCCCATTGGGGCGCTCGAGAGAGTGCTCCACGTTTGAATCGCACGCAGCGATCGCTCGGAGCACACGCCATGTCTTTCGTCCGCGAATCCATCCTCATCAACGGCAAGCCCCTCACCTTCGAGACCGGCCGCCTCGCCAAACAAGCGCACGGCGCTGTGCTCGTCACCTACGGCGAGAGCATGGTCCTCGTCACCGCCGTCAGCGGCGACGAGCGCCCCGGCTTGGATTTTTTCCCGCTGACCTGCGACTACATCGAGAAGACGTACGCGGCCGGCAAGATCCCCGGCGGATTCTTCAAGCGTGAGGGTCGTCAGCGCGACGACGAGATTTTGACGAGCCGCTTGATCGACCGTCCGTGCCGCCCGCTCTTCCCCGAGGGCTACAAACACGACACGCAGATCATCGCGACCGTCCTCTCGAGCGACAAGGTCAACCCGACCGACGTGCTCGCGCTGACCGGCGCTTCCGCCGCGCTCCACCTCTCGGACATCCCGTGGGCAGGTCCGATCGTTGGCATTCGCGTGGCGCGCATCAACGGCGAGTTCAAGGTGTTCCCCTCCTTCGAGGAGCAGGCCACCGCGGACATCGACATGGTCGTCGCGTGCACCAAAGACGCGATCGTGATGGTCGAGGGCGGTTGCGCCGAAGTCAGCGAGACGGATCTCGTCGAGTCGCTCTGGTTCGCACACAAATCCGCGCAGCCGATCCTCGAGCTCCTCGAGCGCATGCGCGCCGCGGTCGGCAAGCCGAAGCGCGAGTTCACGGCCAAGAAGCTGGACGCGCAGATCAAGGCGAAGATCCCGGCGCTCGTGGACAAGAAGATCCTCGAGAGCTCGCTCATCAAGGACAAGGCGCTCCGTTACGGCGGCTACAAGGCCGCAAAGACGGCGATGGTCGAAGCCATTACCGCGGACATCGGCGCAGAGAAGTTCGCCGCAAGCGAGAAGCTCATCAAAGAAGAGTTCGAGGACCGCAAGTACGTCGTCGTCCGCGAGTACATGCTCTCGGAGAAGAAGCGCATCGACGGTCGTCAGATGGATCAGGTCCGCGCTATCATGTGCGAAGCGGGCCTCTTGCACCGCACGCACGGCTCGGCTTTGTTTCAGCGCGGCGAGACGCAAGCGATCGTCGTCGCGACGCTCGGCACCTCGGCGGACGAGCAGAAGATCGACGGCCTCACGGGCGAGCGCTGGAAGCGCTTCATGCTCCACTACAACTTCCCTCCTTTCTCCACGGGCGAGACCAAGCCGATGCGCGGCCCCGGTCGTCGCGAGATCGGTCACGGCGCGTTGGCGGAGCGAGCGATCGCACGCATGCTCCCCGAGCAAGAGAAGTTCCCCTACACGGTTCGTATCGTCAGTGAGGTCCTCGAGAGCAACGGCAGCTCCTCGATGGCGAGCGTCTGCGGCGGATCTCTCGCGCTCATGGACGCGGGCGTCCCGATCAAGGCGCCGATCGCGGGCATCGCGATGGGTATGATCTCGGACGGCAACCTGGAGGACCCCAAGACGCGTATCGCGATCTTGAGCGACATCCTCGGCGACGAGGATCACCTCGGCGACATGGACTTCAAGGTCTGCGGAACGGCCAAGGGCGTCACCGCGATCCAGATGGACATCAAGATCGCCGGCCTCTCACGCGACGTGCTGACGCGCGCGTTGAACCAGGCAAAAGACGGGCGTTTGCACATCCTAGGCAAGATGGCCGAGACGCTCAGCACGCATCGCTCGGACCTCAGCAAGCACGCGCCGCGCATCACCACGATCAAGGTCAAGCCGGACCAGATCCGCATCATCATCGGCCCCGGCGGCAAGACGATCAAAGGCATCGTCGATCAGACCGGCGTCGCGATCGACGTCGAGGACGACGGCACCGTGAACATCGCGTCGAGCGACTCGGACGCGGTCAACAAGGCGCTCAACATCATCAAGGGCCTCACGGCGGAGCCCGAGGTCGGCGCGACGTACAAAGGCGCGGTCCAGCGCATCACGGACTTCGGCGCGTTCGTCGAGCTCCTCCCCGGCACGGACGGCCTGTTGCACATCTCCGAGATGGCCCACACGCGCGTCGAACGCGTGGAGGACGTCATGAAAGAGGGCGACGTCATCGAGGTGAAGGTCCTCTCCGTCGATCGCGACGGAAAGGTCCGCCTCACGCGGCGTGAGCTCCTCCCGTTCCCCGAGGGCGAAGCAGGCGAGCAAGCGAAAGAGCGGCTGCGTCTCTCACGCGAGAGCGGCGGCGATCGTCCGCCGAGCCGCGGTGGTGATCGTGGCGGCGGCGGAGGTCGCGGCGGCGGCGGTGGTCGTGGCGGCCCGCGTCGCGGCTGATCCGACTCGAATTTCGTGCTGAGGGTGCCCGTGTCTACTCGACGCGCGAGCGCCCTCAGCGCGTTCAGACCCAGGACATATTGTACGTGAGTATGGGCCTGGTCGTCGTTGGAGCGAGATCCTTGACGTACATGGCGGTAGTGAAGAGGCCACCGATCCCCCCGAGGAAGCCACCTATCGCGACGCGCGCGTAAGGGATGGTGGCGATCGGCAGCTGAACCCACTCGAGGCGCGCTTCCTTCGGGCCGATCTCGTAGACCGCGATGCTCGAGCCCACCCACGTGCGCGAGAGAAACTTGTGCGCTTGAGACAGCGGAAGCCACGGCGTGGCACCGGCCTCGCGAGACACTCGAGACACCAAGCTCAACACCACCTGATTGACGAACAGGCCCGTCTCTCGCCCGATCTCCTCGATCGTCACCCGGCCGAGGTTGAGCGCATCGCAGGCACGGTAGTGAGCGATGGCCACTTCGATCGGAAGCCAGCTCGCGGCCGCGAGCTCCGCGATGGCTTGTCGATGGCGTGGGTCGAGAAGAAGCTGGTAGCGCTCGGCGTAGCCTCGTTTTCGCAACGAACTCAGCGATCCGTGGATGACGGTACCGCGCACACTCTTCGCCAACAGTACGTCAGACGATACGTGCGGGAGAAAAACACCTGCGCTCGTGGCCACGGCCGACATCTAGCACGAGGAGAACGCCCTCCCGCAACGCCTTAATGTCGTGCGCATCCAAGCTGAACATGACGAAAATGCGCGCAGTGCAAGTCACCAAGGCCAACGGAACGTTCGAGGTCGTCGAGCGCGACGTCCATGATCCCAAAGCGGGAGAGCTGCGCATCAAGGTCGAGGCGTGCGGCGTCTGCCACAGCGACCTCTTCGTGAAATCGGGCGCGTACCCGGGTCTCGCGTTGCCGCGCGTGCCCGGCCACGAGATCGCCGGGCGCATCGACGCGGTCGGACCGAACGCGGGCAACTGGAAGGTGGGCGACCGCGTCGGCGTGGGTTGGTACGGCGGTCACTGCGGCGAGTGCAGCTCGTGTCGCAAAGGGCAATTCATCAACTGCAAACAAGGCTTGGTGACCGGCATCAGCTTCGACGGCGGATATGCCGATTACGCCGTGGTGCCATTCCAGGCGGTGGCGCGCATCCCGGAGTCGCTCGACTCCGCAGAGGCGGGACCGCTCTTGTGCGCGGGCATCACGACGTTCAACGCACTTCGAAATAGCGGCGCACGCGCGGGCGATACGGTCGCTGTGCAAGGCATCGGCGGTCTCGGCCACCTGGCCATTCAGTTCGCGGCGCGCATGGGCTTTCGAACCGTCGCCCTCTCCAGTGGCCCAGACAAGGAGAAGCTCGCACGCGAGCTCGGCGCGCACGAGTACATCGACACGAAGGCCGTGGACGCGTCGGAGGGACTGCAGAAGCTGGGTGGCGCAGACGTCGTGCTGGCGACTGCGCCACATGCGGCGGCGATCGCGAGCACGGTCAACGGACTCAAACCCCGGGGCAAGTTACTCATCGTCGCCGCGCCGTTCGAGCCGATGACCATCAGCGCGTTCCCGCTTTTGTCGGGGAAGACCATCGCAGGCTGGCCGAGCGGCACCGCGATCGATTCCGAGGACACCATGGCGTTCGCGGCGCTCACCAACGTGCGCACTCGTGTCGAGAAGTTCCCTCTCGAACAAGCCGAAGCTGCGTTCGGCAAGATGATGGAAAATCGCGTCCGCTTCCGCGCCGTGCTCATTCCCTGACAGAGTCGGCCCTGCCAACGCGCAACGCGTGAGTCCACATCGTCATCTTTAAACGCATGACCGCAGTATCAGTGGATGCCCTCC
>JAYVYD010000132.1:0-7020 GCA_043784605.1 Myxococcales bacterium | reverse complement strand
TCGGTCGTGCGCAGATACGGCATCCCCACGTTTGCCTCGCGCGCTCGCTTCAACATGCTTAACATCAGATACCGCGCACGAACGGGGCCAGCATGGGCCAAGGCGGAATCAAAAGAGGCGTGCCACTCGGCAGTTTCTTGGGGGTCGGTATCCACTAGTTGGTCAATGACCTGATCGGGCGCTTCGAAATTTTCGCTCATGGCCCTATCTTCCCCTCTTGGAGGGGCCCACGTCACATTAACCCGTGAGTAGGACCGATAAATGAGATATTTAGCGTCTGCGCCGTCAAAAATTGAGCAAATAAAGACGAAATGGACTTGCGCATGAGGCAACTCTTGGGTGGACTTATCCCTCAGTCACGTGTTTGGGTCCTTTAGGTCCGAGGTCATCAAAGAAAGGATGGTCGTTGGTGAATACCCCCTTGGGGTCGATTGCAAATCGAATGGGTTTTGAATCCGGATTTCTCGTTCTGGAGTCGGGCTATGGCGACGATTCTGATGAAACACTCCGGCAAGATGTAATGCGGGCAACTGGCAGTCCATTCATTAGTGGCCATGTACAAGAAGTTGTTGACGGGGTGCTTCTGTGGTGGCGAGAGGATGACGGGGACTTGGTTGATGCATTAGTGGACACCGAGAAGATCCGCTCCGTGCAGGACGCGATCGACTACATCGAGAAGCACGCGAAGAAGAGCTGAGATTCAGCTCTTCACTCGTGGCAACACGAGCAGAGCCATCGGGGGGAGGAGGCCGAGAGTAGCGATCGTCGCTACGGAGAGGCCTCCAATCACGGCGAGCGCGAGAGGGCGTTGGACCTCCGCGCCCGCGCCGATTCCGAGCGCGAGTGGTACCAGTCCGGCGAGCGTCGCCAGCGTCGTCATCACGACGGGCCGAAGGCGTCGAAGAGTGGCGTGGTGAACGGCGTCGGGGGGTGAGTCGCCCTCGTCGAGGCGTCGCTCGGCCTCCTCTAGCAAGAGCACGCCGTTCTTGACGACCAGGCCGATGAGCAGCACGCAGCCCATGAGTGACGACGCGTTGAGGGGCGTGTGCGTCGCGAGCAGGCACACGAGCGCGCCGCCGATGGAGAGCGGGACGGGCGTGAGCACGAGCAGCGCCAGCCGGAAGCGACGGAACTGAGTCGCGAGCACGGTGAGCACGAGCAGCGCTCCAAGAAGGCCAGTGACCGCGAGCTGGCGCAAGGTCGCCCGCTGGGCCTCGGCTTGACCTCCAAGCGACACGCGGTAGCCAGCGGGCACGGGGACTTCGCGCACCTTGCGGTCGATCTCGTCGGCGATCGATCCGATGTCGCGGCCCTCATGATCGGCCGTGACCCCCACCATGGGTTGCAGCGCCTCGTGAATGAGGACCGACGGTGTCGTCGAGCAGACGGCGTTGGTGACTGCGTCGAAGCTGACGACGTGCCCACCGACGATGACCGGCATGTGGGCGACCTTGAGCGGATCGTATCGTGTGGGGTTCGGATAGCGGACACGCACGCCGACCAAGCGATCGTAGCGCCGAATAGCCCCGACGCGCGATCCGAGGAGCGCGCTCGAGAGCTGTGCCGAGACCGCGTCGGGAGTGACGCCGAGTCGTGCGGCCTCGTCGCGTCGCACGACGAGCCGCAGCTCGGGAGACTCTCGCTCCATGCCGTCGTAGAGATCGACGAGCCCGCGCGTGTCTCTCATCTTGTCGGCGATCGAGATCGCGATCTCGTGCGCCTTGCCGTAGTCCGGGCCGAAGACCTTCACCTCGACAGGGCGCGGGTTGCCAGCGAGATCGTTGAGCACGTCTTGGAGCACTTGGACGAACTCGATGCGCACCTCGGGGAATTTGCTCTCGATGCGCGCGCGGACGTCTGCGATCACGGCTTCGCTCGAGCGCTTCCGCTCTGACTGCGCGATCAAGCTCACCATGATGTCTCCGCGATCGAGCTGCGTTGCGGCGACGGGACCGAGCTCCGAGCCGAGCCGCCGCGAATAAGTGCGGATCTCGGGCGTCGCCCGTAGCTCGGACTCGATCGCTCGCCCGAACGCCTCGCTGGTCTCGAGCGCGGTGCCCGCGGGTAGGAAGTAATCGATGACGAACGCGCCCTCGTCCATCTGCGGCAAGAAGCCGCGATCGAGGAACGGCGCGGCCGACAGCGTCGCGACCGTGAGCAGCGCCAGCGCGATCGCCGCGAGGCGCGGGCGAGAGGCCAGTCTGCGAGTGACACGACCCGTGAGGCCCTCGTCGTTCGAAGGCTTCGCGCTAGACGCAGAGAGCGCCCAGCCCGCCGCGATCGGCACGAGCACGAGCGCAACGAAGAGCGAGATGATCACTGCGGCGGAGAGCGTGAACGCGAGCGCGCGGAAGAAGTCTCCGACGATGCCGCCCAAGAAGGCAAGGGGAGCGAAGACGACGACGGTCGTCAGCGTGGTGCCGATGACCGCAGGCGCGAGCTCGGCGGTTCCGCGCCGCGCCGCCTCGAGCGCCGGCATGCCTTCGTCTCGGTGGCGCGCGATCGCCTCGATAATCACGATCGCGTCGTCGATGACGAGTCCCACCGCGACGGCCATGCCGCCGAGCGACATCAAGTTGAGCGTCTGGCCGGTCACGCGCATCGCGCCGAAGGTGATCGCGAGCGTGATCGGTACGGCGGCCCCGGCGACGAGCCCCGCGCGGAAGTCGCGCAAAAATAGGCCGATCACGACGGCGCAGAGGAGGATGCCGATCAAGATCGCGTCGCGCACGCTGCTCATGGACTCGCGCACCAGCTCCGACTGATCATAGACGGGCGTCAACGTCACCCCGGCCGGGAGCGTCGAACTCACCTCCTTCACCACGGCGCGCACGTTAGCGACGACGTCCGTGGCGCTCGCGCCGGGCAGCCTCGCGACGCTGATGACGACCGTCTCCCCGCGGGGGCCTCCGGCGCGCACGAGCCGATCCTCGGCCGCGTCGACCACCTCCGCGACGTCGCCGAGTTGCACACTCACGCCGTCGGGGCCGGTCGCGACAGGCATGTGGCGAATGTCGTCGAGCGTCTTGGGCTGAGCGTCGGCGACCACGGTCACGAGCTGTCGGTCTCGCTCGACGCGCCCCACGGCGTCGAGGCTCATCGCCGTTCGCAGCTTGTCAGCGACGCGATCGGGCGTGAGGCCTAGCGATGCGGCGCGATCGGGCGCGATGATCACTGCGACCTCGCGGACATCGCCACCGAGCACCTCGATGCGGCCGACACCCTCAACGCCGGCGATCGCGGGTCTGACGATCCACTCGGCGGTCTCGCGCAGCTCGCGCGGGTCCGCTGCACCCGCGAGGTTGAACGTGATCACCGGGAATGAGCCCGTCGTGATCCGCTCGACCGCGACCTCCGTGCCGGGAGGCAGCTCTCCGCGAGCCTCGTTCGTCTTCGACTCCACCAGCGTGAGCGCACGCCACATGTCCGTCTCCGGCGCGAATTGAAGCGAGATCTCAGCCGCGCCTCGGATGGTCTTGCTCCGGATGCGCTGCACGCCAAGCACGGTGGCAAGCGTCTGCTCCAGCGGCCGAGTGACGAGCGTCTGGTAGACGGCTGGTGGCGCGCCGCCGACGCGTGCGACGACGATGATTCGCGGAAACTCTACCTCGGGGTAGATCGCGCTCGGCATCGACCGCAGAGCAGACACTCCAAGCATCACGAGAGTGAGCGTCGCTAACCACACCGCGGCAGCGCGCCGCCCGAGCCAAGCCAACGCGCTCATTGGGCCTTCAGGGGCGTGCCGTTATCGAGACCCAGCACGTGATCGACCGCGACCGCCTCGCTCGCCTCCAAGCCAGCTGCGATCTCGACGACCGCATCGTCACGCTCGCCGAGCATGACCTTTCGTAGCGCAGCCTTGTCGCCTTGGCAGATGACGACGGTCGCGCCATCCGCGAGCGCGCCTCGAATCGCCGAGAGCGGCACTGTGAGCGCGGCGTCCTTCTTCTGCACCACAATGGACGCAGACCCGAACTCGCCGAGGCGTGCGCGCCCTTGCGTGAGCGTGACGCGCGCGAAGCCGAGACCCGTCGTTGGGTCGAGCGCGGCACCCACCGCTCTCACTTGCCCGTCCATGGCTTCACCGTTCGCGAGCGTGACGTGCGCGGGCTGCCCGTCCGCGAGCGAACCGAGGTCGTGCTCGCTCACGTCCACGAGGAGCTCCACCCCGTCCGTCGCCGCGAGCTGCGCGATCGGAGTCTGCGCCGAGCCATCGACGAGTGAGCCAGGGCCCCTGAAAATACGGGTCACCGTGCCTGCGAACGCAGAGCGCACCTGCACGTGACTAAGCGTTCTCCGCGCAATGTCAGCGGCGGCGGCCGTAGAGGTGAGCGCAGCGCGCGCTTGGTCCGCGCGTGCGGTCGCATCGTCGAGCTCTTGCTTGGCCGCGATGCCACGCTTCGTGAGCTCTCGCACGCGCTCGAGCGTGAGATCGGCGTTGACGGAGTTCGAGCGCGCTTGCGTCACCGCCGCGTCCGCTTGACTGACCGCGTCGCGCGAGGAAGCGTCATCCACGGTCGCGATCACGGTGCCTAGGTCGACGTGATCGCCCTCGTGGACGTTGAGGCGAGAGACTCGCCCAGGCACCTGCGACGCGACTGCGACATCGCTGCCCGGTGGCGGGGCGACGCGACCACGAACGACGAGCGATCGCTGCATCGACTTCGGCGAAGGCTTCTCGCAGTGCACCGCCACAGCGGTCGCTTCATCGCGACGCTCGCTCGCGCGCCCGCACCCGAAGATCACGAGGAGAAGTGCGGCGATTCTCACGGCGACCCCAGCGCGTGCTGTACGTCGGCCCACGCTGCCGCGCGTGTGGCGGTCGCCTCGATCGCGTCGACGCGCGTAATCAAGAGAGCTCGCTGCGCGTCCAGGAGCGCGAGCAGCGCCGATCGGCCCAAATCATAGGCGTCTTGCATGGCGTGGACGCTCGCCTCGGAGGCGGGAAGTACCGCCTCGGTGAGCACCTTCTCGCGGTCTGTCGCCGCTTCGTAGCTCCTGTACGCGCCAACGAGCTCGCTCGAGACTCTCGCCAGCACGGCTCGCTGGCGCGACATTGCGACGTCCTCGTTCGCGCGTTCACGATCGATGAAGCCTCCGCGTTGATTGAACAAGGGTACCTCGATCGCGAGTTGCGCTCTCAGGTTGGTCGCAGGCAGGCTGGAATCGAACGCGTCGGCACCGAGGTCCAGCAACATCAACGGACGGTTGAGACCGCGCTCTCGCGACGCCCTCATGCGAGATGCGCGCGCGTCGTCGAACTCGCGCTTCACGTGGACGCTCGCCGAGAGCTGCGTAAGGAGCGTCGCGAGAGGCGGAGGTGCGTCTGGAGTGCTTGGGTTGCCGTCGACGTGCAGGTCGACATCGGGAGGGTCGCCCGTCCATCGCGCGAGCGCTGCGGCGGCGACACGCACCTGCGCGGAGGCGGCCATCGCGTCGGCCTCCACCGAGAGCCTCTCCGCGTGCGCACGAAGAGCGTCGATCTGCGGACCCGAGCCGACCTCTGCGCGCCCAGTCACGGCCGCGTCGAGCTTGACGACGAGCGCCGCCGCGTCCTTGCGCGCCGCCAGTGCGCGCTCGCTTCGCCACAGCTCGACGAAGGCGCGCTCGGTCGCCCACCGCGCGTCCACCCACGCCATCAGCGTCTCCGTGCGGGTCGTGTCCGCGTCCGCACGTGCTGCGTCCATCGCCAAGCCGCGCTGGCCGAAAATGAGTAGCGGCAGCATCGCGCCTGCAGAGAGTCGCGCTGCCTGCGTCGAGGAGGCGCCGTACACGGTCGGGTTCGGGTACGTTCCCGCGACGTCGATCTCCGCAGCCGCGATGCGCTCTCTGCTTCGCGAGACCGCGACGTCCGGCGAATAGAGATGCGCCGCCGCGACCGCAGCCTCTTCTGTCAACCGCCGCTCGTCCGCGGAAGCGACACTCGAGATCGAAAACACGCACACGATCATGAGGGCTATTCCGCGCACGAGCCCAGTATGACGACCGCACGTTAACGAAACGCTAACGGCGCGCGCTCTCGTGTTCGCCAAGGGCCTGACCGACCGCGTCCACGTGCGGCACTTTCACAAGTGGTGCCGCCAGCAACTGGTCGCCTTTGGGCAAACCCTGCCCGCGCAAGGCACTGGAGGTGCAAGAGGGATTTGCCGGCCACATCGCCGACTTCGTCCATCTCCACCTGGTAGAGCGTCTTCGCGCCGCGCAGAAAGCCGGCGAGGTCGTAGCCCTCGGAGGCGGCGTGGATCGCGACGGACTCGTCCCAGCGCGCACGATTAGCCTCGTAGTAAGGCGCGTTCGCGCTGTCGTTGGTCATGCACTGCCCTCCAACCCCGCGGTCGCGGCGCTCAGGCCCGCGCGGATATCGGCCTTGAAGCCCTGTTCGCGCAAAATCTTGCCGAACGAGGAGAGCGCGAGGAGCACGTTGCCGGGGTTCGAAGATTCGCCCATCAACCCGAATCGCCAAACCTTCGCCCGCAGGTCACCGAGTCCGCCGCCGATCTCGATCGAGTGGCGCTTGAGCAGCGCGCCGCGCACCTCAAGGTCGTTCACGCCCTCGGGAATGCGGACGGTGGTGAGCACCGGCAGGCGGTAGCCTTCATCCGCGTGGAGGGCCAGGCCCATCGCTTCGAATCCCGCCTGTAGTGCGCGGCCGTTCTGTTCGTGGCGCGCCCAGCGGTTTTCGAGGCCTTCGTCCAGCACCAGGGCGAGTGCTTCGTGCAGCGCGTAGACCATCGAGATCGGCGCGGTGTGGTGGTAGGCGCGCCGTTCGTCCCAGTAGGCTTCGAGCAGGCTGAGGTCCAGGTACCAGGTGTTGCACGGCACTTCGCGAGCTTTGACCGCGTCCCAGGCGCGCGGCGAGAGCGTCAGCGGGGCCATCCCGGGAGGCGCCGAGAGGCACTTCTGCGTGCCCGAGTAAACCGCGTCCGCACCCCAGGCATCGACTGTCACCGGGACGCCGCCAAGGGAGGTCACGCAATCCACCAGCAGCAGCGCGCCGGCATCGTGTGCCAGCTTTGCGTA
>JAYVYD010000131.1:0-3613 GCA_043784605.1 Myxococcales bacterium | reverse complement strand
CGGCTTCCTCTCCAACAAGGTCGGCAAGACCGTCGAAGAGATGCTGATCAACAAGATCCAACCGAACCTCGTGAGCACCACATCGGGCCTCGCCAAGTTTTTTGAGAACAGAGCCAAGGCCTGAGATCAGCCTCCGCGCGCCACTTCAGCCAAGAGGCCGCGCAGCCACTTGTGGGCGGGATCGCTCTGCATGCGCGGGTGCCAGAGCTGCCAGATCTCGAACGCGCACCTCGACGGGGACTGGGAAAGTGCGGAGCGCGAGCTCCTCGGCGAACAGCAAGGCGATGCGTTCGGCCACGACGAGCACGAGGTCCGACTGTGCGACGATGCGCGGCGCGACCAAGAAGTGAGCGCCGAAGAACACCACCGGCTCCGCCAAGGCGACCGCGCGGACAGTAGCCTCCATCCCGTGCGGCGAGCGGACGAGAAGCTCGTCTCCGAAGAGCTCTCGCAGCCTGCCGAGCGCGTGGCTCGTCGCAGACTGCGTAAGCCCGACGCGCGCGGCCGCCCGCGTGACGTGCCGCTCGTGCAAGAGCGCATCGAGGGCGACCAACAGGTTGAGGTCAACGGCATCCCAGATGCACGTCATGCATGGGTGGGATGTACATCATCGATGCGACAAATGTAGCCTCCGGCCGTATCTTCATCGGCGTCCGGGACACGAGCCCGGTCCTAACAGAGGAAAAGATCGCCATGTTCGTCATCGCTGGAGTCTCCGGAAACACCGGAAAGTTCGCCGCCGAATCACTTCTTGCTGCCAACAAGCCCGTGCGCGTCATCGTGCGGGACCTGAAGAAGGGCGACCCGTGGAAGGAAAAGGGCGCCGAGGTCGTGGTCCTTGACCTCGCCGACGCCGCGGCGCTCGGCAAGGCGCTGCAAGGAGCCACAGGCGCGTACCTGCTTCTGCCGCCCGACTACCGCTCCACGAGCAACGTCGCGGAGAAGCACGCGATGGCCGACGCGTTCGCCGTCGCGATCAAGTCGAGCGGGGTCAAGCACCTCGTTCTCCTCTCCGCGATCGGCGCGCAGCACACGGACGGCACCGGCCCCATCAAGACCCTCTACTATGCCGAGAAGAAGATCGCCGAGACCGGCGTCTCGCACGCGTTCATCCGCGCCGCCTACTTCATGGAGAACTGGGCCTCGGGCCTCGCCGCAGCGAAAGCAACCGGCGTGCTCTACACGATGTCCGAAGGCGCGATCCCGATGGTCGCCGCCGAAGACATCGGCAAAGCCGTGGCACAAGCCCTACTCGAGACGACCCAAGGGATCATCAACCTGGAAGGCCCCGCAACCTACTCACCCCAAGACGTCGCCCAAGAGCTCAGCCGCATCTTCGCCAAGCCAATCAACGTCGCACTCGTCCCCGAACAAGCCCGACTCGGCGCTCTCACCTCCGCAGGCCTCACCGAAGATCTCGCCAAGCTCTATGTCGAAATGAACATCGGCCTAGCCAAAGGCCTCCTCGTCTTCGAACCCAATCACAAACACGTCAAAGGCAAAGTTACTCTCTCTGAGTTCCTAACCAAGATTACCAACTAGGGAGTGCCCTGACATTCGTGAGGCGCTAAGGCGCTCGGCGCTCTTCCGTTACCGTGCACGCACGTGACCGTGCCCGAAATCTCGCTTGGATATGGCGAGCGATGCAGAACACAGATCGGGAACGGGCACGTTCACGGTTCACGTTTGCGGGCGAGAGGCGTGATCGATAGCCCCGATCGCGGCTGCTCCGCCGCTGCAGAAATTAGCCCCATTCGTCAGATGCTGTCTGCCCTGACGTCTCGTGTAACGTCGCATGCGCGATCAAAACGGAGACGTCCATGGCGAACAAGCCGCTACTCCCTGAGGCCCAGCTGGGCCCTGCAGAAAAGTTACTCGACCTCGTGCTCAACTCGAGCGCTCACCTCTGGCACAACCGACCCGGCCTCGACATTGGCGGCAAGTGGACGCCCGCGAAGAACGCCAAGAAGGTGAGGGGCGGAAAGCCCGTCAAGCCCCGGTCTCTTCGTACCTGCGGCCGAGACCCTGTATTCGAAGTTGCTCGAGATCTCTCCAGCCTCGTCACCGACGACGAACACGAGCCGAGGCGTTCGGCGTGCGCATCACGGACGCTAATGCGGATACGCTACTTGCCAATGCAGACTTGATCGTGGACGCGTTCGACAACGCGCAGAGTCGCGCGATCTTGTCCACGTTCGCACGTGCCAAGGGCAAGGCGCCGGTGCACGCGGCGATCAGCGCGGACGGCACTTTTGGCTTGGTTCGGTGCGACGAGCGCTTCGTCCCAGACGCAGAGGATCTCGCGGGACAAGCCACGTGCGAAGGCGGAGAGCACTTGCCCATGACCGCGATGGTGAGCGCGACACTCGCGCGCGCGATTGCCGACTACGTCAAGGATGGCAAGAAGAACGACAGCATGATCAGCTTGAGCGGAGTGCTGTTGCAATGAGAATCACGGCGCTCCTCGCGGTGCTGATGGCATGCACTCCTTCCGCACGTCCACGAAGGGCCCCACGATTTCGGACGACGACAAGTGGTCGGCGGCGTTCTCTCAGCAGCTGGGCGTCGAGATGAAATGCAGCGCGGGAGTATGTCGCGGTGAGCCTTCGGACGAAGTAACGAGGCGATGGGCTGCACCAGGCGTCGCCGACAAAAACGCGCGGGGTCCGTGCAACGTGCTCTCCGGCGCCACCGATTGGCGCTCGTCCAGCGCGGCGATCTCGAATCCGAATTGTGATTGGTGCGGAAGCTCGTGCACCCGCTCTTATTTGTCAGTGGTTCTCTAGCCAAAAGGCGCGGCAGATCTGTGTGATCTACTGAGGTCAAAGCGGAATGAAGAAGCTCACACCGAGCTCCACCATTCCGAACGGGTTGGGATAGCTGTCTACGCCGAAGGAGAGCATCAAAGACAGTCCGAGCCATGGAGTCGGCTCGAAGCGAACGCCGCCGGTCGCCGCGAAGACGAACAGCGGCGGTTGATCGCAGGTCTGTCTTCCTAGAGGGTCGTGCGTGCATGTGGCGGGTAGGCCAGCGACGAGACCGCCGATGATCGGCCGCACGACTCGGTTGGGGCGGAACACGGCGCGATAGCCAAGTACGCCAAGTACGTATCTGCGATCGTCCCCCGTTGGGACATAGCCGAATCGGCCCCAGACCTCGTGCACGGAGGTGAGCCGAACGCCTGCGCCCAACATGATGGGTACGTCGTTGGTTTTTTGATGGCATTCATCGACTGATCATTTCACCTATGCAAACACTATCGGAATCAGTCCGCATACTTGCGCAAAAATGCCGGAATATCGTAGGACTCTCGAGTCAGATCACCACCTGGCGCCGGGCCGGGATGCACCCCTGGTAAAGGCGAATTCTTTGGCCGTGCTGCCTGCTTTGCTCGGATGGACTCGACTTTGGTCCAATTCCTGGCAAGCTCGGTCTCGCCAGCGGCATGCATATCCAGGCCACTGGCAAGGGAGAGTGCGGCAGCCGTCACCATGACCCCGCCGAGTTCCTGTACGGGATCGCCCACAGGTCGAGCGCGCCGGTCTTTGGTCTCCGAATAAGGCATCACGTTCGGCACATTCCTGGGGACGATGCTGAAGGGATCCACTTTTGA
>JAYVYD010000130.1:0-5414 GCA_043784605.1 Myxococcales bacterium | reverse complement strand
AACGGATGCCCCGTCACCCCGCTGCACATGGAGGGCGACCATATCGTCCTCGACGACGTCATCAACTTCCAGTTCGGCAGCCCCAATGTGAGCGAGGCGAGCAAGCCGTTGGTGCAGAAGATCGCCGAGTACATCGTCGCTCGCGGTGACGTGCTCGCCGTCGACATCCAGGGCCACGCCGACGAGATCGGCGCCGCAGACTACAACCTCTTCTTGAGCCGAAATCGGGCCAAGGCCGTGAAGACCCTGCTCATCGGATACGGCGTCACCGCCAGGCTCGTCGTCCACGCCTACGGCGAGATGAAGCCGCGCGCGAACGGTCACGACGAGGAGCACTGGAGCCAGAACCGGCGCGTGGAGTTCGTCGTCACGCGGCAGCACACAGCGCCGCAGACCCATGACAAATCAACCAGCAAGCAGAAGCTCCATGCGTCGAACTGACCTCGCAAGGTTGGGCCTGTTTGCCGCCGCTCTGTCGGCCTTCGTCGCCGCGGCCAGCACGGGATGCAGCGCGGAGAACTCGCTCGTCGGCGGCTCCTGTCGCGCGCCCTACTCGGAGTGCGGCGGCCGGTGCGTCGATACCAGCCGCGACTCACTGAACTGCGGCGCGTGCGGCAACGTGTGCGCGGCGGGCGTCGCGTGCGTCGGCGGCGTGTGCGGACAAGCGTCCACCACTCTCGACGGAGACGTGACCGACGGCGACCCGTCCACGCGCGACTCGTCGAACGGAGGAGGCGATGGCTCTCCCGACGACGGTCCGAGCAACTACGACGGTCCGACCCGAGACGCGTTGGCCGATGCGTCCGCAGACGGGAGCACGGGCGCAGACGCGGGTGACGGCGGAGACGGCGGAGACGCGCAAGATGCAGGAGACGCGGGCTGCCTGCAGCCGAACCTCGTCTGCGACGGGATCTGCACCGACGTCATCAACGACTCGAGCAACTGCGGCGGATGCGGCAAGGTGTGCCCGTCGAACTCGTGTGTGAGCGGGGCATGCGTCGGCAGCGCGGCGGGACACATCATCGCGATCGGTCACGACTACCAGGTCATCCCCGCGCAAAACTCGTCCCAGGCGCGCGCGATCGCCAACGCTGTGTTCGTCGCGAAGTCGAGCCCGATCTCGGTGCTCTCGTTCGAGCACTACGCAGTCGCGCAAGACGTCATCAACGTCCAATCAACGCTCACGTTGCAGGCAAAAAAACAGGGCCGCACGCTCTCGTTCACCTCCACCATAGTCGACAGCGACATACCGAACACGCTCGCGATCAAGACCTACGACGTCCTGCTCGTCCCCGATCTGCGCCTCGCCCCGAGCGGCAAGCTCAAGGCGCTCGGCACGACTTGGTCGAGCAACACCGCGATCAACGACTTCTTGCACGCAGGCGGAGTCATCGTGATCCTCGATGGGGCGTCCGGCACGGGCGAGATGCCCGACCTCGAGACCAACATGGGTGTGCTCAACGTCAAGGCGCACACGGCACTGTCGGCTCCGTCGCTCACGGTGCTCGCCCCTGGCGACGCGGTCGGGAGTGGCGTGATCAGCCCCTACGTTCCGACGAAGAGCTGCGCGTGGTTCGACACCGAGCCGGCGAGCGGAACCGTCACATACGTCGTCGGAAACGGCGCGAATCAACCTGTCATCGTGCACAAAGTCGTGCCCTAAACACCGCGGAAACAGAACGGACGTAAGCCATGCCGCCTAGTGATGATCTTCGGTTGCTGCTCGTGGACGATGACCCGGCGATCCTTCGCTCGTACGGGAGAGCGCTCGGTCACCTTGGAGCAAAGGTGGAGATTGCCACGAACGGCAAAGAGGCCGTGGAGCGCTTGAAAGGCGGCACGTTCGACGTCGTCGTGTCGGACGTCATGATGCCCGAGATGACCGGCATCGACTTGCTCAAGGCCGCGCGCGCGCAGCAGCTCGACGTACCGATCGTCTTGATGACCTGTGATCCGTCCCTCGATTCGGCGGTTCCCGCGGTCGAGTACGGCGCGTTCCGCTACTTGTCGAAGCCCGTCGGCATGGCGGAGCTATGGGAGACCGTCAATCGCGACGTACGGCTCCACAAGATGGCCAGGCTCAAGCGCGAGGCGCTCACGCTACCGATCGCGGATTTGCACGGCGATCGCAGCGCGCCGTTCACCTCGGGGCTCGAGCTGATGTGGATGGCGTTCCAGCCCATCGTCAAATGGAGCGAACGGAAGGTGTTCGGGCACGAGGCGCTTCTACGGTCCGACGAGCCTTCGATGAAGAACCCCGCACACATGCTCGACGCCGCCGAGAAGCTGGGGCGTCTCCACGAGCTCGGTCGCGCCGTTCGCGCGCGCGTGACCGAGGCCGCATCCGAGGCGCCCGAAGGCAACGACGTGTTCGTCAACCTTCACTCCGCCGATCTCAACGACGACGACTTGTACTCGGTAGACTCGCCGCTCTCCACGATCGCGAGCCGAGTCGTGTTGGAGATCACGGAGCGCGCGTCGCTCGATGCAGTGAAGGACGTAGCCTCACGCGTAGCGCGGCTGAAAGCCCTCGGTTTTCGCATCGCGATCGACGACCTGGGCGCAGGCTATGCGGGGCTCACGAGCTTCACGCAGCTCGAGCCGGAGATCGTGAAGCTGGACATGTCGCTCGTTCGCAACGTCGACACGTGCACCCGTCGGCAGAGCATCGTTCGCTCGATGACGAAGCTATGCGGTGAGCTCGGCATGCTCGTAGTCGCGGAGGGCGTCGAGACACCCACCGAGCGAGACATGCTCGTGGAGCTCGGATGTGATCTCCTGCAGGGCTACCTGTTCGCGAGACCGCAACGCGGCTTCGCGTTGCCGCAATGGTGATCGCGCGGTCTTGGAGAGCGTGATGCAAGCTACGACAGTGCTGCTCCTGATTTTGCTCCGCACGGTCCTTCTGTGCGCGGCGCTCTGGCCGCTCTCTCGAATCGTCCGTGATCTTCCTCTCGAGGCCGAGAGTGCGCGCAACACGTGGAAGGTGCTCACCGCGCTCGGGATATCGTTCGCGGTCGCATCTCCGTTCATCGGCTATATCGAGTTCCAGGCGGTCGGCTCAGCGTCGGGATGGTCGGTTGTCTCCGTGCCCGCCCTCTTTTTCTTGGGCTCCGTGTTCGTCCTGACGGTCAGTCGCCTCTCGCTGGAAACCGTGCAGGTCATGCACCGCGTCCTGGCAGAGAACATCACGGACCCGCTGATGCAGATTCGGAATCGGCGATACCTCGATCGGCGACTCGTCGAGGAGTTCGCACGCGCACACCGCTACGGGTTGCCGCTATCGGTCTTGCTCATCGACGTCGACCACTTCAAGCAAATCAACGACAAACATGGCCACGCCGCCGGAGACCTGGCGCTCGCGAGGTTCGGTGAGATATTGCGTGGCCACGTTCGCGAGTCGGACATCGTCGCTCGCTATGGTGGCGAGGAGGTGGTCGTGGTGGCGACCGGCACGGACGCCCCTGGCGCTTTCATCTTCGCGGAGCGTCTGCGGCACAAGATCGAGATGCAGGCGACCAGGGACGCTCCCAAGTTCACGGTGAGTATCGGCGTCGCGACACTCGACGACACGATCGCCAACCCGGCCGCACTCGTGCGTCAGGCTGACGAAGGTCTATACGCAGCAAAGCGCTCCGGCCGAAACCGTGTCGGCTGCCATGAACGACAGCCGGTCGTCCCTTCGGCATTGGAGGAAAAGTGCGCCTCGTTGCCGCCGACGCGTACGTCGTCGGGGACCATCTCGACTGCGAGGATCTTCCTCCGGTAGCTCGTCAAACCAACACACCACGCGTTTTTAGGCCAAGCAGCAGCGAGATGCTCCTCGTCGGGTCAGGGTTCTTGAACGAGGCCAATCGCCCAGATATTTACGAAGGCGATGACGGCAATTCAAACTCGTGCGCCGACTCCGTTCGTTCCCTGTTGACCGAAGTGAAAGCGAAGTACTCGGACGTTGAGGGGTGCGCGCCTCGGCATCCCGTTCAAGTTAGCGTGACTCGCGATGGGGATGGGAAAACCGCTGCGCGCGTACGAGGTCCGAGTTGTCGGACAGGGGCCGTCCTCAACCGAAGGCAAGATCACTGTCGGCGGCAACGAGCACAGTGGCGTGTTCGACCGTGAGACCGGCGCCTGTCTCCTTGCGCCACCGGATGCCGTCTACCTCCAGATCACGACCACGGAGGTCCTCGCGTGGCGCGTCGTGAAGCGCGCCGGCACCTCGGGCATCGGGCGCGACGACTACACGTGGATCATCGAAAGCTACGCTCGGCCCGCGCTCGATCTCCTGTGGGCGCACGAGGTCCGCGATCGCGGGTTCACCGGTTACATGGTTCCGACCAATTTTGCGACGTTCCGCGAGGCACCGAAGGAGGTCGTGACCCTCGAGGGCGGCTGCGAGGAAGGCGAGCGATGGCTCTACCTCGTTCGCCGCGCGGACGGGAGCATCGCCGAGACGGAACGCAAGGAGGAGGCGCTCGCGCTCCTCGGTCGTGCACCGCCGCCCCCGAAGGCGAAGATCGCGGCGCCGATCACGGTGGACGATCCACTCCTCGCTGCGGTGCTCGCCGCGCCCGACGACGACGACGCGCGGCGTCGCTACGCCGCGTCGCTCGTGGAGCGGTGCGATCCGCGCGGCGAGTTTATCCGGTTGCAGGTCGACAAGACGCGGCGCGCTCTCACGGCCGTCGAGCGCAAGACGGAGAAGGCGCTCCTCGCCGAGCATGGCGAGACGTGGTCGAAGCGACTGGGAGCGATCAAGACGGGCCGGGTCTGGGAGCGCGGGTTCCTCGTCGAGCTCAACGTTGGCGGCACGCTTGCTCCGCAGGCTCTCGAGCAAGAGGGGTCCCCGTAGGCGACGCAGGCGCGGGCACCCGGGGCGTCCCGCAAACGCTGGGCCCGGAGCGGCATCGTGTCTTGTCGCACGTTTACGCGCCCCTGGCCCGGCCGAGCTTCTCCTGGCCCAGGCCACCTCTCACGCGCTTCCACGGAAAGGTCCGGCTCCTTCGCGCCGAGCTTCGGCGGTCACGCTTGGTACTACGAGCAGTCGACCCCGCACGTGAAGCCGGGCACACAGATCCCGCAGGACGGCCCCGGCATCTCCACGATCGGCGTTGGAGATCGCGTCGCGGTGTCGCTGCTCAACGGCGGTTTCGCCGAGCGCATCGTGGCCCCCGAGATGGGCAAGATCCAGCATCGAGGTTCGATTCAGTTTACGGAATCGTTTTTCTACGAAGGCGATTGCCGAACTGGTCAAATCACCAAGCGAAATCGAGCGAGCCGAGAGGTTTGCACTCTCCTCGTGTCCGATGCGCTCGGCCTTGCCAGAGCGACGCGCTCCTCGACGAGCCGATCTGTGATTTCGACGCGGACCTCTTCAAGCGGCAGCTTCGAGAGACCGCTGAGCCCGGTGACTTCGG
>JAYVYD010000129.1:0-26208 GCA_043784605.1 Myxococcales bacterium | reverse complement strand
CGCACACAAACAACCCGCTTCATGAGGAGCGAACGATCCTCGCGACGAGATCGCTTGTAACGATCGGCTCAAACGATCCAACGTCGTCGTGGTAGGCGGTTGTGCCGACGCTTCGAGCAACCTCGCCCCCTCCGAGCGCAACGCGGCGACGCGCTCCGTCTGGAGTCGTTGAGCCGCGCGCAGCTCGGCGGCGCCCTCACCCTGCAGTGACGCCGCGGCCGCCGCACGCAGCTCGGCTCCCACCGTTAGCAGGGCATTGAGCGCGTTCCCGTGCGAGCGAAACAATTGATTGACGGCCCACGCCGACGCCGTGGGGCGCGCGAACGCTTTTATCTGCTTCGATCGCGCCGCGTCACCCTCCTTCTTCACGACCGCGGCGAGCGCGTTGCGCGCGGCGGTGAACTCGGAGAGCGCGAGCGAGAACAGTTCGAACACACGCGGGTCCATCGCGCGAACATATCGCGCTTCGTGCGCGACTACGGGGGATCTTCGCTCTGGTTTCATTCCAAGCACGGACGAAAAGGAGTCGCGACTTTGGGCGTCGCAAAAGGTTCGCCTCCTGCGCGAGGGTTGCACGATGGGGCCGACCGCTCGATCCAAATCCCGTGAAACGTGTTGGATCGACGCTTGCTGAAGAGCGAGATCATGACGAAGCGGGTCTTGATCCTCGGCGGCGGCACTGGCGGCACGATGATGGCGAACAAGCTGGTTCGCGCGCTCGTCGATGACGCTTGGACGATCACCGTCGTCGACCGCGACGATCTCCACCTCTATCAACCTGGGTTGCTGTTCCTCCCGTTCGGGCAGTATCGCGCGAGCGAGATCGTGCGACCTCGTAAGGCGCTCCTCGACCCACGCGTGAAGCTCGTGCTTGGCGAGATCGATCGCGTAGCGCCCGACAGCAACGAGGTCGCGATGAAGAGCGGCGTGCGGCTCGCGTACGACGTGCTCATCGTCGCCACGGGCAGTCGCCTCGCGCCAGAGCAGACACAGGGGTTGACGGGCGCGGGCTGGAGGGAGACCGCCTTCGACTTTTATACACTCGAGGGCGCGCTCGCGTTGCGTGACGCGTTCGAGAACTTCAAAGGCGGTCGACTCGTCGTCAACGTCGTGGACATGCCGATCAAATGCCCAGTGGCGCCGCTCGAGTTTCTATTCTTGGCGGAGGCCTATTTCACCAAGAAGGGGATACGCGACAAAGTCGAAATCGCTTATGCGACTCCGCTCGAGGGCGCCTTCACCAAGCCGCGCGCTTCGGCCGCGTTCGGCGACATGCTCAGCAAGCGCGGGATCTCCGTGCTCGGCGACTTCTCCGTCTCCGAGGTGGATGGGCAGAAGCGAACCCTAAAGGCCTACGACGGGCGCGAAACGAACTACGACTTGCTCGTGACGGTCCCGCTCCATAGCGGAGCCGAGGCTGTCGCGAGCTCGGGGATGGCGGACGCGGGCGGCTGGCTCGAGGTCGACAAGCACACACTCCAAAGTACCAAGTTCCCGAACGTGTTTGGCGTGGGCGACGCGACGAACTCCCCAGCCTCCAAAGCGGGTGCAGTCGCGCACTTTCAGAGCGAGGTGTTGTTCGAGAACGTGCGGCGCCACATCGGAGGAAAGCCGCCGCTGCCGGCGTTCGACGGACACGTCAATTGCTTCATAGAGACCGGCTACGGCAAGGCGATGCTCATCGACTTCAATTACGAGACAGAGCCACTGCCCGGCCGCTTCCCATTGCCGGGCATTGGACCTTTCACGCTCCTCGAAGAGAGCGCCACCAATCACTGGGGCAAGCTCGGCTTCAAGTGGGTTTATTGGAACGTGTTGCTCGCAGGTAGTGAGCTGCCGCTCGACCCAAGAATGGTGCTCGCGGGAAAGTGGGCATGACTATGGATCCGAAAATGAACGCCCACGACGAAGTGACGATCAAGCTCGAGGCAATTGAATTGCAAGTCGCCTATCTGGTGGAGCGTCAGAAAAAGACCGAAGAGCTCTTCACCGAGATGACGCCCATCCTGCGCGAGGTGATGAGCACGGCCATCGAGAAGCTCGATACGCTCGAGAAGAAGGGCTACTTCGCGTTCGGCCGCGAGCTCGTGTCCGTCGGAGAAAGAATCGTCGACGGATTCAAACCCGACGACGTGCGCCAGCTCGGCGACGCGGTGGTCGGCATCTTGGAGGCCGTCCGCGCCGTGACGCAGCCGCGCGTGCTCGAGATCGCGAACGAGGCCGCCGCAGCTCTCGAAGCGTCGGACTCTGCGGAGCCGATCGGCTTGCTAGGGATGGTGCGCTCCACCGGCGATCACGACGTGCAGAAGGGTATGAGCGTGATGATGCAGGTGATGCGTCACGTCGGCCGCGCAGCGCGCGCGGTCCACGAGCAGCAGAAGGCGGACCCGCGAGTGTCTCGGAAACGGAAGCTCGAGGCGGTGCTCGGGTCGCGCAAGAAGGTGCTCGGCGTCGAGCGCAAACCGGCGCCGAAGTCCGCGAGCTGCGCGGTGCCGTCGAACGGTCCCGCGGCAGTCGCTACAGTCATCGACGGCGTAGCGTTTGGCGCGGACGGTCACCTCGCGAACGCGAAGGACTGGACGCCCGCGCTGGCCGAGAAGCTCGCGGCAATGCAGCAGCTCACGCTCGACGACGCGCGCTGGGCGCTCATCAAGCTCGCGCGCGAGGAGTTCGAGAGAACGAGCACTTCACCGAACATCAGACGCCTGACGCAGCTCGCCAACATCGCGACCAAAGACGTCTATGCGCTGTTTCCCAAAGCGCCAGCGCGCACGGTCGCGAAAATTGCCGGCACGCCGAAGCCGGCGGGATGCATCTAAAGAGGAGCACTGTTTTATGGAAGCCGACAAACGCAAAGTCGCAATCATCTGTTCGCACGGCGGGCTCGATGAGGCCTATCCGGCGCTCATCCTCGCCAACGCTGCTCGTCAATCTGGGATTGAGGCCTTGGTCTTCTTCACGTTCTGGGGGCTGGACATCATCACCAAGAGCCGGGTCGATCATTTGCACGTCAATCTGGCGGGCAATGCGGCCTCTGGGATGCCCACCATCATTGGCGGACTGCCCGGGATGGAGAGCCTCGCGGCGTCGATGATGCGGAAGCAAATGACGGAGCTCGACCTGCCGACCGTGCGCGAGATGCTGCAAATCCTCGAGGAGTCCGGTGCGGCGCTGTATGGCTGCGAGCTCGCCCTCAAGATGTTCAAGCGAACGAAAGAAGACCTCGTCACGTACGTGAAGGACGTCATCACTGCAGGCGACTTCTTCGACCTCGCGGAGGGCGCACAGATCATTTTTACCTAGCCGAGAGCTGGGGAGGAGCGGTTCGGAGCGTCATCGAGCCGCGAGTGACATCTTCGTGGAAACGACGAAACCGTTCTCGGTCGCGTGGCGTAGGAGTATCCTGACATCCCCTCAGGAGGCCTCTATGGATCACGCCAACGCAATCGAAAAAGCAGCCGTACTCGCCGCACAAGTCGCGCCAAAAGCCGAGGCGCACGATCGCGCCGGAAGCTTCTGCGACGACGGCGTCGAGGCGCTCTCCAAGGCGGGCTTCATGGGCCTGATGGTCCCCAAAGACGCCGGCGGCGAGGGTCTCGGGCCGAAGACGTTCGCGGCCGTGCTCACGACCATCGCGGAGGCGGACGCGTCGCTAGGCATGATTTACTTGATGCACGTGCTCGGCACGAACGTCGTCGTGAGCGGGCGCAAGAGCGCCCTTCGCGACAAGCTGCTCGCCGAGGTCGTCGCGGGCAAACACCTCTCGACGCTCGCGTTCAGCGAAGCAGGCTCGCGCAGCCACTTTTGGGCACCGGTCTCGAGGGCGGAGACGCGCACAGGCGGCTCGCGTCTCAACGCGAAGAAGTCTTGGGTGACGAGCGCCGGCAGGGCGCAGAGCTACATCGTGTCGAGCCTGTCGGCGTCCGCGAAGACGCCAGTCGAGTCCAACTTGTACTTGGTGCTCGCGGGCACTCCTGGAGTCACAGTCGCGGCCGCGTGGGACGGCATGGGTCTGCGCGCGAACGCCTCTTCGCCGATGGGCATCGAGGCCGTGGACGTCTCGGACGACGCGCGGCTCACCGAGGACGGCAAGGGCTTCGACGCGATGATGGGCTGGGTGCTGCCGCTCTTCTGTCTCGGCTCCGCCTGCGTCGGGCTCGGCCTCGCTCGCGCCGCAGTGGCGGCGACGACCAAGCACCTGAAGGCGTCGCGGTTCGAGCACATGGGCAACGTCAGCCTCGGCGAAGCGCTCCCCAACTTGCGCGCCCGACTCGCTCAGATGCAAATCGAGACTGACGGTCTTGCGTCGAGAATCGATGACACTGTTCGACATCTCGAGAGCCCCGGCGACCTGACGATGCTCCGCGTCCTCGAGGTCAAGGCCGCGGGCGGAGAGGTCGCGACGAGCGTCACCTCCACGGCGATGCGCACGTGCGGTGGCGCCGCCTTCTCCAAGCACACGTCCATCGAGAGACTCTTTCGCGACGCGCACGCCGGCACCGTCATGGCTCCTACCGTGGACGTATTGCATGACTTCATCGGCAAGGCGCTCTTGGGCATTCCACTCTTTTGAGAATTGGGAAATAATATGAAGACAATTTGGTTGGGCGCGGTCGCCTATGACGCCAAGGTCGTTCCCATTTGGGAGGGAATGCGAACCTACTTCCACGACGAGGCGAAGCTGCCCGTCGAGATCATCCTGTTCCAGAGCTACGAGCGTCAGAACGACGCGCTCCTCGGAGCCGGAAACGCGCCGCGGATCGACATCGCGTGGCACACCAATCTCGCGTACGTGCAGGCGCTCCGATGGAGCGAAGGCGCTTGTAAGCCGATCGCCACGCGCGACGCCGACATCGGCTGGACGAGCATGATCATCGCGCCAAAGGGCGGGGCAGTGAAGAAGCTAGAAGACCTGCGGGGCAAGCGCCTCGCGTTCGGAAGTCGCGACAGCGGTCACGCGGCCATCTTGCCCGCGCACTACTTGGCGGCGGCAGGATTGGTCGAGAACAAGGACTATCAATCTACTCGTTTCAATACCGATTTGGGCAAGCACGGAGACACGGGCACGAGCGAAGTGGACGTGCTCAAAGCGGTATTGGAAGGCAAGGCCGATGCGGGTGCGGTCGGCAGCCCGTTCTGGTCCGGAGTCCTCGAGAGGGGCTTGGTGCCGAAGGGCTCGGTGGAAGTCATCTGGACCTCCCCACCCTACAATCACTGCATGTTCACCGGGCGCGTCGGCTTGCCCGCGGAGCAGTCGGAGGCCTTCGCGCGCGCTCTCTTCGGGATGAGTTGGGACAACCCCGTTCATCGGCCCGTGCTTGAGGCCGAGGGTTTGAAGCAGTGGGTCGCCCCAAAGACTGACGGCTACGAAGCGCTCGGCGCCGCGTGCGACGCGCAGGGATTCTTCGCCAAGGTGTGAGGCGGGGAGGGCAGTGCCGGTCGGAACTCACGTCCGGCGGAACGCCTTTGCCCACCCATCGACGCTTGGTGTAAAGGACGCATCAGAGACGGAGCGGAGTTCTGCGTGCGCTAATATCCGGGCATGCCGATCCGCGCTCTCGTTTCGCTCTGCATCGCTACCCTGATCGCCGCAGGGTGCTCTTCATCGTCTCCCGCACCCGCGGTGGACCCGGCCGCGTCCGTACCGGAGGGTTGCGACCCGATCGTGCCCGAGCAGTGCGGGTTTCCGCTGCCGAACGACTTCTGGCTCACCACCGACGCTTCCGGAAACAAGCACCTCGCGTTCGGCCCGAAGACCTTGCCGAGCAACAACGCGAACGGCAAACAGATCGATCCTGCGACGTGGAACGCCCACGACGGGTTCTCTCCGGGTGAGGAGCTGGTGACGTTCCTGCCCAACGCGAGCGCGAAGGGTCTCTTCGGACAGGACGCGATCGCGCAGTCGCTCACCACGGGATCGTCGACGATCATCGTGGACACGGCGACCGGCGAGCTCGTCCCCCACTGGGCCGAACTCGACATGTCGACGTACCGCGACGACGATCGCTCGCTCTTGATTCATCCCGCGAAGCGACTCAAGGACGCGACGCGATATGTCGTCGCCGTTCGTCACGTCGTCGATGGTGACGGCAAGCCGATCGCCGCGAGCCCTGCTTTTTCGGCACTTCGTGACCATCTGCCGAGCAAGCTGTTGGACGCACGTCGCGCGCACTTCGAGGACTTGTTCGCCACGCTGGACAAGGCGGGAGTCGGCAGGCGTGATCTGCAGGTCGCCTGGGACTTCACGACGGCGAGCCGCGATCAGAACGTCCGCGACATGTTGTCCATGCGCGATCAGGCGCTCGCGGTCGTCGGCACGCAGGGTCCCGAGTACACAATCACTAAAGTCCAGGACGCCCCCAATCAGTGGCTCTCGAAGGAGGTCACCGGATTGATGACCGTCCCGCTTTACTTGGACAAGCCGGGACCCAACGCGACAATCACGCGCGGGCCCGACGGTCTGCCCAAACAGAACGGCACAGCGCAGTACGAGTTCGTCATGCTCATCCCGAAGACGATCCCGACGGACAAGCCGCTAGGGATCTTGCAGAACGGTCACGGCCTGCTCGGCACCAAGTTCGAGGGCGATAGCGGATATCTCGCGCAGATATGTGAGCAGTATGGGTACGTCTCGATCGCCGTGGATTGGATCGGTATGGCGCACGACGACGTCCCTACGTTCGAGAACGCGACGGGCGTCGACATTTCGTTCTTCGAGCGTGCCATCGATCGGCAGCACCAAGGCTTCGTCAACGCACTGCTCGCGATGCGCATGATGAAGGGGCGGATGACGAAGGAGCCGCTGCTCCAACAGAACGGCAAGTCGATCATCGACCCGGGCTTGGCGGCTTATCGAGGTGACAGCCAAGGCGGGATCTTCGGCATCACGTACATGGCCATCAGCACCGACGTGACTCGCGGGCTGCTCGGCGAGCCCGGCGTTCCGTACACGCTGTTGCTCGACAGGAGCGTGGACTTCAGCGGCTTCAAGGCGTTTCTCAAGGGGGCCTACCCCCACGGCGTGGACCTGCGACTCATCTACGCGCTCATCCAAATGAGCTGGGACCGCACCGAGCCCGACGGGTACGTGCCGTATATCAGGCAGAACATGCTGCCGAACACGCCTGCGCACGAGGTGCTGATCCACGACGCGCTCGGCGATCACCAAGTCACGCCGCTCGGCGCAGAGCTGCTCGCGCGGACGATCGGCGCCAAGAACGTGAAGCCCGTGAACCAATCGATCTGGGGTGTAGAGGAGGCGACGCCGCCGTTCATGGGCTCGGCGATAGTCGAGTATGACTTCGGCAACACGGCCCCGGTCACCAACATCCCGCCCTCGGGACCGAACTACGGCCTGGACCCGCACGACGCAGTCCGCGTGCTGAAGAGCGCGACCGATCAGGCGGACCATTTCTTTCGGACCGGTGAAGTCAGCCTGGTGTGCAGCGGACCCTGCAAGGGCAAGTGACGCGCTAGAGCGAGCCGTTCGGATTGCCCCCTAGGATCACCGTCGACGCGCCCCTGCGGATGTGGGGGTTGGGTGAAGTCGAAGGTCCGTACGTGAAGTGACCGAGTCACGCGGGACGGCTATCGCGCGTACTTGAGGATTGTCTTGATGATTTTGTAGCTAGCGCCAACCGTGCCACGGAGCGTCCCGGATACTTTGGATTGTCCGCCACGTCGGGCGTGGCATCGAACGGGCACCTCGCGCACCCGGAGGCGCTCGCGGTGCGCGCGCAGTAGCAGCTCGATGGTGAACCCATAGGTGCGATCTGTGAGCGCGAGCCGCGACAGTTCGCTCATCGAGATTGCTTTGAACGGCGGCATATCCGAGTAGCGCGCCCCCGTGACCACGCGCATGACGCGCGGCGCCAGCCAGTTGCCGAAGCGTTGTGCGGGCGCCATCGCGCCTCTCTCCACGAGATGGCCCGGGCGTACGCCGAGGCACAAATCAACCTCTCCCGCGATGATCGGCGCAAGGAGCTTGGTGGCATCTGCGGGGTCGTCGCTGCCGTCTGCGTCGAGGAACAAGACGATCTCGGCACCTAGCTCTCGCGCCTCTTCGATGCCCGCGAGACATGCAGCGCCATAGCCACGTTCCCGCTGCTCCTTCACGCGCGCCCCTGCCTCGCGTGCTCGCAGCGCAGTTCGATCACGGCTCCCGTTGTCCACGACGACCGCTTCGATGCCGGCCGCGACGAGCCCGCCCACCACCGCGCCGATCGTCTCCTCTTCATCGAGCGCAGGGAGGACTGCGACGACCTTCATTGAACGAGGACGTCAATCGATTTGCGATCGCTCACGATGCACCCCTCACTCGAGATGATGAGCGAATAGGTGTATTTGCCGGGGACGCTCGGCACACTCACGCGCGTCTTCCAAACGCCGTCCGGGAAGCCCATGGATTGCACGCCCGCGCTTGGCGGATCGAACGCGCGCGCGAAGTGCGTCGTGGGCTCTACCAAGAGCACCTCGTCGCTGATGGGGTCCTTCCGCTTCGTATCGGTGAACGTCGCTTGGGTGACTTGCGCCGAGAAGTCCAGCGATCCGCCGGGCGCGACCGTGGCGGCGCTCGCGGTGAACGAGCCGACCGCGGGCTTCGTGTCGAGCGGGCCTAGGGGCTCGACCGGAATGATCGTGTCGCCGGGGTGCAGGTACGGATCGACCAGAACAGTCCCATAGAAGTAGTTGTCTTGAAACGAGTGCACGCCCAGAGGTCCGCCTGGCACGTGCAGGGTGACCTTGCCATTGGCGTCCGTCACGGCAGATATCGTGTAGTGCGGGTTGCCCTTCGACGTGTCTGCGATTGGCAAGTAGCGACCGCCTACTTCGAAGGCCACGAGCGTGCTCTTCATGGGCTGCTGGGTCTTGCTGTCCACGAACTGCATCGTGACGTCCGTCGGGCCGCTCGCACCCGAGCTGAGAAAGCAGCCGCTCACGAACAGCACGACCAGACCTGGAAAGAAGCGCATACTCGAGCATACGTCGAAGTGACTCCGAGAGTTTCATGTTCCGAAACCGATCACGGGCTTGCGGCGTAGATTCCTCGTGCGGATAGCTCTCGCGCTTGTTTTGGCCTCGATGGCGTGTTCCTCGTCACCCGCGTCACCCTCGAGCGGGGCGGCGTCGAGCACGCAGTGCGAGCAAGGTGACGCCAGTGCCCAGCGGCACGGAACGGACTGTGCTTGCTGTCACACCGACGAGTTCGGCGTGTCAGGCTCCGTAGACCTCACGGGTCCCCCTATCTACGAAGTTCGCGTGACCGCGAAAGACGGCGCGGAGTTCGTCATGACGCCCAACGAACACGGCAACTTCTTTCGTCACTATCAGCCCGCGCGACCCCTGCGCGCTCGGGTCGTCGGTCCGAACGGCACGCGCGAGATGAAGGGTGATGCACCGACGGGCTCTTGCAACTCGTGTCATCGATCCGGCGGTTCGGCGGACGTATTGAGCGGGCGCTGACGGAGTCTGCTCTCAGGCGCAGTGAAACACGCTCTGCAGTGCATCGCCGTGCTTGCGCTCTTCGACGGCGGCGCGCGCGGCCTCCTCGAACGCCTTGGCGAGCGGGAAGATCTCTCGCGTCAGCAAGAGGTCGGAGTCTTCTGCGCCCACGGGGTGCCAGAACACGCCCTCCGCCGTGATCGTGATCTCGGGCATCATGTCGACGCGCGCTAGCGGGACGCCGTCACGCGCCGACCCGCGCAGCGCCACGCGCCGCACGACGCGATCCTCTGCAGCGACGCCGCGCTCGTCCAAGAACGCGACGAAGCGCCGCTCTTCTTCGTCGGTGGACACCGTGGCCGCGAGCCTCACTCGGAAGCCTGCGGCGATCATCGCGTCCGCCCCGCGGAGGGCGCGCGCCCAAGTGCCCTTGCCACGGTGGAGATCGTGCAGGCTCGGATCGGGGCTGTCGAGGCTGATCTGTAGCGTGAGACGCGATCGGTCGAGCGCTACGATCTCGTCGTGGCGCGCGCCCTTCAAGAGTGCGCCGTTCGTCAGCACGGTGACGGGTGCCGCTTGCGAGAGCACGCGCAAGATCTCGGCGATGTCGTCCAAGAGCATCGGCTCGCCGCCGGTGACGAAGATCTCTCTCACGCCGAGCGCCGGCGCTTCCGCCGCTATTCGGGTGATCGCCTCGAGGCCAAGAGCGCGTCGGGGCGCTGTCGGAGACGAACGGACGCAGCAGTAGTCGCACGACAGATTGCAATCGAAGTTCGTATACAGCCAGAGACGGGCACCCAATTTGCGCTCGTCTCGCTGGGCGGGACTGGCGCTCGACGCTGCGGGCGCACCGTGACGAATCACCCATCGCGTCGAGTCTCCGTCGCGCGTTCGACTCACGATGACGTTTCCCGTCATACGAGACCACGACTCGAGCTCGTCTGCGAGAGGGAGAGTCGGACCCTCCAAAGCGAAGAGTCCGCCCGCGGGCGTCCTGCGAAGCGCGTCGATGAGCTCCAACATGAGACCGTCGGCGAACGTGCGAGTCGAGTGGAGCTCTATCGGTGCGGCGAGTCGGGGCGTCTCCATCAGGACAGCATACCGCGGGCGCGCAGTTCCTCGTTCGCTTCGTCACTACGGTCGATCGGAGTCTCCCCCCGCGCCCAGGCGACGAGCTCGCGCGCGCCGTCTGCGAAGCCTACGGTCGCGCGAAAGCCCAATAGGCGCTCTGCCTTACTGACGTCCGCGAAGCAATGACGTATGTCGCCCTGCCTGAATTGACCCGTAATGGCTGGCCGAATGTCGACGCAGAGCCCACGCGCGAGCGCCTCTGCCACCTCGTGGATGCGCACGGAGCGGCCGGTACCGACGTTGAAAGCCTCATACCAAGCAGGCTCGGGGGCGCTTGCAGCCGCGAGGTTTGCGCGGACTACGTCCGAGACATGAGTGAAATCTCTCAATTGAAGTCCGTCCTCGAAGATGGTTGGGGCGCGCCCATTGAGTAGGCGCGACGCCATGATCGCAGCGACTCCCGTATAAGGGTTGGAGAGCGCTTGGCGAGAGCCGTACGTATTGAGATATCGAAGCGCCACGGTCGGCACTGCGTACGCACGACCGAGCACGAGCGCGAGCTCCTCTTGCGCGCGCTTGGACGTTCCATACGTGCTCGTAGGCCGCAGCGGATGAGTCTCCAAAGTGGCAATCGGACTGACCTCGGCGCCGCATAAAGGACAAACGGGCTCCCACTGCCGCCGCTCCAGGCGCTCCTTCGGGCGGTCCGCGGAGTCCAGCGCGCCGTGCTCGGCGCAAGCGTACGCGCCGTCCCCGTACACCACCATCGACGACGAGACGACCACGCGCGACGGCTTCTTCGCGCGCGTCGCAATGGCCTCCATCAACGTGGCCGTGCCCATGACATTGACGTCCGTATAACGACGAATGTCGAACATCGATTGACCATTACCGACCATTGCCGCGAGGTGAAAGACGACGTCCACGTCCTCGAGCGCGGCGTCGACCGTCCCTGGGTCTCGCACGTCGCCGTGGATGAATTCGGCCTCTTTGGGCACGAATCGAGGCTCGCCCGTCGGGTGCGCTTGCGGGAGCAAGTCGTCGAGCACTCGCACGCGCCTGCCGTTGGCGACGAGCGCGTCGGCGAGGTGAGAGCCAATGAAACCAGCGCCTCCGGTCACGAGCGCCATCATGGCCGTGAACGTACCGCATCCATCGCGGCGAAGGCAGCGCGGCACATGGCAAAGAGGATTTGCTCGTCCTCGTCTTCGGGTCCCTTGTGGAAAGGCTCGTCCTGCGCGTCGACCGCGTTGGTGACGTGAGCCACGACACCCACTCGTGCGCCGCGTGCTCGCCCAAACGCGAACAGCGCAGCCGCCTGCATCTCGACTGCCAACGCACCCTCCGCGGCACGGTGTGCGATTCGTTCGCGAGTCTCCCGATACGGCGCGTCGGTGGTCCAAGCGAGGCCCCGTCGAACAGGCAGTGAGACGGCCGCGAGGGCCCGCGTCAGCTCATCCGCGAGCGCCGCGTCTCCGCGCACTGTTCGAGACGCCGGCATGTAGTGGAGGCTCGTGCCTTCGTCGCGAATGGCCTCGTCGATGACCACTAGGCTCGGCAGTGGCAACTCGTCTGCAATTCTGCCCGCAGACGTCAGGCCCAATACAATCAAAGCACCGCTCGCCTTGAGCTGCTCTGCCACGAGCACTGCGTATGGGCCTCCAATCGTACGCGCGACGATGCCCGCCTCGCGACCGTCCACGGAAAATCTCCCCATTGCAGTGTGAAAGCACGCCCAAGTCTCGTGCGGGACCGTGAGCCCCTTCCGCGCGAGCTTGTCCGTGAGGTCCCCATCGAACTCCAATACGCAGACCTCGGGTACGCCGGTATGCGGCAGTCGGCGGAGCTCCTTCACCGCTAAGAGGAGCGCCTCCGGAGTAAACGCGGAGGCCTCTTCGGGTGGGTGTTCGAGCAAGGGCAACGCAGTTGCCAGAGTGTGAGTCTCCAATTAGCCGTTATCCTTAATCGCAGTCGCGCGCGTCCGCAATGCATGCCCGGCACAATCAACCACTCAATGCGCATTCGCCCAACGACAACGCTGCAGAGGTGGCTTCGCCAGCCCCAATTCGAGTGCAGGCAATCAAATTGCAGGTGATCTATTGGCGCTTTGTGTTTATGGTGTGCCCATGAGTTCTCTCAAACAAACAATCGCCCACCTCACCGAAGCCGCAATGCACAAACTGACTGAGGAGATTGCACGAGCCATTCGCTCTGCCAGCTTCGACGAGGTTGCTGCGCTCAACGGTGGTGTTCACAAAGCCGCTCCCGCTCCCACCAAGGTGAAGGCCTCCGCCAAAGCAGCGCGCAAGATCGCCGCCGCTCCCGCCGCTCCCGCCGCTCCCGCCGCTCCCGCCGGCAAGACGCGCCGCGGTCGCCGCCCCCGCCGCTCGGCCGAGCAGATCAAAGCCACGCTCACCACGGTGTTGGGACTCCTCAAGAAGAGCCCAGGTCTTCGTAGCGAGCAGATCCAGAAGAGCCTCAAGCTCGCAAAGAAAGACCTCGTCGGCCCCATCGCCGCGGGCCTCGAGGCGGGCAATCTGAAGAAGAAGGGCGAGCGCCGCGCGACCGCGTATTTCGCGGCCTGAGCTCACCAGACGACAACGAGTGAGGCTGGCCCCCGCCAGCGGCAAATCCGTCTCCGGGACTATGTGCTCGGAGACGGATTCTCGTTTGTACTTCTATAATTGCGCTCCGCGGAGCGCACAGCGGAAGCCAATGGTACGGCCGGGGGTGTTTTGATAGTCGTCGTAATAGTACGACCAGGTTGACCCGTTGACCTGCCCGTTCTTCTTTCCGATGTGTCGAGTCGCGGCTCGTAGGAAGGACGATTGATCGTGCCAAGAGGCGCCGCGGACGACGACGTCTCCCTTGGTGACGCATAGGGGATCGGTCGACAGCGGCGCGCTCCAACAGGGGCTGCCTTGGGGCGCGAAATCGTCGAGCACCCACTCGCGCAGATTTCCCGCTAAATCCACGAGAGTCGCCGACCCGATAGTCACTCGATCCCGCGCGCCCGTGCCGGCCAACGCGCAACGCTGCAGAGCGTTGTCATTGGTGGGATTGCAGTCCTTGGGGGTCTACGGTCTGTAGCGCGCGAAGACGACGTCTCCACACAAGGGCTCGTCCTCCTCCCATGGAGATGTGGAGGATGCCAAGCCGCCTGCGGCGTACTCCCACTGCGCCTCGCTGGCCAGGTCCGCGCCGAGGTTCTGACAGGAATTGCGCGCTGCCTGCCAGGTGAGGCAATTGACTGGCAATGAGTCATACGTCCCCCCGAGCGTCACTACGCTAAATGTGCACGAGCTGGTGACGCCGCCGCTGTCGTAGGGGTCGTCGTGGAGGTCGCCGAATGGGTCCACGAACTGTCGCGCGACCCCTGAACTACGGTACTTGGAGACCGTGACTTCTTCCGCGTCCAAGTAGAACGGTGAGACCACGACGAGTCGTGGCAGGTTCGCGTCGACGCTCTCCAGCACGGCCCCTCACTGCAGTGTTCCCCATCCAAAACGCGCCGCCGGGCACGCACACCATTCCATCCGGCACTTTGCCGTTGGGAGGTGGCGTCCAGCTCTTACGCTGCGCGGGCCCCCAAGTCCCGACGCGACCTTTGTGTGGCAGACCCAGCAAGGCGGCAATGGGGCCTGCAGTGTACCCCGCGGCGCCCCGACAGTATCCGTCGACATATCGGCGGTGATGATCGGAGCCGCGAGCCCGCGCGACTCGTACCAGCGGCCGTCGTCGGAGCAGAAATCCACGCGCAAATGGCCCGCGATCGAAGGGGCCGGCCGGTCTGTGTCCACCACGACGAGCGCCTCTCCTCGCGCGGGCAGCATCGATGGATCGCTGCGACAAGCAGCCGACGCGAGCGCGACAAGAACTGCCGTCGTGCAACGGATGAGGCGAATCGCATCACGCCACCCCTCCACTCGCGCCGTCATGGAAGGGCGAGGCAGTGCTATAGGAGCGGCAAATGGAAATATTTTGGGGCAGTGGCGGCGGTCCAGCATGGCGAGTGCTGTTGGCGGCGGCGATCAAAAAGGTGCCGTACGAGAGCAAGCTCCTCTCGTTCCAGAAGCGAGAGCACAAGAGCGATGAGATGCTCGCGATTAACCCGCGCGGCAAGGTGCCTGCGCTGAGAGACGGCGATTTCAAGCTCTACGAGTCAATCGCGATACTCGTCTATCTCGACGAAAAATTCCCCGAGCCCACGCTGTTCGGCAAGACCGCCGAGGAGAAGGCGCATACGTGGTGCCGCGTGATGGAAGCCGAGAGCTACCTCGGGCCCGCGCTCAGCAAGGTCTCGCGCCCATTGTTGTTCAATCAACTGCCCGACAAAGAGGCCGAGTTGAAGGAGGGCCTGTCGCCCATGCACGAGGAGCTGGCGCGCCTCGAGGGGCAGCTTGCCGATCATGACTGGCTCGCCGGCACGCGCGTGAGTGCGGCGGATCTCGTGGCCTTCCCGATGCTCATGGCGCTCTTGCGCGGCGCGAACAAGCCAATCGCCAAGGACCTGAATCTAGGCCTCTTGCCGCTCGAATCGAAGTATCCGCGACTCGCGAAATGGCAGTCGCGAATCGAGGCGATTGACGGTTACGACAAGACCTACCCGCCGCACTGGCGCGACGGCTGATGCCGGTACTCTCCGCGCGCGGCCTCGTGAAGGCCTATGGTCCTCAGACACTCTTCCAGGACGTCGCGATCACGATCGTGCGTGGTGAGCGCGTCGGTCTGCTCGGCGTCAACGGTACAGGCAAGTCCACTCTGCTAAGAGTGCTCGCCGGGCTGGAGATCGCCGACGAGGGCACCATCGATCGCCGCAAAGACTCGACCATCCTCTATTTGTCGCAAGAGCCCGAGCTCGACCCCGACAAGACGCCACGGCAAATCGTCGAGTCCGGATTGGGCGAGTGGAAGGCTGCGATCAACCACTATGAGGAATTGACGAAGAGGCTCGAAACGGCCTCGGACGACGCGCTCGTGCACGAGCAGTCGGAGCTCGCGGAGCGCATCGAAGGTCTAGGCGGTTGGACGCGCGGACACATCGTCGACGACATGCTCACGAAGCTCGGCGTGCAAGAGCCCGATCGCCCCGTGGGGTCGATGAGCGGCGGAGAGCGCCGCAGAGTCGCCCTCGCGCACGTGCTCGTCGCGAGCCCCACCCTCGCCATCTTGGACGAGCCCACCAACCACCTCGATACGTTCACCATCGACTGGCTCGAGGGCTACTTGATGGACCAGTACAAGGGCGCGGTGCTCATGGTCACGCACGATCGCTACGTGCTCGATGCATGCTGCCACCACACCTACGAGCTCGACCGCGGCACCCTGGTTCACTATCAAGGCGGATATGGCGACTATCTCGACCAGAAGGCCGAGAGGCTCGCGCACGAGGATCGCGCCGAACAGAACCGGATGAACTTCGTTCGCCGGGAGAAGGCGTGGCTGTCGCGCGGACCGAAGGCGCGCTCGACGAAACAGAAGGCTCGCATCCAGCGCGCCGAGGCCGTGATTTCGGCCGATCCGATCAACGCTCGCGGTGGCAATGTCGATCTCGGCGGTCTCGAGCGCGGGGCGGCCGGCATGGGAAAGTCCGTCTTGGACCTCGAGGCCCTGGACGTGATGATTGGCAACAAGAGACTCGTCAAGGGTCTCGACTTGCACCTGGTCACAGGGGAGCGCGTCGGGATCGTCGGGCCGAACGGGGCGGGGAAGACCTCCCTGCTGCGCGTCGTCCTCGGGGAGCTGAAGCCGTCTGCGGGGAAAGCCATCGTCGGGACTCGCACCAAGATCGCGATGTTCGATCAGGCGCGCGCTCAGCTCCGCGACGACTGGTCGATCCTCGACAATGTCGCAGAGCGCGAGGGCGCCGAGCGGACGGGCGCGGGGATGGTCACCTTCGGCAAGGACTCGATGGAGGTACGCACGTACCTCGAGAAGTTCCTCTTCGAAGGCAGCAAACAGCGCCAGAAAGTGGGCTCTCTCTCGGGCGGGGAACGCGCACGCGTCGCGCTCGCGAAGATGCTCAAGGGCGGAGCAAACCTGCTCCTGCTCGACGAGCCGACGAACGATCTCGACATCGCGACGCTCTCGGCCCTCGAAGAGCTGCTCGAGTCCTGGCCAGGCTGCGTTCTCGCGGTCTCGCACGATCGCTACTTCCTGGACCGAGTCGCTACTTCGATATTGTCGTTCGAGCCCGACGGCCGCGTGATTCAGTATCAAGGCAACTATGCCAACTACGTCTCCGTGAGGGCACCCGCTCAGCGCCCAAGCGCAGCTCCTCCTGCGGTCGCGATCCCCGCGGCACCGCCCTTGCCGAAATTCGTGGAGAGCCCCGCCAGAAAGCCGCTCAGCTACAGCGAGCGGACCGAGCTCGACAACATCATGAGCGTGATCGCCGCGGCGGAGGAGAAGGTCACGGCGCTCGAGAAGACGCTCCTCGACCCGACGATCTATTCGAGCAAACCCGATGAGGCGAAGAAAATCTCGGCGAACGTCGACCACACCAAAGCCGAGATCGCTCGATTGTTGACGCGATGGGAAGACCTCGAGTCACGTCGCGACGTGAAGAAGTAGATCGGTACTCCACGAGGTCGGGAACTCCCAACGCGCGATGAGGTCACGCTTCATTGCCCCTCGAGCCTCATGTGAACGAACACGCGCGCGCGGTCGTCCTTGCCCTCGGCGAAGAACGAGCCCGTGGCGATCAACCCATTGGCGTAATCCCATAAGCGGAGCCTCACGTGCAGCACGTCGCCGGCGAAGCTCGGTCTGCGATAGGCGATGTCGAACGCTCGCGCGAGCGTGTCGCGTGACCGGCCCATCGTGGCCAATCGGCGGAGTACGGCTTCTTCGAACAGACGCGCGTAGACGAGTGAGTTCACGTGCTGGTTCGAGTCCGTGTGCGCGAGTCCCATCGCGAGCGGTGCGGGATCCACCACGAAATCAGCGTCGATCGCGCGTGCCTCGCTCGCGACCTCCAATGTGGACTCGGGCGATCGCCAGAGTCTCGTCTTCTCGGGAACGAACGACTCACCGTCGATGTCGAGCGACAAGACCTTGCGCTCTTCGGGAGCCGCGAATGGTCGCGTGAAGACGTGCTCTGCCTTCACCGAGCCCGCGAGCGCGACCGCACCGGCGTCGGCGGGAGGTGGGAGGTGCGTACGGCCTTTCGGCCCCGTGAGTTCCGCGTCCATGTCCATCAGCAAGCGCAGCACAGCGCCGTCGCTCGCGCGTGACGTGCAGAGCTGAAAGCCGCCAGTCACGGACATCGGGCGATCGACCGCGAACGGACCGTCGCCGGCTTCGGAGACGAGGCGCGTGAGGATCGGCAAGATCCCGCGCGCCGCGAGCGAGCGCCTGAGCGGCTTCGGCAGCGTGATCCCGCGCCATACGGCGCCGAGCGCGACAGGGATAGCGTCCGCCCTCATGCGGCCGTCTTGGGCCAGGTCCTCGAATCGCAACGCGAGCTCCGAGTTCACACGCTGTCTGGCGAGCTCGATCATTCGTCAGTCGCCCACCACGCCGAACCAAAGGTGCTCTGCGTTGCCGGTCGTCGACCGAATGAAGAACGGATTCGCCACGTAGTTGCCATTGGTACCTGTGCGCGTAATGGTCAATGGAATCAGTTCACCCTCGACACCTTGCGTCTTGCCGAACGCGAACTTGAGCGTGGTCTTGCCGAGGGTCCACTGCGAGATGTCTTGCGCGCTCAGGCTCCAGCCGCCGGTGGAGCCGTCCGAGATCATTCGCAGGTCGATCGTCGCTTGGTTGCCGGCGGCCAGCTTGAGTCCGAGCGCCTGAATTGGATGACCATAGTAGTTGACCATCACGGTGTCGGTGAGAACGGGCGCCGCGACGAACCAGTGCTGCGCGTCCGACGGCAAACAAGGGTCGTGGCCTAGAAAGGCCGATTTGTTCGACCAGGCGCGTTGAAGTGGAAACGGGTAATCTTCGGGTTGATAGTTGGCATTCGACGTGTGCTCGCACATGTCACCGACCTCGCTCCCTCCGAGGAGCGACCATGCGACATTTCGATCGCCGACGTCCTGATATCCGCCGGGCGCGGGATCCGTCACGGCCTCGATCAGCTCGTGGCTGGTCACCTGTGTGAGCGCCACCAGGTCTCCACAGCGCGGCATGACCGCATAGCCGACCCACACACCCTGATAGAGAAAGTAACTGTGATAGGCGCCGAAGCTGAAACAGCCTTTGCCGAAGCCGGCAGTGACATCGGTGCCCGAGGTGTAGAAGATCGAATAAATTGTATTGGGGGTCGGCTCGGAGAGCGTGTTGTCGGAGATCCTTTTTTTTAGCCAGCTCTGGATTTCCGTGTCGCTTATCGAGACGGGCGGGGCTTCGGAGAGGTGCACAGGGGCCGCCGTGATGCCGTCGGCGACGCCGTAGTCGTACGCGACATTGCGCCACCACGTCGAGCACCCGACGGACGCGATGAAGTCCTCGATTTGTGGGCGCAGATCATCAGCGTCGAAGGTGATCGGAACGAACACGGGAAGCGGGGTGATGCTCCTCTTCGTCGAGACGATGAGCGGCAGTGTCGGCGTGGCGATCCCTGCCTCGCCAGCCTCGGACGCGTCGCCGGTCGATGCGTCGAGCGCCGGCGGTGACCATGCCGTCGGCAAAGGTGCGTTGGGATCGCGCACGCATTTGACGCCGATCGGCACGTAGGGAGGAGGCGCGGTGTCTGGCCGAGACGCGTCCCTCGGCTTGGGCTTCGCGGTGTCGCTGCCTGCGTCGGTCGGTGTGCTGACGGGCTCTGTGCCGCCGCATGCCCAGATCGACGCGGTCGCACACGCGCAGGTCGCGCCGAGAACCCGGAGACTTCGCGTGACGCGCACCACGACAGCCTAGCGCCAATCAACGCCGATTGGAGATACTCTGCGGCCCATGACCTATCCGTCGAGACAGTTGTGGGCGCTCGCGCTCGCGGGCGTGCTCAACGAGATGTACAGCGCGCACCATGATGAGCTCGGCGGATGGGGCGACAACGAGCACACGCGCCCGTGGTGCAAGAACACGCTACGCGATCTCTACGGTGTCAATTCGGCGCCTGAGTTTCACGACACCATCAAGTGGCTACTTGGTAGTGGGCAGTCGGCGGAGGCCAAACAAGCCCTGTCCACGCTCGCGCCCGATCCGCGCATGGACGATCCCAAGCACGCGATCGCGCGCGCCAACCGAGCGCAGATCGATCGGGCCGGGCTGATGGCTTGGGACACGGGCCGGCTCGTCGCCGTCGTGGGTTGGGGGACGTGGAGTGGATACGTCTCAGCGCAAGACGCTTGGCAGATATTGCTTGTCGCGTCGGCGCGTGTGCAAAAGGCTTACGACTCTTGGTCCGCGTACGGAGAGGCGTACGAGCTAGGCCGTTTGTTCTGGAGCAACGGCGCGCAGCACGACGGCACTCGCAACGCGCTCGCCAAGCTGTTCGGCGATCCGCGTAGCCCATGGATGACGCTGCCGTGGGCGCTCGATCTGGGTGTGACGATGCTCGCCCCGAACAAGAATGTGGAGCGCTTCAAGCGCACGGTGTGTCCGACGTGCGGAGCCCCGAAGACGCGTCCGAGTGTCACCGGTTATGTCTATTGTGACTTTTGCGGGGCCCTCAGCGACTACGACTTTGCCAAAGCGTGCGAGCGGAAGCTGGAGCAGCCGGGGCCCGCGTACGAGCAGCTCTCCGCACAGCTTGCGCCGGCGCTCGCCGCCGCGAAATCGCGCGGAGACCTCGACGCGTATCGTGTGGCGCAGCGACAGCTCTTTTACAACTTCGTCACCATGTGCCCCAACTCCGTGCCGTTTCGGACCAAAGACCCCGAGTATCGGGCACGCTATGTCGCTTACATGGCGGAGGCCGCGCTGGTGACTGCGTTCGATCAGCTCGCAGATCAGCACGGCGCCGCGGTTCAGGCGACGACGACGCGGCTCTCGTTTCAAGCGCCGAAAGCGGGAATGATCAAGGTGGACGGCCCGTCGTTCGACGGTATGGTCGCGGCCGTGTTCGCGCAGCAGGAGTATCTCGCGTGGCTGCATGAGACGCGCGGCGTCTACGCGATGCAGCCGGACGGCGCGGGTGGAGAGCTTCAGCGCCGCATCGGATATTCGATGTTCGCGCAGGCCTGGGTCCCGATGCTCGACGACGCGCGCGCCGCGCACTTGCTCGAACGCACGAAGCTGAAGAGCGAGTTCGTCGAGTCCGAGGTGAAGGCCGGCGAGCCCTCGACGTGCGGTGCGTGCGGTGCGACGGTCGGCGTCATGCAAGGCGCGAAGAAGATGGTGTGCGAGCACTGCGGTCACAAGCTCGACGTTGGCAGCAAGCTCCCTTGCACGGGGTGCGGCGCGACGTTGTCGCCAGGGGAGAATCAGAAGAGCTTCTCGTGCCCACACTGCCGAGTCATGGTGCAGCGAATCGGATGACGAGCCCGCCTATCGCCGTGCTGTATCGCGACGCGGACGTCGCGGTGGTCGACAAGCCCTCGGGCATCGTGGTGCACCGCAGCGATATGGCGCGGGAGCGCGACGTCGCGATGATGCGCGCGCGCGACACCCTCGGCGCGCACGTGTGGCCCGTACACAGACTCGATAGACAGACGAGCGGAGCGCTCGCGTTCGCTCTCTCGGAGGACTCTGTGCGCGCGCTGCGAGCGGCCTGGGACGATGGTCGCGTCAAGAAGACCTACGTGGCAATCGTTCGCGGCTCGACTCCCGATCACGCGATTATCGATTATGCGATTCCCAAGTCCGAAGACGGCCCGAAGGTGGAGGCCATCACCGAGCTATGGACGCTCGCGCGCGGCGAGTGGGCGTCGTTGATCGTGGCGAGCCCGCGGACCGGCCGCTATCACCAAATCCGCCGGCACATGGCGCACCTGCGGCACCCGCTCGCGAATGACTCGAACTACGGAACCGGGTGGTTCAACCGCAAGGTGCGCGAAGCGTTCGGACTGAAGCGCATGGCGCTCCACGCACACACACTCACGCTACCCAACGTGGGCACGATCGTGGCGCCGCTCCCGAGCGATCTGCTGTCGGCAATCGAGCGACTCATGAGCACTCACCTCCCGTAAGCAGGGGGCCCTGGCCAGTTACTCGCCGTTGACTGTGATCTTGATCATCTTCACGGGCGTCTTAGGGCGATCGCCGCCGTCGGTCGGGGTGCTCTCGATCTTGCCGATGACGTCCATTCCCTTGATGACCTTGGCGAACACGGGGTGCTTCGAGTCGCCGGGGCTGAACCAGTCGAGGTAGCTGTTGTGCTTCGTGTTGATGAAGAACTGGCAGCTGCCCGAGTTGGGATCGCCGACGTTTGCCATCGAGAGCGTGCCCGGGTCGTTCGAGATTTTTGCGGTGTGCTCGTCCCGGATGGTGCCGTCCGGGCCGTCGCCGGTGCCCGCCTTGGGCGACTTCGGGTCCTTCGAGTGAGGACATCCGAACTGCGCCATGAAGCCCTTGATCACGCGGTGAAAGTGCAACCCATCGTAGAAGCCGCTCTTGGCGAGCTTGATGAAGTTGCCCGCGGTAATGGGCATTTGGTCTTTGAACAGCTCGACCTCGAAGGTGCCGAGCGACGTTTCGCACGTGGCGGTGGGGTTGACCATGCGGGCGACTGTATCATCGTCCCGCTAGGGTTTGCACTGCGCGATCGCGCCCATGACCTCGCCGACGCCGGTGTCGACTTTGAGGTACGTGACGAAGAATCGGCCGTCTTTCAGGACCGAAACGCGCAGCTCGGAGGCGTTGTCCGCGCTGACGTCGAACACGGCCTTCTTCGATTTGAGATCGCTCGTGAGCACTGTGAGTCGTGCCTTGTGCGTCGTGCCTTTGCCGTCGACAAAGCCGAGCACGATGTCTCCGGACGGAGTCGTCGCGGTGGACAGGCTCGTGCGATCGCCTTCGGTCGGCGGAGTGGGATCGTCGATCGTGAGCGTCGTGGGCTTCACCGCCGCCTGGTCTGCCGGCCATGTGGCGCCCAGCACCTCGGTCTTGCCGAGCGAGGGCACGAGCAGCGCGATGTTCTTATCGACGACGGTCATCGTGGCCATGCCGATCGGCGCGCTGAACGTGAGCTTGACTGCGTCGCCGTCGGGCTCGAGGTTCTTCTTGCGCTTGGCGATCACGAGCTTTCCGGCGATGCGCGACGCCATGATGAAGTCGCCGCCTGGAACGCGGAGGCTCACGGGCACCTCGTACAACAGAGGCTTCGGCGCGCTCTTGTCGGCGGGCGCCTTGACCTCTGTGAAGTCGATCGTGGGATCCTCGACGTGCTCTTTGCCTGGCTTCTCGTCGATGACCCAACCGGCCGCGTACGTACCGTCCTCGTTGTTCGGGTACATGTTGCTCGCGAGCACCCACGTCTCCGAGCCGTTCGAGAACGTGCGGCAATCGCGCATCTCTTGGGCGCCCTCTTGCGTCATGTCGACCGGAGGCGGGTTGAACTCGCCGTCATAGAAGCTCGGGCCGTCGTCCACGATGATCGGATCGCCGTCCGCTTGACCGCAGCGCAAGTACCGATATCGCGGACCACCCATGTCGGTCGTGTCGAGCGCGTCGATGCCCACGCGCATCAGCAAGCCCTTCATCCCGATCGGCGTCACGCGCATCACCGTTCGCTTGGTCACGGACTTGTCTCTGACCTTCTCGCCTACGAGGAAGTGTTGAGCTGCGACCTCCACGAGCGAGCTCGCGCCGCTGTCGTCGATCATGGCGACCTTCGGCTTGCCGTCGCCGGTCGCGTAGCCGATCGCCACACGTCCGTCGGGCATCTTCACGAGCGTGAGGCCCGTGTCCAAGCGAGCGCCTTTGTCGATCGAGAACGGAGCGTCCACCGTGCAGTCCTTCACGACGGGCGCGGCAGTTGTCGTCGTCGTAGTTACTGCCGCCCCGGCATCGCTCGCCGCAGGGTCATCGCTCTTGAACATCTTGCAGCCGAGCAACACACCCGTCACGGCAACGGACGCGAGCACAACGTTCAGCTTCTCATGGTCGACGCGCATGGCACTCTCCTGATGGAAAACGGCGACGTTACCACACGAGCGAATCGCGATTTCGTTTGTCAGGCAGGCGGCGAGCTCGCGTCCGTCGGGTCATCAAAACGTCGAGGCGATCACGTCCAACCGAGCAGCCCTTACAAGCGAATCTTCCTGTAAAGAGAAGCCGGTCCGAGGCCCAAAGCCGACGACCAAGGATTGCTCACTCGGACGTCATTCGCTCTCGCATCCAGCCGCCAACAGCGGCTCACAGGGTCGCTTCGTGCGGCCATCCGCCACGCGCGTCGAGGTCACTCGGTTTTCTCACGCCCCCTCGAAAAGGCCATACAAGCAATCGATATGTTGGCTCGACTCCAACCATCCCGACTGGCCCTTAGGGTTTACTCCCCACAGCCGCAAACATCGGGATGTAGCCAAACGGTGAAGGCATCACCCTGTTAGGTGATAAAAACCCGGCTTTCTCACTCGGGCGTGAGCATTTATTTAGGGCAGCGAAGTGCAATCGCCGCCAACCCGTAACTTCCCGCAGATGAACCCAAACGGCTCTGCGGGATTTTACACTTTAAGGTCAGGTCGTCCTCAGAGGCGTGCCCCCTCATGGCGCGTTCTCCGCTCCCGCAAGACCTCGCGGTCTCTGCGGGAGTGTCCTTTAAAAAGCGCAAGCGCGATGATGCCGACGCACGTTGACGTTCGCCACGGGCGGACGCTTGCAGTGTCACCGGCCAGCCGCCCATTTTTAGGTTTCTTTCGTTGCGCGGCGCTCCACGAGACGAGACAGTTCGTCCAGCATCACGGAGGTCTCTAATGAGCAGCGAGATTTGGCACGTGAAACTCGGCAACGGTGGCGCGCAATCTGGAAGCCTCGATCAGCTCGACGAAGCCTTCCAAGCAGGTCTCATCCACGAACAGACGCTCGTGCGCCGTGAGGGCTCCGAGGAGTGGATCACGCTCGCACAAGCCGCGGGTCTCGAAGAGCAACCCGAGACCCTTTCGGTGCCCGTGAACAGCACGGCGCCGATGGCGATCGACACGACCGACCTCGATCTCGACCCGCGCCAGCTCCGCTCGAGCAAACGCAACGTGGTCCTCGGCCTCGCTGCGGCGCTTGTTTTTGGCGCCGTTGGTATCTTCAGCGTCGGCTCTGCGCTCGACAACGAAGGCACCGCAGCGGCGACCGCGCCTCCGCCGATCGTCGCAGATCTCAACGCAGCGCTGAAGCCATCGTCGCCGCCCGAACAAGACAAAGCGCGCACGCTCTCGGACGATCAGAAGCGCGCGTTGCTCGAGATCGACAAGGCGCGCGAGGCCGACCAACAAAAGAAGAAGGCCGCGGCCGCATCGAAGCGTGGCGTAGGTTCGCTCCCTCCGCTCAAGCAGGGCAATCCGTTCCACAAAGGTGGAAATAAATACGATCCACTGAACACCACGCTCTAGCGCGCATTTCACAACGCGCTGATTGCGTCTCGCAGACCTCCCCCCTCGCGACTCACGTACGCCCTCTCCCACAAGTGGAAGAGGGCGTATGCAATGGACCCTCTCCCATCTCGGGAGATGGACGCGAGCAACGGGGGAGTCGCAGGTGGGTGAGGGGTTAGACAGCGAGAGCCTTAGCGGGCGACGAGTGGACCCTTCGGACCCTCTCGGAGAGAGAACTCCGTCTTGTGTCCCATCGCTATCGTGAACATCGCGTCGCCCTGGACTCCATAGTCCCACGGCGGCTCGATCGTCGCGGCCCACAAGCGCTGCCCGCGCAGATCGTATCCGGCGACTTCGAGCTCGCCGCTCATGACGATGATGTCGCCGTGGCGGTTCCACGAGGTGAACGCGTAGGGCGTGAGATCGAGGTGCGTGCGCTCGGACTTCTCCAGGTCGTAGACGGCCAAGCTCTCGGAGCACCCGACGAAGAGCGTCGAGGTCTCCGGCACGAGGTGTACGCCCGGCGAGAACGACGCACGTACGCGCCCGACGACGAGCAGGCTCGGTGCGCGCGCGGCCGCAGAGACCAACACGAAGACGGGTTCACGCGAGTCGTCGTCCCCCAGTCGATCCACTACGACGCGGCTCTCGTCGAGCCCCTGGTGTGGCTCGTCGCCGATGTTGACCCGCCAAGCTCCCGCCCCGAACTCTGCTCGCATGAGCCGAGACTAACGTTTTCGAGAGCGAAGGGGCGCGGTATAGACCGACGTATGGAGCTCCGCGCAGACGCCACGATCCCGTTCCCTCGCGCAGTCGTCTTCGCCGCTTATCGCGACGATATCCTGCAGCTGCTTCCGTATTTGCCAAACGTGCGCAACATCGAGATCAAGAGCCGACAAGCCGAGGGCAGCCGCGTCTCCTTCGTCAACGTGTGGAAGGGCGGCGGCGACATTCCCGCGGCGGCGCGCGCGTTCGTGAGCGAGAAGATGCTCTCTTGGGACGACATCGCGACCTGGGACGAGAGCGACTTCACGGTTGCCTGGGTCATCAAGACGCATGCGTTCAGCGAGGCCGTCGACTGTCACGGGGCCAACCGCTTCCTCGAAAAAGATCCCAACACGACAGTCCTGGAGATTCGCGGCAGCCTCACGATCGACGGCAAAAAAATCCCGGGAGTCCCCGGCTTCCTCTCCAACAAGGTCGGCAAGACCGTCGAAGAGATGCTGATCAACAAGATCCAACCGAACCTCGTGAGCACCACATCGGGCCTCGCCAAGTT
>JAYVYD010000128.1:0-9080 GCA_043784605.1 Myxococcales bacterium | reverse complement strand
CACCGCTTGCCACAGCTCCGCGCGCTCCGGTTCGCGGGCGACGAGCGGCGCCTGTCGCAGGCCCAGCAGACCCGGCGCGAGCGAGCGCCCCGAGGCGATCACATGACCGAGCGCGGGGCGTGACGAAGCCGGTGCCACACGCGGAGAAAATCGCGGAGTCATCGCCATCGCCTCCTCGAACGTGGGCTGATCCTTCGGGCGGAAGGCCTCCCACGCGCGGCGAGCATCTGCGGCGTACTCGAAGCGATGCCATGGCTTCTTCGCGAGGAGCTTCTGAACGAACCCGCTCACTCCAACGGGGACCTCTGCGGGGAGCTCGAGCGCGGGGACTGGAGTGCGCTTGTGCGCGCGGAGAACATCCTGCGCGCTCCCCTCGAACACCTCACGCCCGACGAGCACGCGATACATGATGCAGCCAAGCGCGTAAAGATCGGTCGAGGGCCCGACGAGCGCAGCGGCCCGCCGGATTTGCTCTGGCGCGACCCACCCGACGGTGCCCGCCCCGGAGTGCATCGAACCTTCGGGTGCCGGTGCGCCGTCCAGGCGCGAGTCGTGGTGCGGGTGACGAAGCCACGCGAGACCCAAGTCCAAGATGTACGCGCGCGGCCCCTTCGGCGACGCGAGATCGAGCATCACGTTTGACGGCTTGAGGTCTCCATGGATCACGCCTCGCGCGTGCGCGTGCCCAAGCCCCGCGAGAACCTGCTCGACGAGCGCCCAGATCACGGACCACGCCATCTTGGTCGTGTGCATCCACTCGTGCACGCTCCGTCCAGGCAGCACGTCCATCACGAGGTACGGGGTGCCGTCGGCGAGCTGCCCGAAGTCGCGCGCACGCACGATCGCAGGGTGATCCAGCGATGCCACTGCACGCGCCTCTTGATGGAACCAGAAGCTCTCTTCGTCGCGTGTCTCGGCTTTGTCCTCGGGGATCCTGAGGCGCTTCAGCGCAACGCGATCACCGGTGCCGACGTCTTTGCAGAGATAGACGACGCCCATGCCACCACGCCCGAGCTCGCGAACGACCTCGTAACGCTGCGCGAGCACGGTGCCGACCTCGCTAGGCGCGGCTTTGGTCGGCGCGGGCTCGTCTGTCCGTTTCTGGGACATCCGACGCGCGATGGTAGCGCATCATCCGCAGTCGTGCGCTCCTCTCGGGGTCGCAATGTGGGCAACGGCCTCTATTATTTATTTCTCGGATGCGTTGAGATTCGCGCCAAGTCGGGCGTACACTCCGGGGTCAGTGAGCACAGACATGCCGAAGTCCTCGATCGTCCGCGGTGTCGTGTTGGGTGCGTGCGTCCTTGCCGGATGCGCCGCGTCGTTCGCCGCTGGGACGAAAGCCGGCTCGCTCCTTCAAGGGACGACGCGCGCGGTGAGTGTCGCGCCGACCGCACCGTCGCCGCAGGCTGTCGCTCACTACACGAAGCGCTGAGCGGAAAAGCGCTCGACGCTTTAGGCGTTGCGCTTCTTCGGCATCGTGCGGAAGACGAAATCCCAAAGCGGTGAGGAGACTCCGAAGCCTCCCTCGTGGTCCGCGTGGTGATGCACCATGTGGTGCTTGCGAAGAAACTTGCCGAGGGCGGTCGTCTGTTTGAAGTGGTGCACCGCGAAGTGCGTGCCGTCGTAGAACAGGTAGCCGATGCCGAACCCCGCGAAGAGCTCGTCCCCCACGCGCGCGCCCATGGTGAAGTAAAAGAGCACGTAGAACAGGACCGCCATCGGCAATGATGCGCCGAGCGGCATCACGAGGCGATCTCTGTCGTTCGGAAAATCGTGATGCACTCCGTGAAGGAGGAAGTGCACGCGCTTCTTCCAGGTTTGCTCGCCGGTCCAGTGAAAGACGTAGCGGTGAAGGACGTACTCGGTGAGCGTCCAAATCAAGAGCCCGGTCATCACCAGGCCGACGACCCGCGCGAGGCCGAGGTCGCGCTGAGACGCGCGATAGAACATGAGCGCGATGAGCGGCACATACGCGACGAAGGGAGTCGCCGGGTGAATGCGAGAGAAACGCTCGATGAAGTCGCTCTCGAACATTCGAGTAGTCTCGGGTTTTGCGGCGCGCCTATGAATGGGTTGGTTCATGACTTTCCTCGAGACCTACGCGTCAGGCCCAAGCACGGCCTCTCCATCGATTCGAGGAGCGCTCTAGCACACCAAGCGCCGTTTGTAGACAGACGAGGCTCTCGTGCGACAAGCACGAGAGGGCGGAGGGATTCGATCGACTGCCGAGCGTCGCCGCATTGCCTGCCGGGATTCACGCCGGGTCAACGCGAACCCCTTGACGCCGAGACGTAACTTGTATTCTACAGACCGCCTCATGGCTGACCACGACAGGTTCGCACGCGCACTCCAAATCGTCGCCCGCGGCGTCGGACGTATCAGCCGAGAGCGCGCGCGCTCTGGCGAGGTTACGCCGCAGCAAGCAGAGACCCTTATGGTGATCTCGGAGCGTGGCGCCGTGTCGACCTCGTCGCTTGCCATGATGCTCGGCATCGATCCGTCGACCGCGAGTCGCAACCTCGCCGGCCTCGAGAAGGCGGGCTTCATCACGCGCAAGAAGGGCACCGACGACGGCCGTCAGACCGACGTACGGCTCACCCCGCGTGGCAAGCGCGCGGCCGACACCTCTGCGGCGGCCTCCAGCCAGGCCTTCGCTGCCCTACTCGAGCGCGTGGGTCGTGCCGATCGCCCGAAGGTCACTGACGCGCTCGAGGTGCTCGCGCGCGTTCTCGACGGCGAGTCCGCGGTCTAGGGACCGACGACGATGCTTCGGCTCACCGTCTCCGGTGGGCCCGAGAACGGCGAGACGGTCAGCGAGCGGAAGACGCCCGTGATGCACGCGTTCGCGCTCGGAGAAAACGGTCCGCCGCGCGCCGTGACGCTCGCCACCCGACCGCTGGACGAGAACGTGACGAGTGCGACGCCCGCGCCGCCGCCTTGAGGATCGTGGCACCCCGAGACGCTCACGGACGAGAGAGAACGCAACGCGCTTGCGCGATCGAAAGGAAGCGTCCCGCTCGTCGCATCGTTGATCTCGTCTTCCGTCGCGGGTGCGAGTTCCGACTCCCAGCGAGCCTGGATCTTGGCGACGCGCACCGAGCCCCCGACGAGATCGAAGGGGACCGTCTTCTTCTCTCCGAATGCGCGAATGGTGAGCGTGCCGTGCACGGTGCGGCGCGTGTCTCGACCGTCCGTGGCGGCCCCATCGGCGCGCGCGATCTCCACCGTGAACGCACCTGCGTTGCCGTTGGTGACTGCGAGCGTCTCGTGGCCCAACGAAGTGGCGTCGGCGACCTTGGCGAAGCGAGCCGAGCTCGTCCAGCCGACGCGAGACCCGTTCGGGTCGATGATGGCGAGGTCGAGATCGACCGCGTCGCTCCACGTGGCGTCCACGATGATGTCGCCCGTGATGATCGGCTCCGAGATCGGCTCTGAGGTTGGCGCCGTACGCCGAGCGTCTGCGAACTTGCCGATGATCGCGCGGCGCGCGTCGCCTACGTCATCGAGCCACGCTGTCGCTTCGCGATCTCGCCCTCGCCCGCGCTCGCAAGCGATCGCGCGAGACACGCGGTCGTCGTCCTCTGGCGTGGCCTCGGCTGCGGCGATGCGCATCGAGCAGGCGTCGTCGTATTTGTGCTCGCGCTCGAACGCCACCGCGAGCGCGTCGAGCACGAAGGGGTCAGGCGATCGGAGCGCGGAGTTGAGACCACTGCGCACACGGAGGGAGCCGGCGCGGTCGCCTGTCATCGCCAACAGATCGCTTCGCGCCGAGATCGCTGCGTCGTCGAGCGGATCGCGCTTCTGCCACGCGTCGATCGTTGCCGAGAGGTTCTTCTCGTCGCCCGCGCGCTCGAGGACCCGCACGAGATCGAGGGTTCGTTGACGCTCGTCTGGCGCTGCGGCCGCCTTCGCGCGTGCGTCCGCGATCTTGTCGAACGACACGACGTCATCGACCTCCGCCGCGATGTTCGCCTCCCGATGAAAGACTCGCTTCATGAACTGGCCGCGGCGGCGTCCACCGTCCCACCCGCCCCAAGGCACCGCCCGCGCGACCGTAGGCTTCTTCGTGGGCGCGTCTTCGGATCGCGTGGGCGCGGTCATGGTCGGCGTCGGAGAGGCGGCCGCGAGCCCATGCCCACCACCGAAGCCGGGACCGGCGGAGCTCGCGAACGGAGATGTCTTTGATTCGAGGAGGTCGGTGAGCGGCGCTGACTTGTCCTTCTCGTCTGCGTCGCCGCCGACGAGCGTCGTCCCCACGGCGAGCGCCTCGTCGTTCCATGCCTCGCCCTTGGCCGGGCGATCGATCCCGAACGCGGAGAACATCGCCTCGCTCTCGAGCACCAGCAGCGATGTGTACTTCGACGGGACGCTGAAGCGCCGGGAGAGCGCGACCATCTCTGCCTTGCGCAAGTCTCCTGGGCGGCGCTCTTCGTCGGCGATCTCGAGCGCGGCGAACTCACGCGGCACGAACGCGTTGCCCACCGCCGTGCTTGCGGTCAAGTCGAGCGGGTACGTCGCGGTGAACGGCTCGCCTGCGAGCGTGCCCGTCAAGACCACGTCTCCCTTGATGCGATCGTCCTTCATTCGGGCGCCTATCAACAGCTCGGAGCCCGCGCGAATCGGTGCGATCGACTTCGGCGCCGCGTCCGCCAAGCCTGCGGGCAACGTCACACGCACGTCTCGCAGGGCCTTGCCGTACGTCGCGGCGAGAACCTCGAGCGCGGCGGCTTCGAGCGGCTCACCGGGTGCGTACGGCACCATCGCGCCACCACCTCCCCGTGCGATCTCCGCGAGCGTGGTCGTGTCTGCGTCGCTCCCGATCGGGACAGTCACGACGGACGTGTGCGCGTTCGTAACGTCCGCGACGTCGCGTGAGAGTCGCGCCAGCGAGCGATAGCCCGCGCTCGCCGTACCGGCGCTGAGGAGTACGACCCGCCCTTCCCTCGCAGGATCGGGGATGGAACTCGCAGACCGAATCGCAGCTCCGAGATCGCTCGCGCCGTCTTGCGTGATGCTCGCGAGAAACGCGTCGACGTCGTGGGCCGTGCCGGATCCTGCTGCTTTCAGCCCGCCTGGCATGCGCGTGCACTCGACGTCGCAGGCGATTACGGAGACGCGATCGCGGCGGTCCATCTCCTCGGTGATCTGCTCGGCGAGGCGCGAGGCGCGCTTGAAGCGCTCGCCGAACATCGCTCGACCGCTGTCTACGACGATCACGTAGTCACGCGGCTTTGTGTCTCCCCACGTCGCGAGCTTCGGCCTGAGCGCGACGAGTGCGAATCGATCGGCGCCGGACTTGGCCGTCGTGTCGGAGAACGCCCACGCACTCATCTCGCTGCGCGCATCTGGCAGGGCGAACTCGACCGTGAGATCGCCGCTCGGAGAGGTCTTGCCGAGATCGCGCGACAGTCGCACGCCGCCTTCCACCTTCGACGAGTCGAGCTCGTAGCCACGCACGCGAACGGGCACGGCGTGATCGTTGCCCAACACTTGGACATCGAGGAACAGATCGTCCACCGCGAGCTTCGGATCGTTGGGGAGCGGATAGACGTAGCGACGACGGCCACCCACCGGCGCGATGTTCTCGGTGTACGCGATGACCACGCGTCGCGAGGCGCGCTTTTGGATCGGGAAGATCTTGAGCTCGAAGCGCCCGCCGCGCTGCCACTCGAGGAGCGCCGGATCACGCCAAGGCCCGGGGACCCAGAAGATCTCCTGCACGGGCTTCGGAGCGGTCGGCGTCGCGTTTTGGATGGCACCTCGCCAGATGGCTTGCCCCTTGGTCCTGTCGACGAATGCGCCCTCTACGAGCTTGTCGTCGACCTCGAGCGCGAGCCGCTCGATCTGCGCGCCTGCAGGCAATGGAAATCGGTACACACCCTCGAGACTCTCGTCCGAGTCGTTGGCGAACGTCTCGTCGATCTCGGTTCGAGCGACACCGCCCACCACGCGCACCTTGACGGCATGGCGCGCGAGGCGAAGCGCATGGTCCTTCTCGTCCTGCGAGCCAGGCTTGCGTGCGCGGAGTTCGCCCAAGCCACCAATGGGGGCGTCTGCGTCGTCGTTGTGCGAGGGCTCGATCGCGAACTTTTCGCCGAACGCCACGCGCTGCGCGAGATCGCCCGCGGGCGCGAGATCGATCCCCGCATCAGACGCGACGGCCTCTTGTCCCGCGAGCACATCGGTCGTGGGAGCGTTGGGAGTCGAGAGGCTCACGAGGCCACGCAGCACCTCGACGTGCGTCCGGTCGGGCGCGCAGGTGACCTCGAGCTTCGTCCCGAGGACGGAGACGTCACCGTGCGGTGTCGTGATGCGCATGGGCGGCGCGTGGTCGATGTGAGCGACGTCAGCGAGTACCACGCCCCTCTCGAGGCGGAGCGCACGTGCTCCAGGGAGAATCGAGAGCTCGCTGTCCGTATCGACCGCGATCAGGGTGCCGTCGATCCCCTCCAGCTTCGCGCGAGTGTGAGCATCGGTCGCGACCGTCGCGTTCGCTGGGATCTCTGCGCCATCGGTGAGCTCGAGGTCAGGCTTGCCTGGCTTCTTCAAGACGAGTCCCGTGGCCGAGTTGGGTGCATGCTGCACCTTGTTGACGCGTACACGCCAACCCGTGGCGACCGCGACCGGAGCTCGCCAAGCCGCCCGATACCCAATGCCGCTTCCGGCCGCGACCGCGGTCAGCGCGGCCAAAAACAGCCACATCCGGTGTCGACCGGAGGGCAAACCCCAAGGGAGCGCGAGCTTCACCGCCGTAGAGACGAACGATGTGTCGTGAGGATCTATTTCCGACCCGCGAACGGCAGCGCGGTCTGCGCTGCTTCGGGAGGAAGGACGTCCGTACCCAACGCTTCTCGCTCACGCTCGAGATCGGCTGTCACGAGCTCCTGGTTGTCGTAGGCGAACGCGAGTGCATCCAGCAAGCGTGCCCACCCGAGCGTCGGGTAGCGCTTGAGCAATGTCTCGATCGCCGTTCCTCGGCGATGCCACGCCCACAAGCGCCTTACGGGAACGCGTGTCCCCCGCACGGTGGGGCTGCCGTCGGCGGCGAGCTCGACGTGCGGGTGCGCCACTCTGATCGACGGCAAAGCCATGCGTGCATCCTACACCAAGCGAGCGATCAGGGCGCCGAGGTGTCGTCGGTCTTGGCGGCCTTGCGCTTCGCGTGCGTCGCGTAGCCACCCTTGCGGCCGGCCTCTCGCGCTTCGTCACGCGTGAACTCGTGAGCGGTGCCGGCGACGTGGGCTGCTTTTCCGCCTTTGCGAGCGATCTCGCTCACGCGGTTGCGGTCCATGGCAGCAAAGCCACGAGGACGACGAACTTTCTCGGACGCCGGTGGGAGGTTAGCGGTGACGACTTTCGGCTCGATGGTGTGGTTGGACTGGCTCATTGGATACACGTCTCCTGTGCGCCCCAACAATCAGGGCGCGCTTACAATTACTTTTCGTTTGGCTCCGTCTTCTGGAGCCCGTTCGTCGGCGATTGGATTCGGTCAGCTCAGAAGCTGCTTGGACAAGTGGCGGACTGCGTCGCGACATGCTTCGTTCATCTGTGTTTGCACATCTTGGGCCGAGGCCTGTGCCGACACGACGATTCCGCACGAGTCACCCTCGACGAAGAAACCGCCCGACGTCTTCGCGCCGTCTTCGCTCAGGAAAGTGACCGAGTGCACCGGAACGGACACGACGCGCGCGCCAACTTTCAGCTGAACGACACCTACGATTCGACTCGGTAACGTTTCATGCATGAGATGCCTCGTTTCACATGAGAACGTAACCAGTGTCTCAAATGGGGCAAGGCGCGTGCCGTGCACGACGATGGCAGACCGTGCGTCCCCTTCTACGGTTCGCCCTCGTGTATCCTCGCGGCTCGGTTCAACGCACCTCGAGAGGAACGCATGCAGATTGCAATCATCGGCCTGGGCAAAATGGGTGGAAACATGGTCAAACGCCTTCTGGGCGGTGGCCACAAGGTCGTGGCTTATGACCGTGATGCGGCGGCGGTGGAGCGCCTCGTGAAGGAGGGCGCGACTGGCGCGAGCTCGCTCGAGGACTTGGTGAGCAAACTCGAAGCCCCGCGCGCAGCGTGGGTGATGGTCCCCGCGGGCGGTCCGACGGAGGACACGATCAACAAGCTGGCATCGCTGATGAGCGAGAACGATATCGTCATCGACGGTGGCAACTCGAATTTCCGCGACTCGATCCGGCGCTCGTCCGAGCTCGAGAAGAAGAAGCTACGGTTCCTCGACGCGGGCACGTCCGGCGGCATTTGGGGCCTTCAGAACGGCTACTCGCTCATGGTGGGCGGCAGCGAATCTGCGTTCAAGCACTGCGAGCCTGCACTCACGACACTCGCTCCGAAGAACGGACTCGGTTACTTCGGCAAGGCCGGCGCCGGGCACTTTTGCAAGATGGTCCACAACGGCATCGAGTACGCGATGATGCAGTCCTACGCAGAAGGCTTCGAGCTGCTGCGCGCGACGGACTACGGCTACGATCTGCGTCAAGTCACTCGCGTCTGGAACAATGGCTCGGTCGTACGCTCGTGGCTCTGCGAACTCGCGGAGCTCGCATTCAACAAGGATCCGGACCTGAAGGATCTCAAGCCGTATGTAGAAGACTCGGGTGAAGGTCGCTGGACGGTGAACGAAGGCATCGCTCACGCCGTGCCCGTGCCGACGATCGCGGCCGCGCTCTTTGCTCGGTTCACGTCGCGCCAGGACAACAGCTTCGCGATGCGCGTGCTCGCGGCGCTGCGCAACGAGTTCGGCGGACACGCGGTGAAGAAGGCCTGAAGTGATGAACCCGCTCCGAACTGGAATCGACGCAGACCGGACGGGCGACGCTTGCGCAATCGTGATCTTCGGCGCGTCCGGGGACCTCACGAAGCGCAAGCTGATGCCCGCGCTCTACAACCTCGCGCTCTCCCGGGTCTTACCCGGGAGCTTCGCGGTGGTAGGCGTAGCTCGGCGCGAGAAGTCTCACGACCAGTTCCGCGCCGAGATGAAGGAGGGCGTCGCGAGGTTCTCTCGACGCAAGCCCATCGACGGCACGGTGTGGAGCGACTTCGAGAAGGGCATT
>JAYVYD010000127.1:0-8478 GCA_043784605.1 Myxococcales bacterium | reverse complement strand
GCCCATCACCTCGAGCTTGCCGAGATCGCGTGCGATGCGCGCCATCTCCTTCTGGACTTCGACGCCTTTGCCGGCCTGTCCGATGACGCCGAACGCCTTCGCGAGTAGGCCGAGCGTGTCGAGGTCTCTCGGGTTCGCTTGAAAGCAGACCTGCAGCTTCGACAGCGCTTGCATGCCGTCCTGCGGCCCGCCGCGCGCAAGGTACAAGTCGGCGGCGAGGCGCGCCTGCGCAGGCTCTGGGCGGTGGTGGAGCAAACGCTCGAGCACCTTCAGTGCATCGTCTCTCCGGCCGAGGCGCACGAGCAGCGAGGCCGCGACACTGAACTCGCTGACGGCCGCATCAGCGTCGCGCGCCCGAGAGTGTGCCTCGGCGAGTCGGAGGTGCGGCAACGGATTCGTGGGATCGAGGGAGACGATCTTCTTGAAGACCTCGATCGCCTCGTTGTCTCTCTGCGCGCGTTGCAATCGCGTCGCGACTTCGTCGAGTGCAGCGAGCGCGTCGCTGACGAGACCGAGCTGCTGGTAGAGGTCCGCGAGCTTGGGAGCGATGTGTCCGTAGCGCTCCTCGAGGTGCGGCACATGCTTGCCGACGATCTCGCGAATCTGCTTGTAAACAGCGATCGCCTTCAGCGCAAACCCCTGCTGCGCATAGAACTTTCCCACGCGCTCGTACGTCGCGATGCTCTCGGGATAGGCCTCCATCTTGAGTTGGAGGTCCCCGACCTTCAGCAACGTCCGTGCGTCGTTCGGATCGACCTGAAGGATCTTTTGGTACTCGGCAATCGCCTTGTCGTACTTCTTCTTCTCGACGAATTTTTGGGCGGCTACGAGTACGCTTTCGCGATCAATCGCCACTGAAAACGGCTCTCCAGAAGGTTCGTTCGAACGAACCATGTGTGAGGGTTGAGGCCAAAGAAGCTCTCGAGCGAAAGGGTCAGGGAATCAGGTTCTGTTGGAACACGGCGAGTGTCACGACGAAGAGCGCGCACAAGAGCAATGCCCCGGACAGGATAGCGCCAGAACCACCCTGTTGCATACTTCCACCGGCAACCTTCCGCGTCTTGGCGCCGATGACGTGGTGAAGGGCTATCACGGCGAGGACCAAAGTGAGCTTCCCGTGGAACCAGTGAAGGTGCAGGTAGGAGCTGACGTTGGTGGACACAATGGCGACGCCGAAGAGAAAAGAGACGCCGAACGCGGGCTGCGCGACGATCGAGTAGAGGCGCCGCGCCATCGCGCCGACGATCTTGCCCTCGGCTTCGGGCATCTTGCTCGCCCACGCGAGAAGAAATCCGACGCTGGAGATCGCGCCGATCCAGACGAGGTTCGCGAGGACGTGAATCGTGATGAGGAAGTAGGTGAACACGAGATTGGTTGCACCCTAGTCGTGCGCATGACCGGAAAGCCATGTTTCAGCGAGGTTGTGACAAAGACCGAACCGACTTACTTTTCGATGGCCCCAATGACTTCCTCGTCTCTCTATCGCGCCCCTTTCGCAGAAAACGGCTCCAACGCCATCGACGCACAGCTCGCAGAGCGGCTGCTCGCGGTCGCGCTTTCGAAGGGAGGCGACTACGCGGACGTGTTCTTCGAGTATCGCGCCGCTGGCAGTCTCGTGTTCGACGAAGGCATCTGCAAGAGCGCGTCGCGAGGCGTGTCGATGGGCCTCGGCGTGCGCGTTCAGAAGGGCGACGCCACCGGCTATGCGTACGTCGAGCAGTTCGATTGGGACGCCATGCAGAAGGCAGCTGAGACCGCCGCGCAGATCGCGAACGGCAAGGGCGGCACTTTCCCCGTTCATCCCAAGGCCCTGATTTTGCCTCACCGATACGATCTCGATCTCGTCACGCTCGACGCGCCCGGCATCGACAAGCGCAAGCTCCTCGAGCGCGCTGCTGCTGCGGCACACGCGTTCGACCCGCGGATCGTCAAGGTCGAAGCGAGCATCTCCGAAGAGATCCGCGAGGTGCTCGTCGTGACCAGCGACGGCAAGTGGGCACGCGACACGCAGCCGCTCGTGCGCTTCGGCGTGCGCGCCGTCTCGGAGCGTGACGGCAAGCGACAAGAGGGAAGCTCGGGCGGCGGCGGCCGCACCACGCTGGGCTACTTCGACACCAAGTCACCCGAGTGGCACGCGAAGCAGGCGGCCGAGCAGGCGATCCGTATGCTCGACGCGCAAGAGGCACCGGCCGGCACGATGGAAGTCGTCCTCGCGCCCGGCGACAGCGGCATCTTGCTTCATGAAGCGGTGGGTCACGGTCTCGAGGCGGACTTCAACCGCAAAGGCACGAGCAACTACGCCGGACAGATCGGCAACGTCGTCGCGAGCGAGCTTTGCACGGTGATCGACGACGCAACGCTCTTGCAGTCGCGCGGCTCGATCAACGTGGACGACGAGGGAAACGAGCCGCAATCGTCCGTGCTCATCGAGAACGGTAAGCTACGCGGATACCTGCACGATCGCCTGAGCGCCAAGCACTACAAGCTCACGCCGAGCGGCAACGGACGTCGCGAGAGCTTCGCGTGCGCGCCGATGCCCCGCATGACGAACACGATCCTCGCGGCGGGCCCGCACGACCCCGAAGAGATCTTGAAGAGCGTCAAGCGCGGCGTGTTCGCGCGCAAGTTCGGCGGCGGCCAGGTGGACATCTCGAACGGAGACTTCGTGTTCTCTCTCACGGAGAGCTACCTCGTCGAGGACGGCAAGATCACGGCTCCACTCAAGGGCGTGAACTTGATCGGCAACGGACCGGACGTCTTGCGCAAGGTCTCGATGCTCGGCAACGACGTCGAGGTGAGCGACGGCATCTGGACGTGCGGCAAGGACGGTCAGAGCGTGCCGGTTGGCGTCGGCTGCCCCACCATCAAGATCTCGGCGATCACGGTGGGCGGCACGCGCGTCGGCTGACCAAGTCGTCACGTCGGCGGAACGAGGCCTAAGACCATCCGCCTTCGATGAAGACCCAGTGACGGCCGCGACGCTGCCAGCTCCCGGGCGTGTAGACCGCCTGTGGCGTCGGCCTCGCGATCCATTGCCCCGGCACCCAAACATAGGTGCGACCGATGTAGTGGTAGTAGCCGCCGATCCAAACTTGATCCGCCGAGGGAGAGACGGTCATCACCTCCACGCGCCCGTCCGGTGGCGGAGCCTCTGCATAGACGGCCTCGGGCTCGTCGACGCAGCCGATGGAGAACGAGCACCCGATCATCAAGGTGGCGATGAGCTTCTGCATGACCGATCCGGTTTGCAAAACGCGAGCCCGCGTCACCGTGTTACAGCCGACTCGATGGGGCGCGCGACGAGAGAAGCGAGACGGCTCGTGGTGCTCGCGGCGGATCGCTCCGACGATCTCGCGGGGCACCTTGCCCAGCTCGGCGCGGCAGTCGTGACGGCGGATCTCTTCGACGACGCGGGAGCCTTGTTGGGCGATGACGAAGTGCCCCGCATGTTGATCGTCGACGTAGGCGCGCGGCCGGATTTGGCCGGCTCCGCGATCCGCAGCGCGCGTCGTGATCGACGGTTCGCGCGTGTGCCCGTGATCGTCGGCGTCGCACAGAAACAAGTCGGAGCGCTCGATCCCGCGCAAGGGCACGATGACTTCGTCGCGCTCCCTTGCATGCCCGCGGAACTCTACCAGCGCATACGCGCGCTCGAGTGGAAGCGGAGCGAGTTCTCGAGCGAGGAGCGCACGAAGATCGGCAGCGTGGTGATCGATCGCGCATCGCGAGAGGTGACGCGCGACGGAGAGCTCGTCACGCTGACCGCGCGAGAGTTCGCGTTGCTCTCGTTCTTCGCGGCCAACCGAGGTCGTGTGTACTCACGCGAGCAGCTGCTCTCGCGCGTGTGGGGCGCGCGCTACGACGGCGGGGCGCGCACGGTGGACATCCACGTCCGTAGGCTGCGCGCGAAGCTCGGCGAAGCGTTCGGCTTGCAGACCATCCGCGGGGCGGGCTACGTGGTTCGCGTGCCGGAGGGCGACGAGTGATGCGTCTAGCTGTGAGCGTCGGGTGTGCGTCTGGCATCGGGCCAGAGGTGTCGATCGTCGCCGCGAGCACGCTCGCGCGAGTCACTGTCGTGCTCGTAGGCGATCACGCCGCGATCGCGCGCGCTGCAAAAAATAGACGAGTGCGTGCGCCAACGCTCATAGACGATCCCCGCACGGCGCGAACCGCAGGTGTGTTTTGTTGGCAGCCCACGCAGTCGTTGGATGAGCGCGATCGCGTGCTCGGAGCGCCCACGAAAGCGACCGGAGCCGCACAGCTCGCGTGGATCAACGCCGCGTGCGATCTCGTGACGGAGGGAGTCTGCGACGCGCTCGTCACAGGTCCCGTCAACAAGAACGCCATCGCTCGGAGCGGCGGCCACGGCGCTCGAGGCTTCTTGGGCCACACCGAGCACCTGCAGCGTCTGCTCGGTGCGCGCGAAGTGGTCATGGCATTTTGGTCGGAGAAGCTGAGCACGTCGCTCGTGACCACGCACATGCCGTTGGCGTCCGTGCCGCGAGCGGTCACTGCGCCCGCCGTCGCACGCGCAACGTTCTGGCTCGTCGATCTCTTGAGTCGTCTCGGAGCGCGCGCGCCGAGAGTCGCGGTCGCCTCACTCAACCCTCACGCGGGAGAGGGCGGACTGCTCGGTACCGACGAAGTGCGCATCGTCTCGGGGATCGTGCAGGCGCGCAAACGCGTGCAAGCCGCACGCAAAAGAGCGGTCATTTCAGGGCCTATCCCCGCGGAGACAGCGATGCGGCTCGCCGCTGTGGGCGACTTCGACGGGGTCGTCGCGATGTACCACGACCAAGCCACCATCCCGATGAAGCTCCTCGCGTTCGGCCAAGAAGTGAACGTGTCGCTCGGATTACCCATCGTGCGCACGAGCGTGGACCACGGCACCGCCTACGACCTCGCGCCTCGTTTCGCGGCGGACGCGACGGGCATGTCCTCGGCGTTGAAGCTCGCGCTGCGGCTGTGTCAACGAACAGGGTGATCATGCGATACTTCGTGTCATGGCACGATCAGCTTCTCTTTCATTTCTTGGCTTGATGACGGCGATCACGACGGCGGTCGTGTTGAGTTCGAGCGCGTCCTCCGCGAGCTGGCCCATGGCTCGCCACGACGTGTCGCGCGCCGGGTTCGCGGCGGGCAAGAGCGACGTCGTTGCACCAGTGCCGTATTGGCGCACGTATCTCGGTGGCTCGCTCGGTGACCTCGGCCTCGTCTCGAGCGACGTGGACGGCGACGGTCAAAACGAGCTCCTCTACACGTCCGGCGGGAGGCTGGTCGCGAAGAAGCCGAACGACACGGGCGTGTGGCAGACGAAGCCACGCGGCCTCGGGGCGGTCTACGGGATCGCGGATCTCGACGGCGACGGCAAACAGGACTTCGTGCTGACAAATAGCGACCACGCCTACGTCGTCTCGGCGGCTGGCACCGTCGAGTGGATCGAGCCCGACGGCGAGATGGGCGCGCTCGGCATCGTCAAGGTCGGCGACGTGGACGGCGACGGCAAGCCGGATCTCGTCATCCAGGAGTGCGGCTGCTGCGGCGTCAACAGCGGCAAGACCGGGTTCGTCTACTCGTTCGCCGCAGGTTTTCAGGCGCCCAAGCTCTTGTGGACGATGCCGTTCGTCGCGTGCGGCGGCGGTCGTGGGCTCTCTCTCGTGGATGTCGACGGCAACGGCTCTCTCGAAGTGCTGCTCGCGGGCTTCGACCACTTCGAGCTCTTCGACGGCAAGACCGGCAACCAGCTCGGACAGACGCCGTTCATCTCGACCTGGAACAGCGTCAACGCTTGCAAGACGCAGAACATCGATGGCAAACCCGGTGACGAGATCGTCTGTGTGCTCAACGATTCGAACGCGCCGGCGACGAACCAGCGTCGCGTGAGCGTGTTTCGCTACGACACCGTGGGCAAGGCGCTCGGCGTGGTTTGGTCCAACGTGATCGCGCCGGACGCTGGCGGCGACGTGCGCTTCAACAACCCCGTGGTCGATCTCGACGGTGACGGTCTCTACGAGGTGATCGTCTCCGGCTACGATCCGAACGGTGGCTGGAAGACGCACATATTCGACGCGCTCACGGGCGCGGATCTCGTGCCGACGATCGTAGGTCATGCGCTCGCGGGCTCCGCCGAGATGATCACGAAGGGGCAGCGCGTGCTCCTCACGATCGCGGGCTCGAGCGTGATCGGCTGGACGTTCGTACGCATGCCCATGCCCACCCTCACGCAGAAGTGGACGCTTCAAGATCGCGCCGTGCCGACGTACACGCCGCATGATCGGTTCGCTCTCTACGCCGCCGCCTCGGAAGTCATTGCTCCGGATCTCAACGGCGACGGTCTTGGCGATCTCGTCCTCACCACACTCGCGGGTCCGGCCGGGCTCGCCGGTTACTCCGGCGCTGGCGGCAAGACGACGCTGCTCGGGACGCGCGCGTTGCCAGCCGGTGTCGATCCGCTTCAGACTTGGGTCATCCCGGCCAAGTCGAGCGGCTACCCGCAGGTCGCGCTCGCGCGCACGGACGGCTACCTCGAGCTGCTGGACGGCGCACTCGGTGTCGCGACGACGGGCGGCGAGCTGCCGACACCGCTGGTGATTCGCATCGGCGGCTACTACGCGACCGGATCGTGGGGTGAGCTGCGGAACGCGCCACGCACGTTCCCGCTCAAGAACGGAGATCCCGACTCGGTCGTCGTCGACGATAGCCGCGGCGCGCTCGTTCGCTTCGACGCGAAGGACTCGAGCTGGGCTTCGCCGCCCGCCGCGGCGTGGAGCAAGACGCACACGTTCGGGCCGTCGATCGCCGCCAACCTGGACGGCAACAACACGGGCATCGCGTGCTACTCGCTGCAAGAGCCCGTGACGTCGACGCCGAAGTGGCAAGTGCAGACGCTGCATGCGGACGGCACCCCGATCTGGACGGCTTCGATCGAGACGAGGCCGTTCGGCGATCTCGCGCTCGCGAAGCTCAACTCCGACAACACGCCGGACCTCGTCGCGCAGTGGGGAGATCCGAGCGACGTCATCCTTCGCACGCGCGGCATCAACGGCCTCGACGGCACCGCGTTCTGGAACGCCGTTCCGGTCTCGCCTGGCGCGGGCCGCCAACCGGCCGGAGTCTCCATTGGCAAGTGGGACGGCGATCCCTTCGACGACGTCTACGTGCAAGGTCCGACGACGCGCGTTCTGAGCGGCGCGTCGGGAGCGCTCCTCGCGAGCGGAGGTACGGGAGACGCCTATTTCTTGCCGATTCCGTACGACACCAACGGCGACAACATCGACGAAGTGATCTTGCAAGCCGGCTACTCGCCCGCGCGCCTCTACTCGCACGATCTCGTCACGGCGCTGTGGGCGTCCACGGATGACGATCGACCCTATCCGTACGGCGCAGTCGCCGCGTGTGCGACGGGCCCGGTGCTCGTCGAAGGCTCGCTGCAGTTCCCCTCGCGGTTGAAGCTGACGCCACTCTCTGGCGGGTCGCTCGGAAAGTTCACGACGATGGTGCTCGCGAGCGGCAGCGTGTACCCGAACGAAGGCGCCGCGAACGGCCAATACCTCGGTCAGCTCACGGCGGCGTCGGTCCACGAGAACCTCACGGGCAAAGGCCGCCCTACCGCTACGGTCGGCTCGAGCGACGGCTACGTCTACGCAGTGAATCCGTGCGACGGCACGCTCGACTTCTCACTCGACATGAAGGTCGCGGTCGGCGAGGTCGTCTACGGAGACACGGACGGCGATGGGCGCGACGAGCTGCTCGTGTCCGCGGCGGACGGCTTCCTCTACGACATCAGGAACAAGAACATCGATCAGCCCACGGCCGTGATCGACACGGATCCGGATCACGGCATCACCACGTTCGACGTCGACAATATCGTCACCAAGGACAAGCTCTCGGGCGCGTGGAAGGCCGTACAAGGCGCGACCGGCTACGAGGTGGCGATCACGGACAGCCTTGCCAAGATCATCTCGACGCCGCGCTGGACCAACGTCGCGATGCAGACCTCGGCGAGCGTCTCCGGTCTGCCGCTGACCGTCGGGAAGCGCTATTTCTTCGCAGTTCGCGCGCTCTCCGCCGCAGGTCCGAGTGTCGACGCGCTGTCGAACGGAGTCACCGTGATCTCCACGTCGACCGGATCCGAGGGCGGAGTAAACGACGGCGGCTTGCCCGACGGAGGCGCAACTGCGTCCTCGGGCGATAGCGGCGGCTGCGGATGCACCACGTTCGGAGGCAACGCATCGTCATTGGGCGCGATCGGCCTCGCGCTGGTCGCTGCGATCGCGGCGCTCCGTCGTCGTCGCTCGCACTCCTGAATGTTCGCAGAAAGGCGGGAGGACGGGAAGATTTTGGGGCCCGGATCGCACCCCCAAAATCTCTCTCTCGCTTCCCGCCTTCTCGTCTTCCAGTGAAATAATCCGAGCGTCAATTGAGGAAGCGCTTGTCCTTCGGGGGCCGCTTGTCGGCGTCTTCACTCTGACCGCCGAG
>JAYVYD010000126.1:0-10562 GCA_043784605.1 Myxococcales bacterium | reverse complement strand
CAAGACCGCCGACGAGTTTCGCGCAGAATTCGGCCACGTCTTCGACGCGGACCTCGAGCCGATCCGCGCGCTCACGCCGCCACCTCCGCCCGTAAGGTGAGCGTGAGGTGAGCGCGACGTGAGCGCGACGTGAGATGGACGCGCAGCGCGATTGGTCCTAGATCGTTCGTATGGCCGACGTCTCGAACCCGATCACGACGGTCGCGTACCTCGCGTTCGTCGCAGCGGCCGCGATCGGCGTCTACAGCTTCGTCACGATCGCCAAGGACGGCGAGATGCGACGCAACTGCTCGGCGTTGTGCCTGTTGAAGCCCGCTTACGCCGGAGCCGATCGCAAGGCGCCATCGTTCACTCTTCCCGACATGAACGGCCAACAGGTCTCGCTCGATCGCTACCGCGGCAAGGTGGTCGTCTTGAATTTCTGGACCAAGACGTGCGGCCCCTGCATGCAGGAGATGCCCGAGATCGCGGAGCTCACGCACGTCCTTTCGGATCGCAAGGACGTCGCGGTCGTCACCATCTCGGCAGACGAGGGGCCTGCGGACGTCAAGGACACGCTCGGCGCGGTGCTGCGAAACGAGAAGCCCCCGTTCGCGGTGCTGTTCGATCCCGAGATGGCCGTGATCGGCGGCAAGTTCGGCACGCACCTGTTCCCGGAGACGTGGATCATCGACCCGCGCGGAGTGATCCGCGCGCGCATCGACGGCGCCAGGCCTTGGTCGAACGCTGCCGTCGTCGAGCTCATCGACAACCTCCGCATCAACGGGTTCTGCCCGCTCGAGGTCAAGGACGGCGCTCAGTCTGGGCGAGGCGCGGCGCTCTGCAAAGAGCTCACGAACCCGTAGGCGTCACTCGTCGCGGAATTTCGTCGCGACGAGCGAAGTGGTCTCGACGAGCTCGCGCGAGCTGTTCACGTACTTCACCATTGTGGGCATGTGGCCCTTCGTGAGCTTGAGCTTGTTCTGCATCATGCCCTTGATGGGATCGAGCTCCTTCTTGATGACGGTCTTCCAACGCGCGTAGTCGGCGACGATGATGAAAGGCGCGCCCTGCGCCTCGCTCGCGGGCATCAACCGGCAATCGGTACAGACGCCACGATCGACGTCGAGCCACACGGCCATGTCTTGATCGATGCCGAGCGAAGCGTCCGCCTTGACGACCATCGCGACCGCGCCGTGCGTCCACTCCCTGCCTGCAACCTTGTACTTGGGGTTGGTGTTGATGGCTTCTTTGTACGCGGTAGCCCACTCGGGAGACGGGAAGAGATGCGACATGATGTTGACGCAATCTAGGCGCTGGACGCGCGCGTATGCAAACGCCAAGATGCGCGGTCGATATGGCACAGGTGAGGCCGAAGGCCGACCATAGAGCGAACCCACGTGGGGCCGCCGTCCTCGATTTCGTGGCGTTCGCTGCGCGCCCGATGCCGCTGGTCACGCTGCTGGACGAGGCACCGCGTCGGATCGCCCTCGTCGTGAACGCAGAGGTCTGCTCGGTGTACTTGATGGAGGGCGAAGGCGAGCTCGTGATGCGCGGCAACGTTGGCTTCGCGCACGGAGCGATCGGTCAGGTGCGGCTCGCGGTCGGCGAGGGCATAACGGGCGAGGCGGTCGAGTACATGCGACCCATCACCGCGGAGCTCGCGAAGAAGCGCGCGACGTACAAACACTTCGAGGACCTCGGCGAGGAGCGCTTCCCCGTGTTCCTCGCGGTGCCGATCCGCGGGCGTGCGGGACCCGTCGGCGCGGTCGTCGTGCAGCGCTCGGAGCGCGCGTTCGACGAGCACGAGATCGATCTGCTCGTCCTCTTGGGCGCCCTGATCGCCGCCGGGATCCGGACTGCAGAGCTCATCGACGCGCAGCGCGACAAGGTGCCGATTCGGCGCGCAGGCGGTGGCACGCGCAAGGTCACGCTGCCAGGTCGGCCTCTCGTCCCCGGTCGCACGATCGGCGCCATCGCCGCCCTCCGGCGTCCAGCGGCGCGCACGAGCGAGAACGTCTCGGCCTCGCACGTCGCAACGGGAGCGAGCAAGCGCGCGCGCGAGCAGCAGATGCAGCTCGACCTTCGCCTACTGAAGGGCGCGTTCGACGTCGCGGAGAAGGCCATCGGGGCGCTCGGCGCTCGCGCGCGGCAGCTCGATCTGGAGTCAGGCTTCTTGGGCACGTACGTGGAGATCCTCGGAGACTCACGCTTTCGCGAGCGCGCAGCCGAGATCGTGCTGGAGGGGGCCGGGCTCGCGCAGGCGCTTGCCAGAGTGGCGCGCGAAGTGACGCGCACGGCCGCGACGATCACGCGAGATCCGTTCTTGGAGGAGCGCGCGCGCGACGTCGAAGATCTCTGCGACGCACTCACGATGCTCGCCGCCGCAGACAAACGCGCGGAGCTGCCGCAGAAGGCCGTCCTCGTCGGAGATGGCCTGAGCGTGTTCGATCTCCTGGTCTCGGCAAAATCTCACCCTGTCGCCGTCGCGCTCTCCGAGCGTGCAGCGAGCCCTCGCACACGCGTGCTCGTCGAGCTCCTCGGCGTGCCGGCGATTGCGGACGTCCAAGGCTTGTTCCGCTGGGCCTCGGACGGAGATCTCGCGCTCGTGGACGCAGACCACGGGCTGGTCGTGATCAATCCGTCGAAGTCGGAAATTGCCGCGCTACGCGAGTGGCGGCGCGAGGAAGAGCGCTCACGCGGCGAAGAAGAATGATTCGAGCTAACATCGCCTCCAAGCGTGTGCCCCCTGGCCGTGTCATTCGGAGATGCAGACCGTGACCACCCCTGCTCCTAAACCCGCGCCGCCCCTTCCCGACGTCGTCACCGACGAGGGGGACCGGCCGAGCATCACGGAGGTGAACGGCACGGTCGCTCGCTTCTCGATGGCGTACAGCCCCGACAAGGATGACGAGCGGATGGTGTTCGGTCCGCCGTTCTCGACTCGCATCCCCTCCTACGTGTTCGGCGCGCTCTGCCTCGCGCTCGCGATCGTCGTCACGACCACCTACTTCGGCCCCAGCAACACTCGCCTCTACGTTTGGATCGTCGAGGGCGACAAGGGCCGGCCGATTCCTTCGGCGGCGCTCGCGTTCATCGTCTTCATCAGCGGACTGGCGACCGTCGTGCGCGCGCACATGCGCGGAGTCGTCGTCACGAAGGGCGGCATCGAGGCGCGGTACCTGTTGCCGATGGGCGTGCCTCGCGTGAAGCGTTGGCAATGGGCGCAGGTGCACCGCATGGTGATGGACGGTCGCGGCGTCATGCTCGAGCTGTGGGACGCGTCCTACGAGCGGCTGCCGAGCGTGGGCGAGACGTCGCGGCTCATGGGTGTGCTCAACCATGCCGCGAGCAAACACGGAATCGTGATCACTCAGCTCGAGTGACGCCCTATGCTGTCGCGTGATGCGACAGAGGCCCGTGGTGGATCATGAGCTCATCGCAGGAGCGCACGCGCACTACGAAGACGCCGCGTACTACACGCATAGCTACTCGCAGCGCATCAAGGACACGCAGATGTACGTCGAACTCGCGGTGCGCTCGGGCGGTCCCGTGCTCGAGATCGGAGTGGGCAACGGTCGTATCGCGCTGCCGATCGCGCGGCACGGCATCGACATCACGGGCATCGATCACTCTCGTCCGATGCTCGCGGATCTGCGGCAACGCCTCAAGGCCGAGAGCAAGCTCGTACGCGGGCGCGTGACGCCGGTCTTCGGTGACATGCGAACCACGCGACTGCGCAAGCGCTTCCCGCTGGTCATCGCCACGTTCAACACCGCGCTGCACCTGTACGAGCGGCCCGACGTGGAGGCGTTCCTCGCTTGCGTGCGATCGCACCTCACGGCGCGCGGCACCTTCGTCGTCGACATGAGCGTGCCGATGCCCGCGGACCTCGTGCGCGAGCCGAGCAAGGCTTATCGCACGCCGCGTTTCCGCCACCCCACGCGTGGGGTCGTGAGGTACGAGGAGCGCTTCGACTACGATCGCGCGAGGCAGATCTTGTTCGTCTCGATGAGCTTCTCCCCGATCGCCGAGCCGGAACAGGAGTTCATGACGCCGCTCGCACACAGGCAATTCTTCCCGAAGGAGTGGGAGGCGCTCTTGCACTACAACGGCTTCGAGGTGACGCACCTCTTCGGGGACTTCCACGGCGGCCCATTCGATCGCACGAGCGAGGTGATGGTGTGGCACTGCAGGGCGCGACGGTGAGCGAGCTCGTCGTTCGCCTCGACCAAGTGCGCGCGAGGATCGAGAGCGCCGCGCGCGCGTGCGGGCGAGACCCTGCGCTCGTGAAGCTCGTCGCGGTCTCCAAGACCCATGCGGCGGCCGCGATTCGTGATGCGTACTCGGCGGGGCAGCGAGCGTTCGGCGAGAGCTACGCCCAAGAGCTCGCGGACAAAGCCGCGCAGCTCTCGGACCTCAGAGACCTCGAGTGGCATTTCATCGGCCACCTGCAGTCCAACAAGGCGAAGGTGATCGCCAAACACGCGAGCGCAGTGCATGCCGTGGATGGAGCGTCACTCGCTCGTGAGCTCGGCAAGCGCGCGGCGAACGAGTCGCGCGAGATGGACATACTCGTGGAGGTGAAGCTCAGTCACGAGCCGACCAAGCACGGCGCTCGTCCCGAGGAGCTCGAGCCGGTACTCGCGGCGGTCGAGCGCGAGCCCTCCTTGCGCCTGCGAGGATTGATGACGGTGCCACCGGCGGACGATCTCGCGTTGGCGAGGAGCGCATTCTCCACGCTCGCTTCACTGCGCAACCTTCACGGCGGCGTGACGCGCTTGCCCGAGCTCTCGATGGGGATGACCGCAGACCTGGAGATCGCGATCGCCTGCGGCGCGACGCTCGTACGTGTAGGCACCGCGATCTTCGGCGACCGCTAGGGCGTGTCCTCATATTCGAGAAGGCGCTCTTGTCTCACGGGGCAGACACGCTCACGTTTAGTGACACGCCCCAGTGTCCTGAATGAGAAGTCCGCAGACGAACTTTGATAGCTTCGCGGCCTGCGGCTCAGGAAACTAGACGCCCTAGTGAGGGCTCTCGCCCTCTTTCCTAGTGTGCCGATCGAATCAACTCAGCGAACTTCTGACTCGCCACACCAGCTCACTGCCTCTTGGTTCGCGAGAACCATTGATGGATCAACGGCCAACCCCATCGGCTCGGGACCGGCTTTGCGTGAAACACGAGCGCGGCACCACGGAGCGCGGCGTCGTCAGGGAACAGGGCCTTCGCGCGCGTGTGCAGCGCCTCCGCCTCGTCCGTTCGGTTCAACGCGGCGAGCGACTCCACGAGCGCGACCGCGACGCGCGGGCTCTCTCCCTCCAGATTTCGCGCGCGTTGCGCGTGCGCGAGGGCTTCGGCGCCACGGCCCAGCCGTGACAGCACGCGCGCGAGCTCGGCGTGGATTGGAGATGCACCCGGTGACGCGAGCAGACCGAGCTCGAGATCGTCGCGCGCGGTCTCGGGTCGACCGCGCCGTCGCTCCGCCATGCCCGCCGCGAGGTACGCCGTCCAGGTCCCGTGCGCGGCCGCGAGCCTGCGCGCGCGCATGGCGACTTTCTCGAGAGCGTCGACCGGAGCTTGCTCCGCGGCGCGCACCGTCGCGTCGACCTCCATCGCCGCCGAAGGGTTCGAGAGCGCGAGCCTCCCGCGCTGCGCCTCCGCGCCGGCCAGGGTCTCGCGTGCGTTGATCTCGAGGTGAACGAGTCGATCCGTGGCCGCTCGCACGTCGCCCATCTGAGCGTGTGCGCGTGCGAGCGCGAGCTCTGCCCATGCCTCGCCAGGCACGATCTCCAAGATCGTCCGCGCAAGCTTCGCGATGCGAGACGCGCGGGCCACGCCTTCGGGCTCACCGACCGCCGCGAGCTCGAGCGCTTGGCGGAGCATATCCGGGTGCGGCGGTGGCTGTTTCTTGCCTTGTTCGAGCGCATGGTCGACGAGCGACTGCATCACGACGGTGTCGCTCTTGCTCATCGCCAGCCGCGCGAGGTTGATGAACGCCGGCAGGTGTCGTGGGTGCTGCGCAAGCACCGCGCGCCATTCGGTCTCGGCGTTGACTAGGTCCCCGCGAGACGCGAGGACGACGCCGCGCTCGGTCTTCAACAGGGCGTCGGGGCCCGCGCGTTCGAGACCGCGCTGCGTCGCCTCGAGCGCGCCGTCGAGGTTGCCTTGCGCGCGACGCGCCTCCGAGAGCAGCACGAACAAGCGAGGTTTACTCGGCGCGAGCCCGAGCGCGGACGACGCCGTGACCTCGGCGTTCGCCGCAAGGCCGACGCGAATCTGCAGTGCCGCGCACGCCTCGAGGAGCTCCACCTGTGCGGGGGCGTCACTTGACGCGCGGGCGAGCGCTCGGATGGCGCTCTCCACGACGCGACGATCGACGTTGGGCGCCGTGGCAGTCTCGATGGCGAGTACCGCGAGGCGACCCGCGGGGTAGCGCGCGTTCGGCGCGTCTTGCACCGCGCGCCCGAGGTGGAGAAGCGCGGCGAGCTTGTCGTGAGGACCGAAGCGGGTCGGGTCGTGCAGCGCGCACCGCTCGGCGAGCAGTACGCTCTCGAGTGCGTCCCACTCGAGCTCGCCGAGATCGTGCAAGCTCCCTAGCTCACCTTGAAGCGGTGCCCACGCCTGCTCGAACGCAGCGACGATCGTCTTGCCCGCGGACAGGTTGTCGATGTGCGCGTCGCCGCGAGCCATCAGGTGTCCTGTTTTAGCCTCGAACGCGACGATCTCGAGCGAGCCTCTTCCCTCGCCTGGCGGCTCGAGCTGACCCGTCACCACGACGTCGACGTCCTCGGGCGCGTGCCCGTGTGCGGCGAGATCGCGCCAAGCATGCGGTGGAACGAACGCCTCGACGGGGCGCGGCTCTCCGCCCTCTTCGGTCGGCTTCTGGTGCAGCTGCGCAAGCGCGATCCCACGCCCATCGATCTTCGCGAAGCCGTGAACCAGCGCGGCCAGGCCGATGCCCAAGCCGCGACCCGACTCGGGCACGCCGATGGGGATGATGACCGCCCGCGGGCTCTTCACTTAGCGCGAGCCCATGCGCGGATTGAAGCGGACGCGCACGATCACGTGGCCGTGCGAGACCTCGGGGGTCGGGAAGCGCAGCTTGTTCATCACGCCGGCGGCGCACTGCAACAAATCTTGGTCTCCGCCGAAGGGATCGACGTTGACAGTGTCCACGTGACCGACCTCGTCGAGCGTCAAATCGAAATGCGCCCACGCTTCGAGTCCACGGCCTTCACGCTGAGCCCGGTCCAAGCACTGATGCAGCTCCGGAGCCACCTGCTCGACCGCGAGGTACGCCGCGGCCGTGTACGTGTCGACGGTGTTCACGCGACCCGTCCGCCCGCTGCGATCGGCGAACACCGTAGGGAGCACGATGGTGTCGGAGCCGTCGCGCGGCGGCGCGAAGCGGAGCGTCTTCGCTGCATCTTGCATGCAGATGATGGTCTCTTTGACGATCTCGCACGCCGCGTAGGCCTCCACCTTCTGGACGCGTCCGTCCGGGCCGACGCGTGCGACGATCGCCACGTGACCGTGCTGCGTGGGGTCGAGCACGAGGCCGCGGTGGTAGCAGGAGCGAAACGCTGAGCGCGTGTCCTCGATCGCTCGCTCGGTGGCGGTGCGCCCCCGATCGTCTGCGTTGGTCGCGTTGACCGGCAGCGGCGCGGGCACACCGCCGTCCGCCGTGGGCTTGACGGGTGACGGAGACCACTCAGGCAGCGACGGGATCCAGGCCTGCCCGAGGTCACCGGATGGCGGGCACGACGCGAAGCGGTCGACGCCGTCCGAGCTCACCTCGAAATCCGAGATCTCGGCGCTGATCGCCCTCTTGGGCTCCTCTGGCGCGATCGGGTGCGCCTCGGTCCCGCCGCAGGCAGCGACGACGAGAGCCACCGAGAGACAGAGGACGAGTGACCGCGCGAGCACCAGACGGGCATCCATACCGCGTGCCCGGCAGAACGCCAAACCGGAGACGCCCAATGCGTGCTTTAAACGCGTCCGTCACGATGAGTCGCGCCAAGAGGTCTTCGACGGACGAGACGCTCTTCACGAAGGCGGCCGCCAAAGACACGAGCGGCTCTCCGCTCGCCGAGCGCATGCGACCGCACACGCTCGATGGGTACGTAGGGCAGACGCACGTGCTCGGGCCCGGTAAATTGCTGGCGCGCGCGATCGAGAGCGATCGCATCCCGTCGATGATTTTGTGGGGCCCGCCTGGGTCGGGCAAGACCACGCTCGCGCGGATCGTGGCCGAGACCACCAAGTCGTTCTTCGTGATGTTCAGCGCGGTACTCGGGTCGGTCGCCGAGCTCCGCCTGATCGTGGAGGCCGCAAAGGAGCGGCTGGCGTATCGGGGCGAGCGAACGATCGTGTTCGTCGACGAGATCCACAGGTTCAACAAGTCGCAACAAGACGCGTTCCTTCCGCACGTCGAGGCGGGGACGATCACGCTGATCGGCGCGACCACCGAGAACCCTTCGTTCGCGGTGAACGCCGCGCTTCTCAGCCGCAGCAAGGTCTTCAGGCTCGATGCGCTCGGGCGCGACCAGCTCGTCGAGCTCTTGCGTCGGGCGCTCGCCGATCGAGATCACGGTCTCGGCGCGCTCGGACTCGAGGCGGCAGACGACGCGCTCGCAGCCATCGCCGAGGACTCGCGCGGGGACGCACGGCGCGCGCTCAACACGCTCGAGATCGTGGCCGCTCACGTTCACGATCGCGTTCGCCCTGCGGGCTCACTTCTCACGTCAAGCGGCTCAAGTCCGCGGCTATCGCCTCCGGACTTGGCACAGCATGCTCACGCGGGCCCCGCGGCGATCATCGACTTGCCCGCGCTGGAGGCCGCACACGCGCACTCGCCGTTGCTCTACGACAAGACGGGCGAGGAACACTACAACGTCACGAGCGCGTTCATCAAGTCGATGCGCGGGAGCGATCCCGACGCCGCCGTCTATTGGCTGATGCGGATGCTCGACGCGGGAGACGACCCGCTGTTCGTCTCCCGGCGCATGATCATCTTCGCGAGCGAGGACGTCGGCCTCGCAGACCCACGCGCGCTGTTGATCGCCAACGCGGCGGACGAGGCGTTTCGTCGTCTCGGTATGCCCGAGGGCATCTATCCGCTCGCGCACGCCGCGCTCTATTTGGCGTGCGCGCCGAAGTCAAACGCGATCAAGAACGCGTGGCAGCGAGCCCGCACGGTGATCGAGGCGCGAGGCGCGCTTCCCGTACCGATGAAGCTCCGCAACCCTGTCACCAAGCTGATGAAAGAGGATGGCTACGGCGCGAGCTATCTCTATCCACACGACGAGGACGGCGTCGCGCAGGGCGAGACGTATCTGCCCGACGAGATCGCGAGCACGGTCTTCTACGAGCCGACCGAGCGCGGAGAAGAGGCGCGCATGAAGGCCCGCGTCGAAGCGCTGCGCGCGAGCCGCAAGCCGAAAGCCTAGCCGTCGCTAGAGCGCCGAGAGGGCGGACTCGAGCTCGCCCTGCGCGTGACTGTCGCCCTTCTTCTTCGCCAACGCGATGCCCGCGTTCAGCCACTCTTTCGCATCATCCACGCGACCCATCTTCTCGAGCAGCTGACCCGCCATCAAGAACGCCGGCAAGTAGTCCGCGTGGTCTGCGCGGATCTTCGTGAACGTCGCGAGCGACTCGTCATTGCGCTCGAGCGAGCGATACTCCAGCGCGAGCCCATACCAGAGGAACGGATCGGTGGAGCCCGCGGCGGTCGCCTTTTCCAGATACGCGAGACGCTTACTCACATGCGCTCCACGACGCCGATGTACGGCAGGTTGCGGTAGCGCTCTGCGAAGTCGAGCCCATAGCCAACGACGAATTTGTCGTCGATTACGAACCCCAAGTAGTCGATCGGCACGACGACGCGGGCGCGCGCGGGCTTGTGCAGCAGCGAGCAGACCTTCACGCTGCGCGGCTGCCGCGTGCGCAGTAGATCCATCAGGTGCGCGACGGTGAGGCCGGTGTCCACGATGTCTTCGACGATGAGCACGTCCTCGTCGGCGATGGGCCGCGAGAGGTCTTGCGTGATTTGCACGACGCCACTGCTCTCGGTTCCCTCGCCGTAGGAGCGCACCCCCAGAAAATCCACGCGCAGCGGGAGGTCGATCGCGCGCGTCAGGTCTGCGGCGAAGACGAAGCTCCCCTTGAGGATGATGATCACGACGAGGTGTCGATCTTTGTAGTCTACAGTGATCTGCGCGCCGAGCTCGGCCACGCGCTTGGCGATGGTTGCTTGGTCGAGCATGGTGACGATGCGCTCGGTCATGGGGATGGCGAATAGAGGGTGGACGGCGACCCGTCAACGGCGGAACTCGAAACGAGCGACTCTCCGTCCGTCGTCACGGTGACCGCTCCGTCGAGATCCGTGCGAAACACGCGGACTCCGGCGAGCGCGCCCAGAGTGCCTGTCGCGGGGTGGCCGTAGCGGTTGCGGCGCCCACACGAGATGATCGCGACGCTAGGCCGCACGGCGGCGATGAACTCCGGCGTCGACGAGGTGCGGCTGCCGTGATGGCCGACCTTCAAGACATCCGCATGCAGGTTTGCTCCAGCGGTGAGCA
>JAYVYD010000125.1:0-23730 GCA_043784605.1 Myxococcales bacterium | reverse complement strand
GAGCAGACGCGAGGCGTGCCCCTAGATGCGCGCGCGGACCTCTACGCCGTGGGTGCCGTGATGTACCACGCACTCACCGGGCAGATGCCGTTCCGTGGTCCCAGCGTACCGGCCGTGATCGTCGCGATCGCGACCGAGCCCGCGCAGTCCTTGCGAGAGCTCCGCGCAGACGTGCCGCTGCAGTTCGTCGCGCTTGTCGAGCGGGCGATGCGCAAGGATCCGTCGCAGCGATTTCAATCCGCCGTCGAGATGCGCGCTGCACTCGCGCCCTGGATCGACGCCGCGCGCTTCGGCGTCGTCTCGGCACCGCCCCCCGCATTCGACGCGACGACCGTCAGCACAACGGCCGCGACGATGGTCGGCACGCCTGCGCCGCACACGCCCGTGCAAGTGCGAAGCAATCCGCCGCCCCCAACGCCGCGCATCGAGCCGCCGCTTATGCCACCCGAGACGCGGACCGGTCCGGCCGTCGCCGCCTCGACACAGCCGCAGACCAAGTCGAACGGCTGCGCGACTGCAGCGATCGTGATGATGGTCGGCGCCGTCGCGATCGTGGCGATCGCCGCGGTCGCGCTCGTGATGGTCATACGCAGCAAGCCGGCCGCGGACGTTGCCGCCTACGCGCTTGGTGCCGCGGTGGACGGAGGTGCGGTCGTCTCGCGCAACGACGCCGGAGGCTTTCGCTTCACCGTCGACGGAGAGGACGGCAGCTCGAGGCTCAACATCGTCGTCGGACCGTCTGGCACTCCAGGCTCGACCCACGTGCACTCGACCTCGGTGAGCAGCACGGTAGACGCAGCTCCAAGGGTCGACGCCGTACCGAGCGCGACGACCGCCGCGAACGCGTCGCAAAACTACTCAGGCAAGCGCGGGCGTGCCATCGGTGGCGCCTATGGCGACTGCAGCACGTGCGATTGTGAGGCGCTCAACGCAGCTCTGATGAGCCCCGCGAACTCTGCGCTAATTTCACAGTGCTATGCGCCGTTCGTCCACACGCCCCCGAACCACGAGTCGCAGACACTGCACGTCGAGGTCAAAGCAGACGGATCCATCGGACAGATCGGACCCGCAGCTGACGTACGGTTTCCGCCGGTGGACGCGTGTCTCGCTAACGTGATTCGAGCGAACGCGCCGAGGTTCGTAAAGCCAGGCAAGGCCGGCTCGTTCGACGTCAGCTTCGTCGATGATTGCGAGAAGTTCGACTGCAAGTAGATGCTTGACGAGTCAACCGTGCGGAGCGGTCGCGGTCATCGACGGTCGCTGCGCGAATCGATCGTACCAAGCAAATAGCTTCGGCCGGCCCGCGCGTAGGTCGCCGAACGGCTTGCGGAACTCGAGCCATCCCAACATCGCGCCTATGCAGACGAGACCGATGTCGACGCGGTCCGTGAAGTGCGCTGCTTCACGCTCCAACGCGTCGAGTCCTTGCGTCGCTTTCTGGGTCTGGCCCGCGAGCCAGGCTTCCCACTGCAGCTCCTTCGGTCGCATCGTACGTTCGTAGAACACGACGACCCCCGCCTCGAGGATGCCGTCACTCAGTGCTTGCTGCCGAAGCGCACGCCACCGCTCCGTCCCGGACGCCGGGATGATGTTCTCGCCGTCGTGAAGCGAGTCCAGGTACTCGCAAATCACCGCTGAGTCGTAGATCGAGGTCCCGTCGTCCAGAACAAGCACGGGGATCTTGGAGAGCGGGTTCTCCTTGGAGAGAGTCGCGTCGGTGTTGAGTGGCGTGGGTCGCAAGAACACGAACTCGATTTTGGAGGCAAGTCCCAACTCGTGGGCGACCACCATGACCTTGCGAACGAACGGCGACGTCGGCGTGTGATAGAGGCGCATCCCTCCGCTATATCACTCACGCATGTGCTTGCGGATCTTGCCGAGCGCTTGCTCTTGGAGCTGCCGGATGCGCTCGCGCGAGAGGTTGTACTTGTCGCCGATCTCTTTGAGCGTGAGCTCATCCTCGTCGTCCAAGCCGAAGCGCCAGCGGATGATTCGCGACTCGATCGGAGTGAGCGTGGAGAGCAGGCGACGAACCTCGTTGCCCCATTTTTGAGAGACGAGGCTCTCATAAGGAGACACGGCGTTGTCATCTTGCAAGAAGTCGATGAACTTCCGACCGTCCTCGTCGCCCACCGGGCGATCGAGCGAGAACGGCGTCTCCGCCCAGGTGCCGCGCACCTTGTCGAGCTTCTCTTGAGGGATGCCAGTCTCGCGCTCGAGCTCCGGCAACGAAGGCTCGCGACCCGTGCGCGCGATGATCGACTGAGTGGCGCGCGCGACGCGATTGTGCGTGTCGAGCATGTGGACCGGGATGCGCACCGCACGACCCTTGTCCGCGAGAGCGCGGCTGATGGCGTGGCGAATCCACCATGACGCGTAGGTGCTGAAGCGATAACCGCGCGTGTGATCGAAGCGCTCGACCGCCTTCATGAGGCCGATGTTGCCCTCTTGGATGAGGTCGATCAGCGGGAGACGCCCGCGGTTGTAACGGCGAGCAATCGAGACGACGAGTCGCAGATTCGCTTTCACGAAGCGGTTCTTGACGTGGCGAGAGTGCGCCGATGCGGCAGACATGCGCTGAACGAATTTGCGATAGTCGCGCGTTGCAGGAAGGAGGGCGTCGATGGTGACGGGCATGGGGTCGTCGTCGCCGCCGGTCTCCTCGCTCTCGTGGGACTCGATGAGAGCGCGCGCGGTCTGCTCGGCGTGCAACACCCAAAGCCGATCGCTGTCCGCGAGGCGAATGGTTCGCGCGAGCGAGATGCACGTCTCCATCCACTTCTTCTGTTGTGGCGCGCTCACCTTGTAGCGAGCCTTCTTGATGTTCTTGAGCTGCCTCTTGAGCTCGTCGAGCTGGGGAACGTTGATCGCCTCTTCGCCGACGGGCAGGTCGCGCTGAATGGAGTCGAGCACATACTCGGACGCGGGCTGGTGGCTCAGGATCGCGACCCAGTGCCCGATCTCGGCGTTCTCCACGTCGATCGCGGTCTCGAGCTCTTCCTCCTGCCCCATCACGTTATGCGTCGCCATCTCGCGGAAGTAACGCGAGAGCATCGAGTCACCGCCACCCTCGTCGATCTCCTTGCGTGTGGGCGCCGGCTCAGCGGCGGGCACAGGAGCGGAAGGCGGAGGTTGCAGGTCTACGGGGATCGCGTCCGCGGCGACGGCGTCGAAATCGAACTCGTCATCGACCGCGGGCAGGGCAGTGCCTGCAGCGGATGACTCGCTCGTCTCGGCCTCTTCTTCCCGGGCCTCGGGAGCTTTGACCGGCGTGAGGTCCTGCTCAATCTTGGCGCCAACGCGAGATTGCGCGCGGGCAGAAACGATGGATGGACGGCGACGATCCACACTGCGAAGAAGCTTGGACGCCGGGGAGTCGAGCGATCCCCTGCGAGCGGTGCGCTGGCTGTCGACGGTTGCCGCGCTAGTTGAGGTGGTTTTGCTCATCGCTGTTCCTTTGAGGCTGGGATCTGCAACATCGTGAAGAGGAGTCGTATTCCGTTGGATCCAATGGCCGTTCGAGGCGGGAGCCGTTCATGATTCGATGCTTGAACGACCCAATGGGGTTGGTTTGACTTTGACAAGGTTCGCAAGTGCGCTAACAAATGACGCTCTCGAGTGGCCGACCCTGAAAGAATGGGGCGCGCGAGGAGCGAAAGATTCACGTGAAAGATTCTCGTGTATTTAGAAGCAATTTTCATTCCGAGGGCATGTGAGGTTTTTTGATCGATCGAGTTCAGGGCTCCCTCTTTCATAGGTAAGGTCGCTGGACCTTCAATGCACGCCGCGCGCGCTTCTCTCCGTCCTGCTTCGGCAACGAACGGTGCCGCTACCGTGCAATCCCTCTCGAGTTACTACGTACAAACACTCCGCAGAGTTTTCCGCCATCCGCGTGCCATCTTCGCTTTTGTTGGTGGGAGCCTCATGCATGGCGTTGGCCATGCGGTAATGGCGTTGGCCGCGGCGGCTTGCGCACAGTCCGTCCTCGGCCAGCGGGCGCCGTGGCTGCGCGTGTCTGGGCTCGACGCCGCGCTCACTCTCGCGTGGCTGGGTTTAGGGGCGGTTCTCGCGAAAGTCGTGGGCGGCGCTCTTGCAGCGAGCACGCAGGCCCAGGTGTCGGGTGAGCTCGGTTGCGATCTTCGTCTACGCGTCCTCGACGGTTGGATGCATGCCGTCGCCTGCGGCCAAGCGCGACATCCGGATCATGGTGAGCCCGCAAACGCACTCGAAACGTCAACCTCTGCACGCGCGCTCGGGGCGCTCACGTCGGGCGTACGCGAGGTGGAGCTTGGTCTCGCACACGGTGTCATGGCAGGGGTGCGCGCGATGGTGCAACTTGTCCCTCTCGCCGCGCTCTTGTTGGCACTGGCTCCGAGGCTCGGTGTAGGTGCGCTCTTGGCGCTTGGTCTCTTCGGCGCAGTGTCGAGCCGCGCACGCAACGCACTCAAGCGCGCACACTCCGACGCAGGCAAAAAGGCCGACGCGCTCCTCGAAGCTGCCGACGACGCAGTGAAGCACGCCGAGCTCTGGGCGACCTACGGCGCTCAGGGAAGGGTGCGCGCGCAAGTCGCGGCGCTCGGCCAATCGTGGACACGTCAATCATCGCGTCTCGAGCTACTCGGCGGTGCGCTCAGCGGATCGAGCGAACTCTTGGCAGCGCTCGCACTCGTGATCGTCTTCGGGCTCGTACGCATGGGCTGGGTGACGAGCCCAGATGCGTCTCTGCTGCCTTTCGCCGTCGTGTTTTTTCTAGCCTACCGACCTCTACGAGAGCTCGGTGACGCGCGCGGCGCTTGGCTTCGCGCGCGCGCAGGTCTGGATCGTCTGGAGCCGTGGATGTCGACCACCCACGCGGGTGAGCTGGAGAGCGCGCCAACGACCGAGCGTGCGCGATGGACCATGGCACCGCTCCACCTAGGCCAGCTCGCCCTTCTACATGGGGACCTGTCGCCACTCTCGATAGACCTCGCCCCCGGCGAGATCGTCGTGCTGCGTGGTCCGACTGGCATCGGCAAATCGTCGCTGCTGAGAACTCTGCTCGGCCTCGAGAGGGCGTCGAGCGGAGAGCTTCGCTACGGCGATAGCGACATCTCGCAGGCGCCGGCGGGCCTGACGACTCGCCCGTTCGCGTGGGTGCCTCAAGATGCGCCGCTCCTGCTCGGCACGCTCGACGAGAACATCAACCTCGCCGCCGCTCCGCATCAGACTGACCCACTGAGGCTCATCGGCGCCGAACGATTGCGCAGCGAGCTGGGCGATCGCGTCCTCGGCCGTGACCGAACGCTCTCGGGCGGAGAGCGACAGTGGGTGGCAATCGCCCGCGCGATCGCCACCGAGCAACCCATCCTGCTGCTCGACGAGCCCACGAGCGGTCTGGACCCCGCGTCGCAGCGCCTCGTACTCGAAGCGATACGGCGACTGCGTGGAGCACGCAGCGTCCTGTTGGTCACGCACCGCGAGGAGCCAGCGTCGATCGCCGACCGCGTGATCCTCCTCACCTGATCGCCGCGAGCAATTGATGCTGGCGAAGCCAATCGGCTCAGTTGTTTCGTTCGCGAAGGCGACGACAATTTCTACTTGGCGTTGATCGTCATCACGTCGAGGCGCGGCCCAGGGCGCACGACCACCTCGCGCGCGCGAAGGACCTCGCCGTCGAGCACATACGCGTCATCTTCTGCGAAGCGAAGCGTCGCGGTCTTTGCCAGCACGTCCACATGGCCACGCCCTCGCAAGCGCTTGCCGACGAGCACGAGCGGCATCTGTGGGCCGAGCCGCGGCGCGTCGAGTGGGCTCGCCACCACGTGCACCCGCTCCGGATCTTCGCCCGCGCGGTAGAGCAGGCGCATGTGCAGCCCGAGGTCCTTCACCACGCTCGACGCGATGAGGCTATAGCCCCGCGCGGGTTGCTCTTCGCCGTCTAGGGTGAGCGTGCACGGCACTGGAGTGAGCACGCGCTTGGCGAGCTTGCCGCCGAACGGCGAGCCGACGAAGATCCGCGCGACGATTCGAGCCGCCCCTCCGTAGCCCGCGTGCGGCTGAGCGTAATAGGCCTCGAAGAAGCGGGCGACCAACCCAGCGCCCCAGATGAAGCCGACGCGATGGCCCCCGCAATCGTCCGTCACGAGCAGCGTCGCATGACTCGTACGCGCTGCCGCGCCCGACGCGATCGCTCGCAGCAGTCGATCGGCGTACGCCGACATGGAGCCTTCGAAGCCCAAGTTGCGCGCGACCGTGCTCACGGTGCCGCCCGGCGCGAGCGCGATCGCCGGAGCTCCTTGTGGGAACGTGCGTGTCAGCGCGGTGACGCCTGCCATGTACGCCCCGTCGCCACCAGCGAGCACGACCACTCTTGGCGAGTCCTTGGCGATCGATCGGATCACTGCGTCGAGGTCCGGGAGGCTGCGCGTCTCGTGGACGACGAACCCAAGCGCTGCTTTTCGCAGTGCCTCGAGGTACGCGCCGTCGTTGCGTAGGTAACGCGCCTGACGGTTCACGATCAAGTGCAGCGACATCGTGGCGGGCGGCGAGTAGCACGTCCTCGAAAGAGCAGCCATCGCATGAGCAGAGCTTGACCCGCGCGTGCGTGCCGAGGCAAGACTGCCACATGCGAGATCGGCGACCGGTGGGGCTTTTGGGGGTGCTGCTCGTCGCGTGCGCGTCTTCGCCGGGCGTCACCGCGGCGCAGCGCGGAGATCGAGCCGCGCTCTCGGCGTACATCAGACCGCTGTACGACAAAGGCGGGATCGATAACGCCGAGGCCGCGAAGATCGCGAAGGCGGAGCTCACGCAGGAGCTCACCAGCAGCAAGGACAAGGACGCGCTCGACCGCTTGCGCGACGCCCTCCCGTGCGTCCCCGAAGTTCAGTCCGTGTTCGAAGACCTCGCCCGCAACCACGACGCGCTCGGCGCCGCGGCGGCGCTGGCGCTCTACGACGCGGGCAACGTCTCGGACTCGCGTGCGCGCGAGTGGGCACACGATCCGATGCCCGAGTGGCGAGCGGTAGGCGTGAGCGGGATGGTGCGCGCAGAAGACAGCGAGACGCGGCGACTTGCGCTCGTGGATCCGTCTCCCGAGGTCCGCCGCGCGTCCATGCAAGCCTGCGGGCGAGCGAACGACCCGCGCGACCTCGACGGTCTGTTCGATGCCGCACGCCTCGACCCCGATCCGATGGCCCGCAACCAAGCCGTCCGTGCGATTGCGCGCATCCTTACAAGCGATCCCGAGGTCGCCAACCGCTTGCGCGATCTTTGGAACGGCGCGGACGACTCGGTTCGTGAGGACATCGCAAGCGCGTACGCGTCGCCGTCGATCGTCGCGCACGGAGGGGCGCAGGCGCTGCGAGTGCTGGTCGCCTCTGGTCACGGACCCGGCGTAATTTCTGGGGCCGCGGCGATCACCTGGAGCCCCGGTCATTACGACGCAGAGACACGCGCGTCCGCGCTCGCGCTGTTGTTGCGTACGATCGAATCAGCTTCGCGTCGCGACCGCTCCTTCGCGCTCGCCGTGGTGCCGACGAGCGACGCGCAGGTCGTCCTTGCGATCACGAAGGCGTCCGAAGACGCGGCCGACTCCGACATTCGCGTGAGCGCGCTGGCGCGACTCCTGGAGGTCTCGAGTGCGCGTGCCGCCGCGGTCACCAAGCTCATCGAGCTCGCCCAGCCTGACGACTCGCACTCGGCAGTAGGAGCTCGCGCACGCGCCGCCCTCGCACGCGCCGGTGAGCTCAAGGTGCAGGCGTGGATCGAGAAGGACCTCACGAGCGAAGACGCAAGCGTCCGCCTCGACGCATTGAGCTCGCTCGCGGCCTTGAAGCGACCCGCGCGTGGAGTGCCACTGTTGGCGGACGCCGATGCTCGAGTTCGCACGCGCGCGGCCTGCGTAATCATCGTCGCCTCGCGGTAGCTACTTTTTTGGCCCGCTGCGCGCGGGGGGCGAGGGAGGCACCTGCTGTCGGTGGATTGTTGCTCGTCTCGGCCGCTGGTGGCGAAAAGGGAAAAGAGAAGTCGTCGTCTCGGTGGCAGAGCGCGACGTAGTGTCAGTCGGACCTCACCTTAATTCCCTCCCGCCACCTGCGCACGCAGCGTCCGGCGGACCGCATCACGTCACAGCCCAAAGGACCGGAGCGGGAGGCGGCTTTTTTTTCTGGTCTGCGCCGCGCGGGCCGGAAAGAAAAAGTGCTGCGCGTCCGTGCCACTCCTTCCCGCACGCCATGAGGTCCGCCGAGCCACACCTCACCAACGGCAGGTGCCCCCTCTTTAGCCGCGCGCGGCGCGTTTGATTAGTGAGCTACTCGCGTACGTCGATCTCGGGCGGCACCGAGAAGGCAACGCCTCGACCGCGGGCGAACGGCAAATACTTGGCCTGCCACTGCTTGCGCTTCACGTGAAGGATCGTCCTCTCCAGGTCGCCGCGCAGCGCCTCGATCTTGTCTAGCCGCGCCACGCCGTCGGTCAGCGCCTGCTGAATCACGTGGGCCGCGACGAGTGCCGAAACAGCGCGCAGCTCCTCGACTGGCGGATAGATGCGACCGTGCGAGAGGTGGTTCTCTTGCGTGTATTCTGCAAGTGCATAGGCGGCCGCCGTGACCATCCCATCGGTGATCTCGCTCGCCTCGCAAAGGATCGCGCCAAAGCCGATGCCCGGGAAGATGAACGCGTTGTTGCCCTGGCCGATCTCGTAGGTCTTACCGTCATAGGCGACCGCGTCGAAGGGGCTGCCGGTCGCGACGAGCGCCTTGCCGTTCGTCCATCGCAAGATATCGCTCGGCACGGCCTCGCAGGAGCTCGTCGGGTTGCTGAGTGCGAAGACCACCGGGCGCTCCGTGTTGCGCGCCATCTGCCGAATGACCTCTTCGCCGAATGTGCCGGACTGCCCCGAGAGGCCGAGAAGCACGGTGGCTTTGCTGCATCGGACGATGTCGAGCAGGCTCGCGGGCGAGCCGTCCCAGCCCGCCACGTCTTGCTTCACCTTCGCAAAGGGGCGCTTGTAGTCCTCCATCGCGCGCTCGGCCATCAACAGCCCCTTGCTGTCGAGCACGAACATTCGCCGCATCGCTTCCTCTTGTGTGAGGCCCTCTCTCACGAGGCCGCGAACGATCTCCCACGCAACGCCAGCGCCGCCCGCGCCCGCGCCGTACACCACGATGCGTTGGTCCTTGAGTTTGTCGCCGCGCATCTTGCACGCGCAGAGCACCCCCGCGAGCGACACCGCGCCGGTGCCTTGGATGTCGTCGTTGAAGCTCGGCAGTCGCGACTTGTAGCGCTCGTGCACGGTGAACGCGGCGTCCTTCGAGAGGTCCTCCCACTGAACGATCGCCTTGGGGTAACGCGCCTTGATGGCGTCCACGAAGCGGTCCATGAAGTCGAGATACGCTTGACCCTTCAAGCGCTTCTGCCGTACGCCGAGGTAGTTGGGCTCGTCGATGAGGTCGGTGCGATCCGTGCCGACGTCGAGGCCGACGGGCACAGAGCGGAACGGTGAGACGCCTCCGCCGGTCGTGTAGAGCGCGAGCTTGCCGATCGAGATCGCGACGCCGCCGTAGCCTTGATCGCCGATCCCCAAGATGGCCGACGAGTCCGTCGCGACGATCATGCGTATGTCGTCGAACAGGCAGTTTCCAGCCACATCGTGCGCGTGGTCGATGTTGAGCGGAGAGAACGAGAGCCCGCGCGCGCTCTGGTAGATGTTGGAGAACTGGCGCACGGCCTCGCCGACCGTGGGCGTGTAGACGATGGGGAGCATCTCGGCGAGGTGCCGCTCGAGCAGCGCGTAGAAGAGCACCTCGTTGCGCTCTTGGGTCTGCCGCAGGTACTGGTACTTCGCGAGCGGCGTCGGCTCTCTCAAGAACCCCGCGTACACGCGCGCGATCTGCTGCTCCATCGTGGAGACGTGAGGTGGCAACAGACCGTCGAGGCGCAAGCGTCGGCGCTCCTCGGCGGTGAATGCGGTGCCCTTGTTGGTCATCGCGATGCGCAGTAGCGGCGCGCCGTCGAGGTGAACGACGAGCGTGTGGGTCCCGTCGGCTTCGCGGTGCGTCTCGAAGTAGCGTGAGAGCTTCGTCATGGGCCGCGCAGGTTCTCACATTTGCGGCGTGCGAGCGAACCCACAAAACTTGGCCCGATCGCGCGCCGTCCATAGGTTGCCCCTCATGGCACAAGCAGCGGACGTCGACGGCTTCGGCAGCGGAGATGCGTTCAGCGTGCCGCGCGCGTTTGGACGACTGCTCCTCCTCAAGTTGATCGCGCGTGGAGGGATGGGCGACGTGTACCTCGCCGCGACGACGGGCATCGAAGGCGCGGAGCGCCCGTGCGTCGTCAAGACGATCCGCCGCGATCACATCCACGACGGCAGCTTCCTCGCGCGGTTCCTCGACGAGGCGCGCGTGCAGTCGCAGCTCAATCACCCGGGCGTCGCGCAAGTCCTCGAAGCAAGCACGCAAGACAACGGTGAGCCGTACACGGTCGTCGAGTATGTGGAGGGTCGCTCGCTCGCGGACCTGCGCCAGCGCGCGATCCAAATGGGGGCGCGGATTGGCTGGCCCGAGGCGGTCGCGATCGGCATCGAGATGTCGGCGGCGCTCGCGCACGTCCACGATCGCTCCGGCAGCGACGGCACTCCGCTCGGCATCGTGCACCGTGATCTTTCTCCGCAGAACGTGATGGTCGGCTACGCCGGCGAGGTGAAGCTCATCGACTTCGGCACCGCGCGCGGTCACAACCGCCGCTGCCACACGGTAGCCGGCGTCGTGTTTGCGAAGCCGGGATACGTCGCTCCCGAGGTCGCGCGCCAACAAGTGGGCGACGCGCGGATCGATCTCTACGCGGTGGGCGTGATGATCTGGGAGCTCTGCGCGTCGCGCCGCTTCTTGACCGGAGACGCGCAGCAGCACCTCGAAGACGGCGCGAACGGCAAGCTCGTGCTTCCGCCAATCGCCGAGCAACTAGGCGCTCCGCCGTTGCTCGACGAGATCCTCGCCAAGCTCACCAAGAGCGATCCCGACGATCGCTACACGAGCGCCGGTTTCGCGGCGGGCGATCTCGCGCGCGTGCTCGCGGAGGCTCCCGCGCAGAAGGACGGCGCGCGCAGCGTGCGTGGTCGCGTCGCCGCGTTGATGACGACGCTGTGGCCGCGTGAGCCAGGACGCTCGCGCGCGGAGTTCGCCAAAGGTCTGCGAGAGGCGCGCGCGCTCCGCAAGACCGACGAGCCAACACCAAACTCGTCGGTGGCCGAGAAGGTCGCCGAGCACATGAACGAAGATGGCGGCCTGCTCGCCGGGACCTCGTATCGACTCATCAAGAAGATAGGCGAGGGCGCGAGCGGGTGTGTTTGGGAGGCCGAGCACATCGAGCTCGGCCGGCGGCTAGCCATCAAGGTCCTGTCGCACGAGCACGGTACGGCGACCGACGCGATCGATCGCTTTCGCAAGGAGGCGCGGCTCGTCGCGGCGCTCTCACACGAGAACCTCGTTCACCTCGCGGACTTTGGCAAAGCGCAAGACGGCCGCGTCTTTCTGGCGATGGAGCTGCTCTTTGGCAAGACGCTCGACGCGATCATGGAAGAGCGAATGGTCTCGTCCGAGCACGCGATCGATCTCGCGATTCAGGCCACGCGCGCGCTCGAGGCGGCGCACGCCGCAGGTCTCGTGCACCGCGATCTCAAGCCAGCGAACCTCTTCTTGACGAAGAACGGCACGCTCAAGCTCCTCGACTTCGGCGTCGCGATGGCGCTCTCGGATACACCCTCTTCGGAGACCAAACAGAAGGGCTTCGCGATCTTCGGAACGCCCGAGTACATGGCACCGGAGCAGGTCGCCGGTGAGGCCGTGGACGCACGGTGCGACGTCTATGCGCTTGGCTGTGTGTTGTACGAGCTGGTCACCGGCCTGCGCCCGTTCGAAGGAAAGAGCAGCGTCGTCGTGCTCGGAAAGCAGCTGCGCGAGCTAGTCGAGCCGCCGCGGTCGCGTGCTCCCGAGAGGAACATCTCCGAGGCGCTCGAGCGCGTCGTCATGAAGGCGCTCGAGAAGACGCCGGAGGACCGCTTCGCGTCCGCGAAGGCCATGCGTGACGCGCTCGAGGCCGTCGTCAAAGAGCGCACCGCGCCGATCGTGATGAACTCCCAGGTCAAGCGTTCGTCGTGGGCCGGTCGCGCGATCGCGGTCGCCGCCGCGGCGTGCACCATCGCGCTGGTCAGCAAGGCGTGTGTCTCACGCGCGTCAGTCGCCGAGGGGACCGACATCACGATGACTACGGAACCGGCCACGCCGCCGGAGTCCGACGCCGTCTTGGCTCTCACCAACGGAGCGGCCCCTCCATCGACGACGAAAGAGCCCGATCCTGCCCCGCCCGCGATCGCGACTCCCAACGACAAGCCCGCGACGGACAAGACCTCATCGCGAAACAAGCTCGACACCGCGCGCTCGGACGCGAAGGCCAAGCCCGCCGACGCTCGTGCGCTGAAGGCGTGGGCGCAGGCCGCCTATCACGCAGGTCAGTTCCGCGAGGCTCGTCGCGCAGCGGACGCGTGGGCCTTGCACGAGTCCACTCCCGAGCCGCGACTGTTCCTCGCGCAGGTTCTCGACGCGAGCGGCCACCGCTCGGACGCGCGCACCGTGCTCGAAGAGGTGCTCGAACTCTACCCCGAGAGCTCCGAAGCTCGACGCATGCACGCGCGCCTCGGCGTGCCGATACCCTCGAACGACGCAAAGCCCAAGACCGAAGTCGCCAAGCGCTGACCCGCCGCGCTCACGGATCCAGCAGATCGGTGCCGCGGTTGAAATCAAGGAGCACCGGACGAAACTCGACGGTGTCGCCCGGAAGCGATTGGAATGTGCCGACGCGGTGGCCGACGTCCGCGATGCAACGCGCGTCGAAGCTCGAGGTCGTTGGGTTGCCGAAGTAGAACGCTTGATCGCGTGAGGTGACGATCACTGCCTTGCGAAGACCGAACCGCAACATGAACCGACCCACGTTGCGCAGGTTGGTGTGCGAGTGCCGTGCGCACGGCTCGATGACGATCTCTTCCTCGCGAATCCCGTGCTCGAGGAGGTACGCCTTCATCAGCATCGCCTCGACGTAAGGCGTCCCCGCCGGATGCACATTGGCGCCTGACACTACGATGAGCGGCGCTGCGCCTCCGCGGAAATGCGCCATCGCCGCGTCGAGGCGCGCGGCTGCCGTCGGGTGAATGATCGGGCTCGGTGTGGCCGCGTCGAGCGGCGTGAACCCCGGCACGACGATCGCGTCGTACATGAACGGCCAGCTCCTCGGCTCCGCGGCGAGCTGCGCGAGGTAGCTCAGCGCGGGCGCGTTCTGCGCAGCCACGTCCACGCTCGTCGTGCACATCGACCACTCGCCGAACTCCGCGTGAACCCTAGGAGCCATTGGCGGCGAACGGCGCGAACCGCCACAGCTGCAGACGAGCAGGGTCAACGCGGCCAGTCGCACGCGCCCAGCATACTTCACGCGCCACTTATGTGGCATGGTGATCGCCATGGAAACGGTCGGCCTCCTCGTCGTTGGCGCAGGGATCAGCGGGCTCGCGACGATCGCGTTCGCGGGCGCTCGCACCAAAGAGGACTACCTCGTGCTCGATCGCGACAGCGCGATCGGCGGCTACTGCAAGACCGTGAAGAAGGATGGCTTCGTCTGGGACTACTCCGGTCATTTCTTCCACTTCAAGCACCCGGACATCGAGGCGTGGCTCCGGCAACGGATGATAGGTCAAGAGATCCGCAACGTGGAGAAGAAGAGCTTCGTCGCGTACCACGGTGATTGGATCGATTTCCCGTTCCAGAAGAACATCCACCAGCTCCCCAAAGAGGAGTTCATCGACTGCCTCGTCGATCTCTACATGGCGCGTACGCCCGGAACCACGAGCGCACCCGAGAACAACTTCAAGGAGATGCTCTACGCGCGCTTCGGTCGCGGCATCGCCGAGAAGTTCCTCATCCCATACAACGAGAAGCTCTACGCGACCGATCTCTCGTCGCTCGACAAAGACGCGATGGGCCGCTTCTTCCCGCACGCGGACCTCACGGACATCATCCGCAACATGCGCACGCCGGACAACGCGACGTACAACGCCACGTTCACGTATCCGCGCGGCGGCGCCGTCGAGTACGTGAACGCGCTCGCGACCGAGGTGAGGTCCGATCGCATCGCCCTCGACGAGGCGCTCGTAGCCATCGACCTGAAGAAGCGCGTCGCCAAGACGAGCAAGCGCGAGATCCACTTCGAGCGCCTCGTGTCGTCCGCGCCGTTCGACAAGCTCTCGCGCCTCTGCGGCCTGGCGTACGACGAGAGCGCATTCAGCTGGAACAAGGTGCTCGTCTTCAACTTGGGCTTCGACAAGAAGGGCCCCAAGGGAGTGCACTGGACGTACTACCCCGATCGCTCTCTGTCTTTTTATCGCATCGGCTTTTACGACAACATCATGGACGGCGATCGCATGAGCCTCTACGTCGAGCTCGGCTTCGCGAAGGACGCGACGATCGACGTCCCCGCGATGCAGGAGCGCGTGCTCGCAGATCTGCGCGCCGAAGGCGTGATCACCGATCACGTGCTCGTGGCGTCTCACTCGGTGGTCATGGATCCCGCGTACGTCCACATCACGCGCAAATCGATGGCCGAGCACGCAAGGCTCACACGCGTTCTCAACGCACACGGGGTCTACGCGATCGGCCGCTACGGCGGCTGGACCTACTGCTCCATCGAGGACAACATGGTGGAGGCGCGTGCGTTGATGACGGACTTCGAGCTCTAGGCCGTTCGGATCGCTTCGATCGCCTGACGCAGACCGGCGGGCGTGGCTTTCAGCGTGACGTACAGGTGATCGCCGTCTGTCTCGATCGCGCGGATGCCGACGAGCGGGACGATCACTCCGAGGACTCTCCGGACGCGCGGGTTGTTCCCGATCTGTGGGATCTTCATCAAGTCGAGCACGATGCGGTCGTCGTACGCCTCGACGATCGCGGGCGGACGCTTCGGGATGAATTTGGCGAGATTCCCAGGCTTGCTGAGATCGAGCGCGCCGCTCTTGATGAGCGTCGCCACGGGCGTCTCGCTGTCGTCGAGCACCTTGAGCTTCACGTCGTTGATGCGCACGCCGACGCGGATCGCGTCCGTCGTGATCTCGATCTCGTCGATCTTGATCGACGCTTGCGCCCGCAACATGGTGCCCATTGCATCTACGGTGGCACCGAGGCGAAGCGCGGGCGGGACGGCGCCGATCTCGATGTCCTTCGGCGCCTTCTTGCCTTTGACCTGCCCCGCGAGCCAGCTGAGAGCCGCGATGGGGACCCCAAAGCGCAACCGACCGGCGTTGATGGCGGTGCGCACGATCTCGTCGGGGTTGCGTCGAACGTACCCTGCAGCTGCGGAGAGGAGGTCGCGAATCATTGACTCGGGAGCTTACACCTTTGTGTGGTCGAATCTCCTTTCCACATCAGGTCACCGCAACTTCCAGTGACGAGGGTCGAGCGGGGAGCATGAAGACTGCACTCACGCTCGCCACGCTCCTCTCGACCTCCGCGTGCGGCTTGCGCGAGCTGCCGCCGCGTGCAGCTCCGTCAGCGCGTGCGGTCGAGGTCGATGACGATGTCGACGCTCCCAAGTCAGATCAATCGACCGTGAGCATCGACGCCGCGCACGGTCGCCTCAAGGTGGAGCGAGTCCTCGAACACATCGAGGTCGAGTCGGTCGGCCGGGCATCTGGGACCTATGTCAGCGCGACCATCGGGATGTCGACGACCGGAGAGAGGACCGAGCCCATCTGCGAGACGCCGTGTGTCGTCAACCTCACTCGTGAGACTCAGCAGTTCCGACTCACCGATCCGCGAACCCACTCGCGAGCGACCTCACCACGGTTCGTGTTGGCAAAAGACCAGTCTCGCTGATTTACGAGCCTGCCCAGGCAAGCCTTGGCAGCGGCGAAGGACGGTACATTGGGAGCTGGCTCACAAGTGCAGGCTTCACTGGAGCAGCGCTCGGCGGGACCTTCATGGTGCTCTCGCAGTTCGACCACCCTATGGAGAGCGCTCTCGAGCCAGGTGCGATCGGAGTCGCGGCTGGAGTCGCCGCCCTCCTTCTTGGTGTGCTCATCTATCAGGCAAGCCGCGCTTCGTTTCGGCCCGGCGCGGCCACGACGTTCGTAGCGGCGCGCTGATCAATCGCGCGCGTTCATACGCGCCTCGGCGTCGTGCAGCGTTCCGGCACTCGCTGCGGCCGAGCCGTGCAATCGCACGAACGCGATCGCCGTCGTCGAGACGAGTGACACGAGCACCAGAGCGCGTAGCCTGGCGCGCCAACGGCTCACGTGTTCGATCGCTCGAGCGATCGCTACGCAGAAGAACGGCACGATCGAGCCATAATACCGGGGTCCACCGAGCGCGCCCTTTCCGAGATAGCTCATGAGAAGGAACGCGTAGATCCCGAGCGGAACGATCCATCCGCGACTCAGCGCGCGACGAACGCCGAAAGGAGCGAGCAGCACCGCGGGACCGAGCGTGAGCAGCGGCACGAGGATCGGAAACCAGAGCGCCTCCATCACCGGGCCTTGGCTGAGCACGTCGCGCTGCGCGTGCGTGTATCGAACGAGCCCCGCCAAGAAGACGAACCACGCGCCCTCGTAGAGGCGATGAACAATCAACCAACCTGCGACCGCGATCACGGGCAAGACGGCGACGCGCCAGGGCAGGGGAGCGAAGCGCTTGGTGACCCGCGCGGCGATCGGTTGCGCCATCAAGAGTCCGGCGGCTCCCCACGCCTCGTAGCGAATCAAGCAAGCCAGCGCGACCAAGCCGCTCGCGGCCAACCAGCGCTCACGATCAATCGCCCAAGCCGAGAGCACGACCAACAACGAGAACAACGCCTCTTGTTGCGCGGACACCCCGAGCACGTTCGGAATCGACGCGGCGGCGCAAAACAAGGCCGCCATGAGCCCACAGCGCTGCCAACGAAACACGACGAGAGGCACCGCAGCGATCATCAGAGACGAAGAGATCCGCGCGACCACGAACGGACCGTGCAAGCACGCGATCACCATCAACAAGTAGTGATAGGCCGGCAACCAAACCCAATGGGCCCCGAGGTTCCAAGGATCGGAACAAAGCCCACGAGCGATCCCAAAATGCCCATACGCATCCAAGTCGACGTCCGGCACGCGCAAAATCCAAACGAGCCGCAACACAAACAGCAACCCAACGACCGCCACCACCCAACGTACCGAGCCCCTCACTCGTCCACTTCCTTCCCCCCGCTACCTGTCGCCAAGACCGGCTGCGGCGCGGTGCTTTTCCTTGGGACGCCGACAGAGGCAAAAAAAAAACGAAAGTAGAAAACTCCCCACCAAACACCATCATTCGGCGGCCCGAGGGAAAGTACTGCGACCTACCGAGCCATATCCTCCCCGCCGGCAGGTCCCTACTTCATTATCCCTTCCCACGCGTCCGCGATCTCCTGCGGAGTCCACACACCATCGCCCTCTTCCTTGAAGCGACCGCTCGTCTCGGTGACCTTGAACGCGTACATGCGCGCGCCGGCGACCGCGAGCACGTAGCCCGTTTTGTCCGCGCAGAGGTCGCTCACCAAGAAGAGCGCGGCCGGCGAGATGTGCTCGGGCGTGAGCGAGCTCGTCCCTTGGTACATGGGGAGGTCCTCGGTCATGCGCGTCTTGGCGATGGGGGCGATCGCGTTGACCGTGATGCGGTGCTTCTGTAGCTCGATGCTCATCGTGCGCGTGAGGCCGTAAATCCCGGCCTTCGCAGCGGCGTAGTTCGCCTGGCCGAAGTTGCCGAGCATTCCTGAGACGCTCGTGGTGTTCACGATGCGGCCACCCTCGCCCTGCGAAGTGAGCTGCTTGGCCATCGCTTGACTCGTCAAGAACGTGCCCTTGAGGTGCACGGCAACGACCGAGTCGAACATCGCCTCGTCCATCTTGAGGAACGTCTTGTCGCGGAGGATTCCGGCATTGTTGACCAGCAGGTCAGCGCGGCCGAAGGCTTCGATCGCGGACTTGATGATGGCTTGCGAGCCCTCACTCGTCGCGACCGAGTCGTGGTTGGCGACCGCCTGGCCGCCGGCGTCTTTGATCTCTGCCGCGACCTTCTCTGCGGCGCTCGCGTCGCTTCCGATGCCGTCGCGCGGCCCGCCGAGATCATTGACGACGACCTTCGCACCCTCCTTCGCGAAGAGCATTGCGTGAGAGCGTCCGATGCCGCCGCCGGCGCCGGTGATGATCGCGACCTTACCGTCTAGCAGTCCCATGGGCGATGGACTGCTAGCATGGAACCCGTGCGCAGAACGCTCTCGGTCTTGGGTGTCTCTCTCGTCGTTTTGTTCGCGTGCAGCTCGGGCACCACGGCGAGCTCACCCGACGCTTCGGCGCCGCCACCGGCGCAGGTGACGTTCCCCTCCAACATGCTGTGGGGCTCCGCGACCGCTGGATTTCAGGTCGAGAAGGGCAACACGACGAGCGACTGGGGTCACTGGGTCACCATGGCGGGCAAGATCAAGAACGGCGATCAGCCCGACGTGAAAGGCCCAGACGCCCTCGCGCACATGGACGAGGACATCGCTCTGCTCAAGGCGAGCGGGCAGAACGCGTATCGATTCTCGATCGAGTGGAATCGCTTGTATCCCACACGCGTCTCTTTCGATTCGGACATGCCCGACGCGACAGCCGTCACCGCGTACACGACGCTGCTCGCGAAGCTGAAGGCCGCTGGCATCACGCCGCTGGTCACGCTGCAGCACTTCGCGCTGCCGGATTGGTTGAGCGACGTGAACAAGCCCGCCGAACCGCAGGGGTGGGAGCGCCCGGACGCGGTGGCGGCCTACACGACGTGGTGCACGCGCGTGGCCTCGCGCTTCGGCGGCGATGTTGACTGGTGGGTCACCATCAACGAGCCGTTCAACCTCGTGCTCGGCGGGTACGTCCAAGGCAGCTTCCCGCCGGGCCTGATTTTGGCCATGGATCGCGCCTTCGCGGTCGCCAAGATCGAGGTGCGCGCGCACGCCGCGTGCTTCGACGCGGTCCACGTTGCGGACACGAAGGATGCGGACGGTGACGGCAAGGCAGCGCTCGTGAGCTACGCCGCGCACCTGCGCACGTTTCACCCATACGAGGAGGGCAACGTAGAGGATCAAGCGGTCGCCGATCGCGTTCGCTACCTGTGGAACGACTGGTTCCTCAACGCAGTCACCAAGGGCGACTATGACGAAAACCTCGACGGCAAGCTCGATGGTCCCAAAGACAAGACGGCGGATCCGACGCTCAAAGGCCGCATGGATTGGATCGGCGTCAACTACTACTCGGACACTCTGCTCAGCGCGACGCGGGGCGTGAAGATCCCCATCATCAACGCGGCCGTTTATCAGGACAACCTGCCGACTCGGCGTCCGAAGTCGGACTTCGCTTGGGACATTTATCCCGAGGGTTTGGGGACCGTGTTGGACGAGGTGAAGCCCTACGGCCTCCCCGTCATCATCACCGAGAACGGAGTCGCCGACGGCAAGGACGTGATGCGGTCGCGCTTCATCGCCGAGCACCTCTATCAACTCGGCTGGGCCAAGCAGCGCGGCGTGGACGTGCGCGGCTACATCCACTGGGCGTTGATCGACAACTTCGAATGGGCAAGCGGCTATTGCCCGAAATTCGGCCTCGCTTCGTTCGACCCGACGACGGGCGCGCGGACGCTCCGCAAGAGCGCCGACACGTTGAAGGGCATCATCGCCGCGGGGGGCGTGAAAAAGTCCGACATCGACGCGCTACCGCCGTATGGCGCGCCGTCAGTGTGCAATTGACGTCGCCATGCGGCGAGCGTCAACGCCCGATCGATTGGCTTCGCCAGTCCCAATTGACGTCGCCATGCGGCGAGCGTCAACGCCCGATCGATTGGCTTTGCCAGTCCCAATTGACGACGCCATGCGGCGAGCGTCAACGCCCGATCGCCAGTCCCAATTGACGACGCCATGCGGCGAGCGTCAACGCCCGATCGATTGGCTTTGCCAGTCCCAATTGACGACGCCATGCGGCGAGCGTCAACGCCCGATCGATTGGCTTTGCCAGTCCCAACCCGAGCGCTCGCTTGACGCACCGCGCGCGCCGCTGCTACCAACGTCCGGGCTAACTGAATCACGATTCAGTCACTGGAGGCATACAGCGATGGGCGAAGTCGACATCAAGAAGCTCTTCAACGAGACCCTGCCCGCTGGGCTCGCGAAGAACCCCGAGGACGCGAGGACGATCGGCGCCAAGTACCAGATGAACATCACCGGCGAGGGTGAGTGGTTCATCGACGTGTCGGCGACCGGCCCGTCGTGCAAGCCCGGTAACGAGGCGGCAGACTGCACGATCACGATTAGTGCAGAAGACTTCCAAAAGATGATGGAGAACCCGCAGCAGAACGGGATGCAGCTCTTCTTCGCTGGCAAGCTCAAGGTCGGCGGCAACCCGACGCTCGCGATGAAGCTCCAGAAGCTCTTCTCGTACAGCGCGAGCTGAAGCACGAAGAGGGGACCACAAAAAGATCAGAAGATCGGGAAGTAGTCTTGGTTTCCCAACTCCCAGCTTTTGACCTTCTGATCTTTCTGTAACCCCCTCTTCACGCGAGGATTTCGCGGGTGTCGGCCGTGGCGCCTGGCTCTCCGCTCACGGCGTGAGACAGCGTGAGCAGCACGACGAGCGCGGTGCGGTAGACGAGATCGACGTCCTCCACGTCCGGCGGCTCTCCCGTCTGCACGTCCAGTGCGGCGTCGACGTGCTCGTGGATGAACGCGACGGCGGCGGGCTGCTCCTTGGCGACGACATCCTCGACGCTCGCGGGATCATGAGCGCGCTCGGCGCGGAGCTCTTCCTCCAATCGAAGCGCGGCTTCCACGGCCTCGACCTCCTCGGTGAGCGCGGTTCGCAAGCGCACGCCGAACCTCCGCTCGAAGGCGAGCCAAAGCGAAATTGACAGGAAATACCCTAGCGCGAGCGCCGTCTCGTCGAGCGGCCGCGCGAGCACGACGCTGACGCGCTCTGCGAGGTGCGGCTGAGTGCGCTCGAAGCGGTCGAACGCCAGATCCAACGTCGCGTCCTCGTCGTCACTGGCGAGGCGCGCCTCGATCTCTCCGAGCGTGTGCGCGTCGATCACCGCGTGCGTGGGGATGGGTCGGATCGCGGCGCCCTGAGACCACACCCTTCTTGGTCTACCACACCGCTCTGTCAGCGATCGCGCGCTCGAGACGACGGACGGACGAGCGACGAGCTCCACGCGAGCGCCGCCACGGTGACCGCGAGCGCGAGGAGCACGGCGCGCCCGAGCGGGGCCTCGGCGATGGACATGGCGCCGAACCCGCCATGGAACTGAGCGTACGTCGCGCTCATGGCGAGCCTATTTTGAGCCACGATCGCGAGCAGAGCGGCTATCAGCAGCGGTGTCGCCAGGAGCGCGATGATGACCGGAGCCTTGCGCGTGATTGCGAACGGCGCAGCGACGGCGTGACCCAACCCGACCACGAGCACACACGCGAGCGAGAGCGCGAGGTCCACCGCGGAGGGAATGGACTTCGCAGAGACGAAGTAGAGGTACGCCCAATCGCCGTGGAAAGTCGCGAAGTAAAACGCTTGAGGCGCGAGCACGAACGCGCCGAACGCGAGCGCCACTTGCGCCGAGCGCGCCCACAGCGTCGAGCCCTCGTGCTTCGTGAGCTCCACACGAGCGAGCCACGCGAGCGCGACGCCGACGGGCAGCGCGAGCAAGAGCGTGAACGGCATCGGCATCGGGTCGGTTGTACAAGGAACGCTGGATTCGAGCTATATCGAGCGCGTGAACGAAACCCGACTCCGCGAGCTCTTGGAACGACTGTCCTCGGGCGATGCCTCCGTGGACGAGGCGCTCGTCTCGCTGCGTGATCTCCCGTACTCCGACCTCGGCTACGCGAACGTCGACCATCATCGCGCGATCCGCCAAGGCGTCAGCGAGGTCATACTCGGGCAGGGCAAGACGCCCGAGCAAATCGTGGGCATCTCGACGGAACTGGCGAAGCACGGTCACAACGTGCTCGTCACGCGCATCGCTCCGGACGCCGCCGCGACGCTGCTCGCCGCGTTTCCTTCCGCCAAATACGAATTGCTCGGTCGCACTGTCGCGATCGAGGTGACTCCCATTCCCACGCTCGACGTCGCGCCCGCGCTCTTGGTCTCTGCGGGGACGAGCGATCTGCCGGTCGTGATGGAGTGCTCGGAGACCATGAGAGTGTTGGGCGTTCCGCACGAGCGCTTGTTCGATGTCGGCGTCGCGGGCATCCATCGCCTCTTGAATCGCCGCGACGTGCTCGAGCGCTCGTCGCTCGCGATCGTCGTCGCCGGCATGGAGGGCGCTCTCGCGAGCGTCGTAGGCGGGCTCGTCGACATCCCGGTGATCGCGGTGCCCACGTCGGTCGGTTATGGCGCCGCGTTTGCCGGCGTCGCCGCGCTCTTGGGCATGCTCACGAGCTGCGCTTCGGGTATCACCGTCGTCAACATCGACAATGGATTCGGGGCGGCGTTCGCGGCCGCGCGGATCTTGAGGGCGCAGGCAAAGGCGAAGGCGCGCTGATGGGACACGAAGAAGACGGCGAGCACGGGCATGGGCACGCGCACGGGCACGTGACGACTCGCGCGGATCTTCCAGTGGGTGCGGGCGTAGGGAAGGTCCTCTTCTTGGACGCGCCGAGCGGGCTCGCGGGAGACATGATCATCGCGGCGCTCGTGGATTTGGGAGTCCCTCAGCGCGTGATCGAAGAGGCCGTCGCGACCCTTCCGATCAAGGGGTTTCATCTGCAGTTCGGGACGCGCACCCGCAGCGGTGTCGTCGCCACGCACTTCGACGTTCACTTGGACGGCGCGCAGCCCGAGCGGACGTTCGCACAGGTTCGATCCATGCTCGAGCAGTCGACGCTCTCGAACACCGTGCGCGCGCGTGCTCTCTACGTGTTCAAGAAGCTCGCGGAGAGCGAGTCCAAGGTTCACCGCATGTCGATCGACGACGTGCATTTTCACGAGGTCGGTGCGATCGACGCGATCGTCGACGTCGTCGGAGCGTCTGCCGCGATCGAATGGCTCGACGCGGAGGTGATCGTCTCGCCGCTGCCGATGGGGCGCGGCTTCGTCAAGGCGCGACACGGCGTGCTGCCGCTCCCGCCCCCCGCCGTCGTCGAGTGTCTGAAGGGCTTCGACACCTACGACGCCAACCTCGAGTTCGAGCTCGTCACGCCCACCGGCGCCGCGATCGTCGCCGGTTGCGCGAAGAAGAGCGAGCGCTGGCCGAGCATGTCTCCCCTCGCCGTCGGCTGGGGTGCGGGCACCGCCGAACTCGCGGATCGCCCTAATTTGCTGCGCGCTGTGCTCGGACAACGAACAACTGATGAGTCAACGGATACGCACGCGGTGATCGAGGCTAACCTCGACGACGCCACGGGTGAGGTCGTGGCCGTGGCCATCGAGTCGCTCATGGAGCAAGGCGCGCTCGACGTGTGGTGCACGCCGATCACGATGAAGAAGGGACGACCCGCGCTCACTCTCTCGGCGCTCGTCCCCATCGCGCGCGCGGATCATTTCGCTCACCTGATGCTTCGAGAGACGACCAGCCTCGGCGTGCGTCGGTACTCGGTGTCTCGTGTGGAGCGCCCGCGACGCATCGTTGACGTGTCAACCAAGTACGGTGTCGTCCCCGTGAAGGTCTCCGAGGGACCGTTCGGATCGCCTCA
>JAYVYD010000124.1:0-35847 GCA_043784605.1 Myxococcales bacterium | reverse complement strand
CCTCGGGGAAGATGTGTTCGTCCGTGAGCTCGGCGTCGGGCGTCTCGGTCAGGCAAATGATGCAGCGGGCCATACTCTCCCCAAGAGCACGGCAACCTACTAGCTACTCAACCCGCTCGAAGAGGTGTCACAATGCGCTTCATGTCCGAGCCCGTTCGACGCCTTGCGCTCACTCCTGCCGGCACAGAGCGCACGCGGGGGTTTTCCGAAGCGCTCTCGTTCGCGAAGGGCAAGCACCTCTTGATCCCGTTGCGCGGTCACCCCGATCCCGACGGCATCGCGAGCGCGCTCGCGCAAGCGCACATCGCCGCTCGGCTCGGTGTCGCCAAGACGACGATCGCGTACTCGCACGAGCTCAGTCACCGGGAGAACCGCGCGCTCGTGAAGCTGCTCGGGCTCGAGCTACACAAGATCAAGAGCGTCAAAGAGCTGGACCCGGTCGACTTCATCGGGCTCGTGGACGCGCACGACATCGAGCCGGACCTCGCGGACGTCGGCAACACCGAGGTGCTCACGATCGTCGATCACCACCGCGCGAACGTGCCGCCGAAGGCTCGCTGGGTGGACCTGCGTATGGACGTCGGCGCGACGGCGACGATCTTCGTCGAGTACTTGAGCGAGCTCGCGCCGCTCAGCACGGACAGCGAAGACGACCGCCGAATCGCGACCGCGCTCATGCACGGCCTGTCCACCGACACGGACGACTTCACGCTCGCGCGCGCCATAGACTTCCGCGCGGCCAGCCAGATCGCCGAGGTGTGCGATCGCGATTTGCTCCAGGATTTGAGCCGCCATTTGATCGCGCCGCACGCGATGGACGTGATCGCGCGCTCGCTGTCTGCGTTGGTCGTGAAGCGCAACTTCGCCACCAGCGGTGTCGGCTTCGTGCCCGACGCCGAGCGAGACACCATCGCGCAGGCCGCCGACTTCTTGATCCGCCGCGAGGACATCGACACGGTCATCGTCTATGGCGTCGTCGGTGAGCGCTACATCGACGGCTCTCTCCGAACGCACTCCGCGAGCGTCGATCCCGCCGCGTGGCTCGAGCAGGCGTTCGGCGTGGACGAGAAGGGTCGCCCGTACGGCGGCGGCCGGCGCGACAAGGGCGGGTTCCGTATCCCGATCGGCTTCTTGGGTCGCGCGACGGATCGGGCGAGCCTCTGGTCTCTGGTCGAGCACGCGATGCGCCAAGCGCTGCTCAAGGTCATCGTAGGCGACGAGCCGACCACGGGCGTGATGGTCTCGCCCCCGACGTGAAGATCGCCTTCTTCGGGCTGCCGCTCGCCGCGCTCCTGCTCGCGCGCGACGGCCACGAGATCGTCTGGGCCGGAGTCTGTCGCAAGGCTGCCATCGGCACGCGTCGCCTCCGGAGGGTCGCGCGCGACGTAGAGATCGTCCCCGACGCCAACAGCGTCGCCGTACGAGAGCGCGTCCGCAACGCCGGGCCCGAGCTGATCGTCAGCTGGTTCTGGACCAAACGCTTGCCGCGTCAAGTGCTGGCGCTCCCGCCACTTGGTGCCTTCGGCGTTCACCCCTCGCTGTTGCCGAGGCACCGCGGTCCCGACCCTTATTTCTGGGCGATTCGACGCGGCGACGCCGTCTCGGGAGTCACGGCGCACGTTCTCGACGACGCGTACGACACAGGCGCCGTGCTGGCTCGGCGCGAGCTCGCGATCGATCCGAGCTGGAGTGCGTGGACGCTCGCGAAGCGACTCGATCGACCTTCGCTCTCTCTCATGCGCGAGATCGCACGCGCGTTCGCGAGCGGTCACGCGTTGACGCCCATGGTTCAGGACGAGGCCCATGCGACGCTCGCTCCCGCGCCCACGGACGACGAGCTCGCGATCGATTGGCGAGAGTCCGCCGCAGACGTGGTCGCCCTCGTGCGTGCCGCCGCGCCTTGGCCGGGTGCCACGTTCACGCTCGGAGAAGAGGTGCTTGTGCTCGAGGAGGCGAGAGTCACCGCCGTGTTCCCGCGCGCGCTCGAGCCGGGCGAAGCCGCCGTTCGCGCAGACGGAGCCGCCGTGGTGCGTGCGGGTGACCACGCGATCGAGCTGCTACGAGGCCGCGACGGGGGCGATGTGCCGATCGGTCCCCGGGACTTCGAGACTCGCGTCCGCGCCCTGATTTCTTCCGCGCCCCTCACCTAGAAAAGGGGGGTTGGTTTGGCCGCTCCAGTCGCATACCATCGTCGATGACAGGCCGTTTCCCGATAGCACGCCGGCGTGCATCCCCCCTTTGCGAGGCAAAGCGTCGTGACCGACATCGCATCTACCGCTAGAACTGCTCGTGAGTCGCTCGCGAAAGGGCTCTCCGCCCTCCAATCCGACCCGAACATCCCGCCTCCCCTGCTCGAACTCGCAGGCACCATCGCGCAGGCGATGGGCGCGCTCCATCAGATCGAGCGTAACAACGGAGCGCTCGTGCCGCACGCGTCGAACGCGCTGAACGGCGTGCGCACGGCGCTCTCTGCGCTGCAAGCGCAGCCGGCGACGCACCCCGCGGTCGCACAAGCGATGGAAGCCGTAGCCGGCGCCCTCGGTCTGGTGCATGCGTTGAACAAGCTTGCCGGGCCGCAGGTCGCACCGCCTCCGCAGTACGCGCCTCCGCCGCAGCAAGCGGCTCCGCAGTACGCGCCTCCGCCGCAGCAAGCGCAGCCCGTGTGGAACGCTCCGACGCAAGCTGCGCCACCGCAGCAACAGTGGGCGCCGCCGCCGCAACAAGCCGCGGCCGATCCGTTCGCGGCTCCTCGTCAATCGCCGATGGCGGCCACCGCAGTCGCGCAGGCGCCACCGGGCGGCGTCTTTCAGCCTAACTCGGCTCGCCCGCCTTCTCCGCCGCAAGAGGGAAACATCCCTGTCGTCGCCGCCGATCTCGGCGCGCACAGCCCGACGAATTTCTACAAGGGCTTGAGCGGCAACGACGTGATCGATCACGGCGGTCTCTTCGTTTCGACGTACATGATCCCGTCCATCGGCGCGCCCGTGCGATTGCGCGTCTCGCTCCCCGGCGGGTACGAGTTCGAGGCGAACGCGATCGTGCGATGGTCGCGCGAGCAAGGCGGCGATGCGCCCCCGGGTTTCGGCGCGCAGTTCACGGCGATCACGCCAGAGGCGCGGCAGCTCGTGCAGCGCTACGTTCGCAATCGCGAGCCGCTCTTCCACGACGACCTGTGACGCTTCGAGAGGCGCTCTACGGTCGACTGTTCCCTCGCTGGGAGCCGCCGAGCGCGCTGCGTCCGACGACGTCGAGCCGATCCGACCCGCCGCTACGCGTAAGCTGGCTCGGCACGGCTGGTCACGTAGTCCGGACGCGAACGACGACGATCCTCATCGACCCTTACGTCTCGCGCAGCTCGCTCGGTACGCTCGCGATGTCGCGCCTCGTCCCCGACGACGCCGCGATCGCGCGCTGGATCCCCCCGCACGTCGACGCGGTGCTCTGCGGTCACAGCCACTTCGATCACTTGATGGATGGGCCACGCATCGCATTGCTGCGTGGCGCGCGCATCGTCGGCTCGGAGTCCACCGCCGCGTTCGCGCGTGCGGCGGGCGTTCCCACCGACAACATCGAGGTCGTGCCCGCAAAAGGTCGCACGCTGCAGATCGGCGACGTCGAGGTCGAGTTCGTGCCGAGCCTGCACGGTCGTATCGCGCTCGGCCGCGTCCCGTTCGTGGGCGAGGTCCATGGCACGGCGCGCACGCCCGCGCGCATGTGGGACTACAAAATGGGCGGCGCATTCGGCCTATTTTTACGGGCTCCCGACGTATCCCTCTATCACAACGGCAGCGCAGATCTCGTCGACGCGGAGCTGCAGGGAAGGCACGCGGACGCACTCATCGTCGGCCTCGCGGGCCGCAAGGACACGCGCGACTACGTCGACCGACTCCTGCATGTGCTCTCGCCGCACGTGATCATCCCAACGCATCACGACGCCTTCTTCGCGCCCCTCGAGCGAGGACTCCATCTCTTGCCGAGCATCGACATCGCGGGCTTCGTGCGCGACGTGCGCCGCGCGCGGCCCTCGTCGCGCGTGGTCGCTACCAACTACGAAGAAGAGATCAGCGTCGGCCCGCGGGGCGACGACGCTAGCGTCAGCGCGCTCAGCTCTTCTTGAACAACCGATCGAACAAGCCTTTTTTCTCGCCGTGCTCCTTCGTGGGCGCCGGCGGAGGGCTGCTCGTGCGCATTTCGTACAACCGAACCTCGCGCTGCGCGTCGATGTTGCGCGGGTTGAGCTCCATCGACTTCTTGAAGTCCAAGTACGCGACGGCGTCGTTGCCGGTGCGTTTACGGAGCATGCCTCTATAAAAGTACGCGCGCTCGCAGCGCTCGTTGAGCCTCACGGCCTCATCTAGCATGGCGACCTTCGTCGCTACGGCCTCGGACGTCGTCGCGGTCCCCGGCTTGGTGGCTTCGAGCCAAGCGAGCAGCGCGAGGTAGTCGGCCTGCTTTGGGTCGAGCTGGCGCGCGCGTCGTACGAGCTCCTCCGCCTGCGGACCGTCGTTTCGCTTCAGTGCGATCTCCGCCTTCTGGAACGCCAGCGACGCCTCGAGCACGCTCTCGATCTCTCGCTGATCGTCGGCCGACTCCTTCGGCTTGTCGAGCGCGTCGAGGTACTTCTTGCGCCTGGTCTCGTCGGTGAGCGTCGCGTGCGCCTCGCTCATCCGCGCGAAGATCCGCGCGACGCCGACGCGCTGATCGACGAGCTCTTTGGGAAGTCGATCGGGATGCCAAGAGCGCGCGAGCGCGAAGAACGCGTCCTTCACGGCGCCCGCCGGTGTGTCCCTCGTCACGCTCAAGATCGTGAGGAAGCTGGCTTGATCCAGCGACGCGAGCACCTCCTCGATGTCTCTGCGGCGCGCGGCGATGACGTCAGGATTTTGCTTCCGCAGCTCACTAGGCGGAGGCGAAGCGCGCCGATCGACTGTGGTGCTCGCGTTCGTCTCCTCGATCCCCTGGAAACCCCCGCGGCCCTTGTTGAGCGCGATGCGCCCGACCACGCGCGGCGAAGAAGGCTCCGACTTGGGAATGTCTCCCTTCGACGACGAAGCAGGCGGCGCGGAGTGAACGCCGGAGCTCGATGGCGGGCCCGTCATCATTCCGCGCGGGCCGACCCAAGACGGCTCCTCGTCGTCGTCCGGAGAGGGCGCGGCCACGTCGGCGACGAGATCGACCTGCTTCGTGATCGCGAGGAAGTAGCAGAGCAGGCGCGCGCCCTTGTCTCCAAGCGACTCTGCGTTCGCGATGATCTCGTCGAGGTGCATTGGCTTGATGCGCAACAGATCGACGAGTCTTCGATCTTCGGGGCGCAACGCGAGTCGATCGAGCTGCGCATTGCGAGCGATGCGCAGCTTGCCAAGGCGCAGCTTCAAGAGAGCGGGGTCCACGTGCGCCCACGGCGGCTGCTCTCGCAAGCCCGCCCAAACGCGCGCGAGCGGGTCGATGTGCACCTTCTCGGCGCCGCCATACTTCTCCAGCAAATCGACGTCCGCGTAGTACAGGAATGTCGCGTCCTCTGGCAGGCGAAACAGCGTGTCGAGCTTGCGGGTGAGCTGCGATGCGAGCCCTTCGCGAAGCAGTGCTGGCGTGAGCACGCCGCGGTCGATCAAGATTTGCCCGTGCAAGCGCCCGCCCTTCGCGAGTTCACGCAGCGACGCGTCGTGCTCGGTCTGCGAGATGGCGCTCATCTCGAGCAGCACCCTGCCGAGATACGTCGCCTCGTGCGTCGACTTGAGCTTCGTCGGACGACCTGCGGCGATCACGATCGTCGCCTCCGCGCCAGACGCCGCCGAGACAAGCACGAAGGAGCCCGTCATCTCATGGAGGTACGCGTACACCAACAGGTGCGCGAGCGGCCTTTGCATGAGCGTGCCGCGCGAAGTAGGGGTGCGGGGTTCCATCTGATTGCTACTTTTCAGACTACAAGAATTCGAGCTCGAAGAGGCTAAATCACGAAGCCATCCGAGGGCCCGCCCCGGAGCACAAAAGGGCGGTGCTGGAGCCCGCCGAGCGACCGCGCCGTGACACTTTTCTGCTGGCGGGTCTATGATTCGCTTCCCCACGCGCAACGAACATGGCCAAACCCCCGCCGAATGTGACCGTCGACGTTCCGGGCATGAATCTCGTGCCGGGCCAGCTCGCCCACTACGAGGTGGTGAGGCGGCTCGGTGCTGGCGGCATGGCCGAAGTGTTCCTCGCCAAGAAGCGTGGCGCCGAAGGCACGTACAAGCTGCTCGTCGTCAAGCGCATCCTGCCTACGCACGGCGCGTCGTCCCGCTTCCGCACCATGTTCGTCGAAGAGGCGCAGCTCGCCACGCGCCTCAATCACCCGAACGTCGTCCAGGTCTTCGAGTTCCACGACGGCGGCGACGAGGGACAGCTCCTCGCGATGGAGTACGTCGAGGGTCCCGATCTCGGAATGCTCATGTCGAGCGCGAAGGCGAAGGGCACTCGCATCCCCGCGTGGCTCGGCGCGTGGGTGATCGCCGAGGCCGCGAAGGGTCTGCACTACGCGCACGAGAAGAAGGACGAGGCGGGCTCGCCCTTGGAGATCGTCCACCGCGACGTCTCTCCGCAGAACGTGCTGCTCTCGTCCGAGGGCTCGGTGAAGATCGCCGACTTCGGGATCGCGTCGGCGAAGATGTTCGTCGAAGAGGCCGGCGTCATCAAAGGCAAGTTCGGTTACATGTCTCCCGAGCAGGCGCGCGGCGAGAAGGTCGATCGCCGGAGCGACGTCTACGCGCTCGGAGTGATCTTCTGGGAGATCGTCGCGGGGCGTCCACTGCACGGCGGGCTCGGCGGCGAGGCGCTGCTCGACATCGTACGATCTGGCTACACGGAGCCTCCGAGCACATACACGCGAGACGTCCCTCCCGAGCTCGAGGCGATCATCGTCAAGGCGCTCGCGCCCCAGCGCGACGATCGCTTCGCGAACTGCCGGGAGCTCTCGAGCGCGATTGGCCGGGCGCTCTTGGCGCGACAAGAGCTCGTCGACGCATCCACGCTCGAGGCGTCGATCGCCCAGCTCGTCGTGCGAGACGCGGCTCGCGAGCCTGAGCCCGTCGCGTCGCCGGAGCCCAAGCCGGAGCACCGAACGCAAGCGGCCGCGCCGAGCGCGAGGGGGAGGAGCGAGGCCGATGCGCAGCCCAGCGCCTCGCGCGTCGCCGACGAAGTGCAGGAGGAGGTCCCCGTCTCGAGACGACCCACGGGCGCGCGCGAGGTTCGTCACGTCGCGGTCGTGACGCTTCGGCTCCATGGGCTCGTCGAGCTGCGCGCGCTAGATGCTGCGCTAGCGACGCGAACGCTCGATCGACTGCGCACCGTCTTGGGAGACATCGCGTACAAAAGAAACGCTCGCGTGTGGATCTGGGCGGGCGACGACGACGCGCGCGCGGTGACGGGCGTGACGAGCAATCCGACGCGCGCCGCCGCGGACGCCGCGTGGCTCGCGCTCGACTCTCACGAGGTCATCGCGGGCGCGAGCGAGGATCTCCCCATTCCTCTGAAGGCCTCGGTCGGCATCGTGCGCGGCATCGCCTCGGGAACGCGCGATTTGCAAGGCAACCTCCTGCGCTACCGGCTGCATGATCCCGCGAGCCACCTCGCCGCCGTGCTCGGCAAGGCCACGCCGACCGATCGCACTTGGGTGGGCGGCGGCGTGTATCGCCTCGTACGCAAGGAGTTCCGTTGGGGCGACGCGCCGACGCTCGAGCTCGGGCAGCCCGAGGGCGTCGACAACGTACCTGGCGCGATGCGCATCTACTCGCTCGAACGCAGCCTCTCGCGCGAAGAGCGCCTCGCCACCGCGCAGACGGCGCCGAGCGATCTCGTCGGACGCGACGTCGAGCGTGCCGATCTCGCAGCCGCGTATCACGAAGCGGCGAGCGGCGCGTCCGGCGTCGTGTATCGCGCAGTCGTCGGCGAGCTCGGGATCGGCAAGAGCGCTCTCTGCAACGCGTTCCTCGCAGAGCTCCCTCCCAACGCGAGGATCATCCGCGCGGAGTGCTCGCCCGTTCGCATGGAGGTTCCGAACAGCGCTGTGGCGGACCTCGTGCGCGACGCGATCGGGACCACCGGCGAAGAGCCCTTCGAAGAGGTGGCCCAGCTCATCGCTCGCGCGGGTGGAGGCTCCGCGCAGGGAGACGCGGCGAGCAGCCCGGTCGTCGCACGCTTGGCCGAGCTCGCGACCAACCGGCTGATCGGCGGCGGCGACGACGATCAAGACGCAGGCATGCGACGCAAGGCGCTCGTCGCCGGCGTGCGCAGCCTGCTCGGCGCGATCGCTCTGCAGCAGCCTGTCGTCGTGATCGTCGAGAGCCTCCAGTGGGCGGACAAGTCCAGCCTCGAGATCTTGGCCGAGCTGATCAAGCGCGACGACCCGCTTCCCATGCTGGTGGTCTTCGTCACGCGCCCGGACGATCGCGTGGCCGCGCTGCTCGAGGGCATCGTCCAGATCGAGCTCGCGGGCCTCTCGTCCGACGAGCAAGTGCGCCTCGTCGAGAACAGGCTCGGCGCACACGAGGGCGTCCGTCATGTCTGCGCGGACCTCATGCCGCGTGTCGCAGGGAATCCCTTCTTCTTGCTGGAGATGGTCGACGCGCTGCTCGAGCGCGGCACGCTCGAGATCCGCGAGGTAGGCGAAGGGGAGCGACGTCACGCGGCCCTCGTGCACGCGAAGAAGGAGGGGCTCTCGAGCCTGCCTTCTACGCTCGAGCAGCTCCTCGACGATCGCCTGCGCGAGCTCCCGCGCGCCGAGCACGACATCGTCGATTGGCTCGCCGTCGCCGGGGGACCGCTCGTGGTGAGCGACATCTCGCAGCTCGCCCCGCACTCGCAAGAGGACGCGATCGTCCGCCTATGCGCGCGCGGGGTCTGCGACCGCAAAGGCGAATCGATCGACTTTCGGCATCCGCTCACACGTGACGTCGCGTATCGCGCGCTCGAGACGCGCGACCGAATCCAAATGCACCGCGCGCTCGGCGTGCATCTCTCGCGAGGTTCGCTCGCTCGTGGACTCTCCGCGGCGATCGTGGCGAGGCACTTCGCGCGCGGAGACGACGGGGAGCGCGCGGCCGACTTCTACGCAGAGGCCGGAAACGCGGCGCGCGCGAGCAACCAGACGCAGCTTGCCATTCGCTACTTGAAACGCGCGGCGACGCTCCTCCCGCCCGACGACGGCCGCCAGATCGCGCTGCACGAGGCGCTCGAGAACATGTATCGCATCCTCGGTCGCCGCCGCGATCGCATGGCCCACCTCGTCGCGCTCCGGCAGGCCGCCAGGCACGCAGGGACCACGCGCGCGGCTTGCCTCGCGCTCTTGCGCACCGCGCGCTTCCACCTCGACGAGGGCCAACTCTCGAAGGGCTTGCCTGTCGCGCGCCAGGCGGCCGAGCTCGCGCACACCTCTCAAGTCGCGACGCTCGAGATCGAAGCGGAGGCCCTCTCGAGCGAGCTCTTGCGTGAGCTCGGCGATGTCCAGGGCGCGCTCGCCGCGTGTGACCGGGCGCTCGCGTCGTCGAATCCGAACGTGAATCCCAACGTCCCGCCGCGCACGCGCGCAGACGTCTTGCGATCGCGCGGGGTGCTGCTTCGCCGTGTCGGACGCGTGCGCGAGGCGATGGACGCGCACATCGAGGCGATCGCCGTGTTTCGCAAATCAGGCGCCCGCCGCCAAGAGGCGCGCACCAAGAACTCCCTCGGCTTCGCGCTCTTCGTGCAGGGCCGGTACGAGGACGCGATCGCGCTCCTCATCGACGCCATCCAGATCGATCTCTCGATCGGAGGCCGATTTCAGCTGGCAAACACGCTCACCAACATCGGCAGCGCGTACGCGAAGATCGGAGATCTCGCGCGCGCGAAGGCCTACCTGCAACGCTCACGTGAGACGCACGAGCGCTACGGAGACCAAGACAACCGCGCCGACACGCTCATCGTGAGCGCCGAGCTGATGATCGAGGAGGGCAAGCTCGAAGAGGCGGAGCAGCTCCTGAGGGACGCCGCCGCGCTCAACGACGCGACGGACAATGCGTACAGCACCACGCACGAGGGCATCGTCAGGGCCGTGTTGGCGCGTGAGCGGAGAGACGCTCGTGCGGCGATTGGGTACGCGCTCGCGGCGCGTCGTGAGGCAGAAGACCAGTCCCTCGTCAGCTTTCACTTCTACGGCTTGGCGCTCGAGGCCGCCGCGCGCGTGGACACCGGCGAGATGCACGCCGCTACGCTGCTGGCGACCACCGCGCTCGGCGTCGTCGAGTCTCTGCAGGGCTGCGAGTACGGGCTCGAGGTCCGCGTGTTGTGCGCCGACGCGCTCAAGCGCTCTGGATCGCCGCAAGCTCCTCTCGCGAGACAGCGCGCGATCGACTACGCTCAATCGCTCTTGGACGGCATCCGCGACCCGAGGAACAAGCGACTGTTCATCAAGCGCCCCATCGTCGCGGCGCTCTTCGACACGACACCGATCCCGCATCTGCCAGCCGACCTCGACGCGACCGGGGCCAAAGAAAGCGGGACCGGGTGACCTCGAGCCGCGCGATCGGTGGCCCGCGTAGGGTCGCGATGATCCTCTCCGGCGGAGGCGCGCGCGGCGCGTACGAGGTCGGCGTGCTGTCGTACCTCTTCGACGACCTCACGCGCATGCGCGGCGCTCCACCTCGGCTCGACATCCTCTCGGGCACGAGCGTCGGCGCGATCAACGCGTGCTACCTGGCCGCGCACCTTGGCGATCCTGTGCTCGGCATGCGCAGGCTCGTCGAGCTGTGGACCGACCTCGAGCTCACGCGCGTCCTCGGCTTCGGGATGAAGCAAGTGATCGGACTGCCGCGGCTTGCTCTGGGCGGTCTCGGTGAAGCGCAAGGGCTCTTCGACATGCGCCCGATGGCGGACCTCGTGCAGCGCGAGATCAGCTGGCGCGCAGTGTCGCGTTGTCTGCGTCGCCGCCAGCTACGTGCGCTCAGCGTGTCCACGACGGAGATGCGGGGCGGACGCACCGTCGTGTTCATGCAAGTGTCGCCGGATGCCGTGATCCCCGCGAAGGCGCCGCCGCGTACGCTTTTTCGTCAAGCGCACATCGGCCCGCCGCACGCGCTGGCGAGCGCCGCGATCCCGCTCTTGTTCCCACCCGTTCGCATCGACAACGATCTCTACCTCGATGGCGGCCTGCGACAGAACACACCCATTGCCCCTGCGATCCGTCTCGGCGCCACGCACATCTTCGCGATCGGCGGGTCGCGCGAGGTGCAGGGCATGGCGAGCGTCGAGGGCGGCATGCCCACGCAGCGCGCGCCGGGAGCCGCGTTCTTGCTCGGCAAGGTGCTCAACGCGTTCTTGCTCGATCACGTCGACGTAGACCTGGAGCTGCTCAAGCGCATCAACGCGATGATCGACGACGGTGAGGCCGCGTTCGGTCCAGGCTTCGTGGACGCGCTCAGCAAGAAGGCCGCCGAACGACACGACCCGCAGTACCGCTACGTGCACAGCTTCGTGATTCGCCCGAGCGAGGACATCGGTCGCCTCGCGAGCGATCACGTACGCCGCGGCCGATTCAAGGGCGATCCGTTCGTCACGAAGCGTTTGCTCACGCTGCTCGACCTCGGCGTCGGAAGCGAGGCAGACCTTGCGTCGTACTTGTTGTTCGACGGTGCGTTCTGCAGACAGCTCATCGAGATGGGTCGCGCAGACGCGCGCGCGAGACGACACGAGCTGCTTGAGTTCTTCGAGGGCGGCGCAGATCCGCCTCCCGGGTTCGACGCCGAAGAGACCGGCGCATGGCGCGGTTCTGAGTTTCCCGGGCCCACCTGATCCTGTGACGCTTCACAAAACGCGAGCGCGCCGCCAAGGAAGCGACGCGCTCGCGCAATCTTGAGGCTTTGGTCGCCGCTACTTCATCGCCGAGCCGTGTGGACGCGCCGGACCCGTCGAGAACGCCGTGTTGTAGTCCAGAGCAAATCGCGTGTCCTCGGTGAGCGTGTCGTGCGTCACCTTGATGACATGCACTTTGTGGTCGCCCTCGAAGTGGATCTTGCCGAAGTTGTCCTCGTTGAGGAAGTAGTCGGTGACCACCAAACGCGAGTCGTCCTCGGTGAGGTTGATGTCGTGCGGGCCGGCAAAGATGCCGAGGTTCACGACGCTCTGCTGCGCGAACCCGTTGGCGGCGGTGAGGTTGCTGATATCGAGCATGCCGACCTGACCCGCCTGGAACGAGGCAAAAATCAGCCGGTCGCCGCGCTTGGGCATCGCCAAGATTTGAGTCATGCCGCCGCGAACGGGGACGACCACTTCGGGGACGATGTTCTCGCAGTCGAAGGACTGGACGAAGCTCCCGTCGGTCGGGTCCACCGTGTACACGCGGCCGGTGAACATGTTGGCCGTGATCGCGCGGCCGTGCGCGTCGCCGGGGACGAGCTTGACGTCCATGGTACCGGCATTGTCGGGCAGAAATACGCTGCGCGTCAGCGCGCGAGCGGAGAGGTTCCAAAATCGCAGCGAGCTTCGAAGCTCCACGGGTCCGGAGTACGCATTCAGCGTCGTGACGGGGTTGATGAAGTCGCTCGTGACGAGCTCGTTGTTGTCGTCTCGACCGTCGATGCCGTGCGGATTGAAGCCGTCCGTTGGAGGGACGCTCGGATACTCGTTGACGAGATTCAGGTTCTTGTCGACCTCGACCAAACGACCCCCCGCGCCGCCGGAGGCCGATCCCATATTGGTGATCAGGAACCCGCCGCCGGGGAGCGGATAGAAGTCGTCGGTGATGCTGGAGTTCGGCACCGACATCGACTTGAGGAATTTGGGATGGCGCGCTTTGCTCACATCCCAGAAGAAGATGCCGTTCTGTCCTCTCAGAAGGCTCAGGAGCCCCCCGCAAGCGAGCGTGTTTTTGTCGGCGGAAAGATGACAGTGGTGAGGCTCGTTGCCGACCGCGCCGGGCCCGGCCAGCGGCACGGTACGAATGACCTGTCCGTAGTGGCTCGAGTGCTCGTTGAAGTTGATCACCGCGAGAAAGTCGGGCGCGACTCGAGCCTGGTCACCCGCCCACACGTACAGGGTCTTTTCCCCAACGCTACCGTCGTCGGCGTCGTCCTGCTCCTCCGTGTTGCCTGCCTTGGCCACCCGATCCGTCGCAAAAAGAGCCGCAAGAGAAGCGCTCGCAACCACACAAGCCGTCCGCGTCCACCACTTGTTCATAGTGACCTCCGTCAGGATATAAAGCGAAAAGAGCCCAAGTCACCGTACATACTCGACGAGTGATACGTCAACGATCCTCTCGCCATCCCCTTGCATTTAGCGGGGTTCATGAAGTGCAGCTCCCTACAGCGCCCATCTCTGGCGCGGGTCAGGGTGACTGGAGGCGCATGTCGGCGAACGGAAATCGAGTGTCGTGTTGCGAATCTTTGCGAAGTCATGTGATGCTTGGTTCGTGAATTGCCCGCACACGAAGGACTGCCCGCTCTTCGAACAATTCCGCATGGAGTCCGCGCTGCGTGTTTGGCAGATGGGCTACTGCGAGAGCGACTACTCGCGGTGCGCGAGGCACAAGATGGTCTGCTCCGGCGCAGACGTGCCGCCCAACATGCTTCCCAACGGCAAGCTCATCAAACTGCGAACGTCGAAAGACGCTGGCTAGGAGATACGATGCAATTTCTACCTTGGTGGATCGGCGCGCCGGCGATGGCGTTAGCAACAGTCGGCTATTTTCTATTCGTCCAGCGCACGATGGGCGTGTCCGGAAGCGTTTCGCGCGCGATCGACTGGCAGGCACGTGCGAACGACAAAGTCGCGGCAGACCTCGCCGAGCACCCAGACGAGATGCGCGCGGCGATGCTCGCGGCCACACTCGAGGAGTTCGGTCCGGAGGCGGCGGCCAAGGTCGCCGCAGAGAGTCCGCCCGTCCCTGCCTCGAAGGAGATCGTACTGCCGCGCCTTCCGTGGAGCGCACACGTGACGTTCGTCGCCTTCATCTTCGTCGGGGGCCTCGTTGGCGCGCTCGCGATGGGAAAGTTCTCGATCCACAAGGATCTCGGTGAGTCGTTCGGTCACCTCGTCGCGAGCGGTTGGAACGTGTGGCCGACACTCGCCGTCGGCGGCGTCCTCGTCGGATTCGGAACGCGTATGGCGGGCGGTTGCACCACCGGCCACGGCCTCAGCGGCTGCGCACGAATGCAACCCGGCAGCCTGATCGCCACCGGCATCTTCATGGGCGTGGCCATCGCCGTCTCGTTCGCTCTCGCCCTGGTGACGCGGTCATGAACAGACTTCACCTCGGCGCGGCGATCATGGGCGTGGTCCTGGGCGGCGTCCTCACCGCCACTGGCTTCAGCGACTACGGCCAAATGCACGACATGTTCGTCTTCCACGACATGCGGCTCTTCTTCACGTTCTGCGGCGCAGTCGGGATCTCGGCGGTCGCATTCTTCGTGCTCGCACGGCGCGCGAAGCTACCCGCGCGCCGTGTTCACAAGGCGACAGTGGTCGGCGCGGGCCTTTTCGGCGTGGGCTGGGCCGTGACGGGCGCGTGCCCTGCCGTCACGCTCGTGCAGCTCGGCAACGGCTACCTGCCCGCGTTGGCGAGCCTCGGCGGCGTGCTCGTCGGCGCCAAGCTCTGCGGAGCGGTTCGTCAACGATGGAACTGGGGCAGCGATTCCTGCGACGAGTGATCGGAAGCGCGCAGCCCGGCGAGCTTCATCCTGCGCCTACATCGCGGGCGGAGCGTCGGCTTCTGTCTCCGTGATCGCGACAGGCGCTCCTCGGAGCGCGCGCAGTGCTGCGGTGTCGAGCGGAGAGATCATCGCGCCCTCGTGCGTTCTCCCCATCTCCGTACGAACGGCCTGGAAATCCAGCGTGGGGTCGATCACCTCGAGCACCTCGGCGATCTTCACGCCGCCCGAGTTGCTCACCGAGACGAGCGCCTCCATCGCGACAAAATCACCCGCGAGCCCCGCCTCGAGGATCGCGCCCATCGCGCGTTCGCTCTCCACGACAAGCTCCTTCAAGAAGGCGAGAACCTCGATCTTCTTTCCGATGCCGTCGATGCGCCGCACCACCGACAAGGACTCGCTGGCGAGCACGTCGGCCACGCGCTCGCGAAGCCAAGCAACGCCTCCGCGCGACGCCAGCGATTTGCGCGGGATCGCGACCGCGTAGCGCTGCGAGTCGATGACGCGCGAGATCGCCGCGTCGTTCGCGCCCAGTCTCACTGCACCGAGGAAGCGCAGTCCCTGCGGCGAGCTCTCGGTGAGCCGCTCGAGGAACGAAGCGGGCTCAACGTCGCACGCCATCTTCATGTCGACGATCTCGCCGATGCTGTGCACGCCGAGCGAGAGCGCGGGCCCGAACGTCATGTCCGGTTTCGGGTGGAACCCGGACGAGTAGAAAAGCGGCAGCCCCACGCGACGAAACGATCGCGGCAGCGCGCGGATCAGATCGAGGTGCGCCAAGAACGCAGACGGTCCGCACTTGGTATACGCGAAGCGGTAGCGAAGGGGCTCGCCTTGAATGATGCGCGGGGGCCGTTTCTTGCCGGTTTCATGCACCACCACTTTGGGCACCACCACCCGCGGCTCACGTGCGCCGAGCTTGATGAGGTAGTCCCTGCGCTCCGTGCGCATCGCGGACAAATCACACGCGACGCCGCAGTCGTAGCAGACGAGCTTCTTGTCATCGCGCTCTGCGTCCGCGACGTTGGTGTGGTGGATGAACGCGCCCGCCACCTTGCCGCACGGCGGCGACAGACGGCTCTTCAACGATTTCTTGTACTCGCTCGCGAGGAACCCCTCCTCGAGGCCCACGTCGATGTGACTCCAAGGCAAGCGTGCCGAGAGCGGGATGGTGCCGAGGTAGCGCGTGATGTCTATGCCCACCTCGTCGAACGCCTGCTCCCAGATCGCGATCTTGAGCTGGTCTTCCCAGGAGTCGAAACGCGCGCCGAGTTGATACGCGCGCAAGAGGGCGAAGCCCACTTTGCGATCGCCGCGCGCGAAGACACCTTCGAGCCAGCTGCCTGACGAGTCATGCATTCGCAGCTCGACGCGTCCGATTTTGGCTTCTTCGTGAAGCCACGCCTGCTTCTCTTGCACGAGCGCGTGCCGATCCATCGCGGCCCACTGGAACGGAGTGTGCGGCTTGGGGACGTGCGTGGAGACACTCACGACCACGGTGGGTGCGGGAGCGTTCATCGCTTTCTTGAGTCGCCTGCCGATGTCCAGCGCGCGCGCCCCGACGCGGGCGATCTCGCGCACGTCGGACTCCTCTTCGGTGGGTAGGCCGATCATGAAGTAGAGCTTCATCGACTTGTAGCCGCGCGAGAAGATGCGCTCGGCCGTGGTCATCAGCTGCTCTTCGGTGACGTTCTTGTTCACGACGTCACGCATCCGCTGGCTGCCTGCCTCTGGCGCAAACGTGATGCCGCTCGCGCGCACACGCGTGATGTCGTCCAGCACGGGCTCCTCCAAGCCGTACGCACGCAGCGAAGACACGCCGAGCGAGACGCGTTCAGGCGCGAGCTTCTCGGTGACCTTCTGGATGAGCGGCGCGATGCACGAGTAGTCCGCCGTGGAGAGCGAAGTGAGGCTCACCTCGTCGTAGCCGCTCTTCTTCACGGCGCTGACGACCGTATCCACGATCTGCTGCGGATCGCGCTCGCGGACGGGCCGATAGATCATGCCGGCCTGGCAGAAGCGGCAGCCCTCGGTGCAACCGCGCGCGATCTCGATCGACATGCGATCGAAGATCGCCTCGGGACCGCCGACGGGTCCGTCATCCGGGAAAGGGAAGCGATTGAGATCGTCGACGAGGTTGCGCCGGATCGGCAGCGCCAAGTCATCGTGCATGGGTGCGTCCACGACCTCGAGGCCGGTGTCCGGGTCGATCGCCGTCGTATAGAGGCTCGGCACATAGACGCCGATGTGCTTGCCGATCTCACGCAATCGCTCCGCGCGTTTGAGCCCCTTGCTCTTGAGGTCCGTCCACATGAGCGCGAGATCGGTGAGCACCTCTTCACCGTCACCGATCACGATGGCATCGATGAACATGGCGATCGGCTCGGGGTGCGTCGCCGTGGGACCGCCCGCGATCACGAGCGGGTCGTCTTCTCCGCGATCCGCCGAAAGCAGCGGGATCTTGCCCATATCGAGCATCGTCAGCACGTTCGTGTACGTGAGCTCGAACTGCAGCGAGAAACCGACGACGTCGAACTCTCGCAGCACGCGCGCGCTCTCCAGCGACACGAGCGGGAGCCCTCGGTCGGTGATCTCCTTCTGCATGTCGATCCACGGCACGTAGCAGCGCTCGGCGAGCGTTCGCGGGTCGTCGTTCAAGATCTTGTAGAGGATCTTGAAGCCGAGGTGGCTCATCCCGATGTCGTAGATGTCCGGGAACGCGAGGCACACGCGCGCCTGCACGGAGGCCCAATCCTTCTTGACCGCGCCGTGCTCGCCGCCGACGTATCGGCCGGGCTTCTGCACTTTGTGGACGAACGCAGCATACGGGTGTTGCATTGAACCGACCTTGTGAAGGGGAATCCCGCCGTTTGCAAGCGTATCTCCTGGTATGGCCCGCGGTTGGCTAACCTTGTGCGTCGTGGGCGGTCTCGCCTGCTCGGCGCCTACACACGCCCACGGGGTCCGCGAACGAAGCGGCTCTGTGGCCTTGCCGCGAGCCCGTCGCGCCGTTCGTCGCGAACATGCCGGCGTCGGACGAGACGAGCATCGAGTCCGTCGCGCTCGCCATCACGGCGAAGGAGCCAGACCCCGTGCGCCGATTGAAGGCGCTGCACGATTGGGTGGCGACGCGCCTCCGCCATGATCGCGCACGCGAGGCCGCCCCTTCGAGCGCCACCTCGCTCAAGTCCTTCTGGGAGACACACGCGCCGCCCCGAACGCCCGCGACGGCGTTCTCGACGGACGTACGGACCGTACCCTCCCGCGGCGGACATCGTGTTCCGTTCGCGTGTCGGCGTGTGCGGCGACTACGCGTCTCTCCTTTCCGAGCTCGGGAAATACGCGGGGCTCGACGTCAAATACGTCACCGGCTATGCGCGTACTTGGGACGACGACGTCGGCTATCACGCGTGGAACGTCGCGCACGTGGGCGATCAGTACCTGATGATCGACGCGACCTGGGACTCGCGGCCGTACTCCACTGAATACTTGTTCGTACCGCCCGCGATTTTCGCGCAGTCGCATCTGCCCGATCGAGAAGAGGATTTGCACACCAACACTGAAATCAATCGAGTGACCATCGGCGCGCACCCGCTCATGACGCCGAGCTTCTACGCGGCGCATTTGAGCTTCATTGGCGAAGTCGGCAATCCGATGTTCACCAAAGGCCCAGCGCGTTTGGCGATCGACAATCCAGAGCAACACGCGTTGGTGGCGTTCGCGTTCGCGACGCGAAGAACGGTGGGCGGCGCCTATTCGACTTGCACGGTGACCCCTGGCAACAAGACTACAATCTCATGCCTGCCCCCCAATCCGGGCGACTATCAAATTTTGGTCGCCTCGGCGCCAATGAAGAATGAGCCAGGCTCGGTCGGCGTGCCCTGGGCCTTCGTGCACACGATTGAAGAGTAATGATCAGTGCCGTGCGAGTCGTGTAGAGGTGAGATTGTCGGCCACTTGGCTCCATTGGCGCGCTTGCAGTTTTGCTGATCGCATGTGGCAGTTCTGCGTCCGACAACACGGGAGACGCCGCTGCGCCAGATGCGATCGCAGACGCTGTCGGCGACGCGCGAGGCGGTGATGCGGCGAAGAGTGACGCGAGCGTGAAAGACGCCGCGCCGGGGAGCGACGCTGGATCGTGCGGCTCCGCGGCGAACGGGACGAGCATGAGCGCGCAAACCAGTGTCAGCAGAGTGCGACTTGTGCGCCGTTTCTCGCGTGCATCAAGACCTGTCCGACCCACTGAGTAGCAACGCGTGTGTCATGGTCAATTGTCGCGAAATACGCTCGATACAAATATGTGAACGAGCCCCATCACGCCTCGAACGGACTCACCCGGTCGAGCCTCGAAAGTAAGAGCATCACCGGCCCTGCGCGGAGACGAGGATGCTGGCATTCAAACCTTTGGTGATGTCCTCGATGCGAGCCGCGAGGTTCACTGCGTCTCCAATGACCGTATATTTACTGCGCTCCTTCGGACCCATATCACCTAGAACGACTCTGCCTGAATGAGCGCCAACGCCAATGCGCAGTCGCTCGTCTCCCCGCGCGATGCGAACCTCATTGAGCTTGTCGAGCGCTCCGACCATTCCGAGTGCGCAGGAGATCGCCCTTCGCGGGTGCTCGACTTGCGGCTCGAGTGCGCCGAAATAGGCGAAGATGCCGTCTCCGATGAACTTGTCGAGGGTTCCGCCATGCTCGCAAATGACGCCGACCGCTGTTCATAGAAGACTAGGATATCGGTCGCGTTGATTTTCCCGGCGGCAGCGCCGGCAGCTCTACGACGCCACACCGAGCTCTATGAGCTCCCCGACTCGACACGTTTGTTCGTCGGTCACGACTTCCAGCCGAACGGCAGGGCGCTCGCGTACGAGACGACCATCGAAAGGTCGAAGGAGGCGAACATCCAAACTGCGCGCGGAAACGATCCAAGCCGAATATGTCGCGTTCCGCAATGCACGCGATGCGACATTGCAGCCGCCAAGTCTGCTATTTTGGAGCGCGCAGGTGGACGTCGGCCGTTTGCCATCGCCCCACGCCAACGAGAAACGCTACTTGGCAATCCCGCTCAACCTCTTTCGCGCCGCAGACGAGACGGGCGCGAGTTCGGAAACGAAGGACCACCGATGACTCACGCATTGTTTCGCAATTCCGCCGCGCATGCCGACGGCTTTCGCGACGCGGACCCGCTCCTCTTGCACGAACACCTCAAAGAGGTGCGCGTCGTAGACGTGCGCGAGCCGGACGAGTTCACGGGTGACCTGGGTCACATCCCAGGAGCGGAGCTCGTACCGCTCTCGACGGTGGCGCAGGAGGCGCGCGATTGGGACGTCGAAAAGGAGATCGTCGTCGTGTGTCGCTCGGGAGGCCGATCGGGCGCGGCCGCGCGGACTCTCGTTCAAATGGGGTTCACACGAGTCATCAACTTGCGCGGCGGCATGACTGCGTACAACGCGGCCAAGCTGCCGGTCGACCGCGCCGCTCCTTCGCTCTAAAGGCCTCGCGAGGTCGCCGTGTCGCCTACGTTCGAGATCGTCGCGTCCGGCGCATTTGGCGTCTTAGCGGGCGTTCTGTCGGGATTCCTCGGCATTGGAGGAGGCGGAATTCTGGCGCCACTCTTGGTCGTCACGCTCGGCATCGAGCAACATCGCGCGCAAGGCATCTCTCTCGCAGCTCTCCTTCCGCCGGTCGGCCTGCCCGCGGTGCTCGCCTTTCGACGCGCGGGCGTTCAGATTCGAACGAGTCTCGTCATCGCGTTGATCGTCGGATTTCTCTTCGGCGCACTCGGTGGTGCGTGGCTCGCGCATCGTGTTGCATCACGGGAGCTTCGGTGGGGCTTCGCCCTTTTCCTCGCCGTCTCGGCGGTTCACGCGGTCCTCGCGAAAGCAGTCGATCGTCAAGGCAACTCGCAGAGCACGCGGCCTTGGACAGGCGTTCCGATCGGGATCGCGGCCGGGTTGATGTCGGGTCTGCTCGGCGTCGGCGGAGGCCTGGTTGCATTGCCGCTGTTGAAACGATTCAACGGACTGAGTCGCCTCGAAGCCCAGGCAACCACCCTGGCGATGATGCTTCCACCGATCGGCCTTCCGGCGGTCTATGTGTACGCGCAAGAGCAGGGCGGTCTCCCATGGGCACTGCTAGCCGCGGTCGCTGTTGGGTTCGCATTGGGCGCAGGCCTCGGCGCCCGCATGGCCGGTCGCGTGCACGCGCGAGTCGCGACCTTCGTGTACGCGGGCGTCCTCGCGATCTTGGCGCTCATTCTCGTCCGCCAGTGAGTGCGGCGGAGCGGCCCCATCGGAATTCATTTCCGATGGGGAGGCCTAACTAACTAACTAGGAGCGGAGAGAGAGGGATTCGAACCCTCGGTACCCTTGCGAGCACACATGATTTCCAATCATGCACCTTCGGCCACTCGGTCATCTCTCCATCGGCTTGCGCGCCTGAATAGCACGGCTTGCTAGGCCAGCGAACCTTAACGGCCCCACGCCCGCAGTGCCGCCGAGAGGGCCGGATCTGACACCACCGTCTGCCCGCTGACGGTCGGCGCGGAAAAAACGGACGTCGCGCCGCTGCGCATCAGCATTTCGGACAGCGGAAGCGTGCTCGACGCATCGGTCGCGCACGCCGCGTCGAGATCGAGATCGCAGAGCTGAGAGCGCTCCGCGGTGCCGAACAGCACGAGCGATCCTTGACGCAACGAGATCTTGCCGCGCGCCCCGGTCGCGACGACCGATCGCTCCTGCTGCGCGGTCGCCGCGTCGATGACGTCGACGCCGCCGAACGTCGGCGGTGCCGTGAGCCCGAGCGTCGACAGGATGGACCGCGCGAGATCGAGTGACGACGTCTGCGTGCTCACGCGAGCCGAGGGTGGGCCCGCGCCCGCGGGGAGCTTCACGATGAGCGGCAGCGTGAGCGTCGTCTCGTCCTGCGTCGCGTCGTCGCCGAACGGTACGTGCGAGCTCGCGGATGTCGACGCATCACCGGTCACGAACACCGCCGTCTCCTCCTCTTGCCCGGATTCGCGCAGCGCGCTGAGCAGCTTGCCGATCGCCGCGTCGTGGGCACGCATCTGGAGGTCGAAGAGCGCCCAGGCGCGCACGCGATCGGCGTCTCCGAACCGAACTTGCGGAGGCACACGACGCGCCTTCGCCAAAATTTCTCCTGCGTGTCGTGGCTCGATCGAGCCCGCGTATGCGTCGGGCGGCAGCGTCTTCAGCTCTTCGGCGCTCGCGTCCCACGGCGGGTGCCCGCCACGAGCGTGCAAGACGAGCAAGAAGCGCTCGCCATTGTGCTTGGCGATCCACTGCGTCGCGTCGTCGAAGATTCTCGTCCCGGAGTCGAGCGCGGGCATCGTGGACTCGAAGTCCACCCAGTCACGATCGAAGCCGTAGGGCGCGCTCGTCGTCGGGTTCGCGGTGAACATCGCCGATAAAATCCCTGCATCGCGAGCGGCCCGCGCGATGGTCACGGGCTCGGGCGACATACGCGCGGCCTCGTCCTCTGCGCCGTGCTGCCGGGGGAGCAGACCCGTGAGGACGCTCGCGAACGAACCGGCCGCCCAGCTCGTCGTGGCCCGATGGTGCTCGAACACGAGGCCGTCCTTCGCGAGCGCGTCGAGCGTGGGCATCGCGGTCTTGCCTGCGTACGGCGAGAGCTGCGACGGAGGCGCTTGGCCCAAGACGACGACGAGCGCGTTTCGTGCTGGCTTTCGCGCAGGCAGCGCGGGCAGCGGAGGCGCCGTGACTCGCACGCCGCCGAGAAGCGCGCGCACTCCGAAGGTCGCGCTCGGGATCGAAATTTCGATCGCCATAATCGCGCCGCTCAGCTCATCGGGGATGGCGACGGTCACCGGTGTCCACGTGGAGTCGTTCGCGCGTAAGGTCGCGAGCTCGCGAGGCGTCGTGCGATCCTTCACCGCCCGCACGACGATGTCCGCGTCGCCCTTCCCTCCCGCCGCGATCGCGAGCTCCAGTGTCGCGCCGCGAGGGACGAAACCGACGCAGCGAATGAAGCCCGGCGCAGGGAGCGAGACTGCGCGCTTCGCAACGCCACCGACGGCCTGAGTCACGATCGCGTCTGCGCGGGTGGTCGCCGCGTACGAGGGCTCGGTGTGCGCGCCGACTCGGATCCAATCGATCTGCGCGATCGCATCGTTGGTCGAGCCCTTCGGCACTCCGTTGAAGCGCACCATGAGTTGATTGGTGCCTACGTTGATCGCGGCCGCCGTTCCGTGTGCACTCACGAGCTTGGTCTCGCCCTTGGTCAGCGACCACGTGCCCACCGCGTGCCCGTTGATGTAAACGCTCGCGCTCTTGGCGAGAAGGCTGTGTATGCGTGCGTCGACGAACAGCTCGGGTTTGCCCGCGTCCGTGCTCGCGAGCGACAGGCCGGTGGACGGCGGGACGAACCGCATCGTCAGCGTCTTGGCGGTGACGCGCTCCCACGTCGCGCCGTCGCGCTCGACGATCGCCGTCGGCTCCTTGATCGCGAGGTCCGCGTGCGTGTTCGGATCGCCGAGATCGAGCAGGATGCCCACGTGACCCAGGGTGCAACCGCTGGAGCGTTCGACCATGTCGATCACCAAGCGTCGATCGCTCGGGCCGCCCGCGTCGGGCCTATCGGCGGTGGTCGTCGGCGCGCTGGGGGTCGGAGTCGGGTCGTGGCGCTTCGACGAGCACGCCGCGAGCACGAGCGCGGCGAGCAGGCGCGCGCGCCTCACGGCGTCGTCAAGTCTACGCGCGCGACCTTGGCGTCTCGCACCATCACGGTGCGTCTGCGGTCTCCGCACTTCACCTCGTGCGAGCCAGAAGCCAGCAAGGCATGCATCGTCCCGCGGCCGCGCTCCGTCCCGTCGACGAGCACTGCGACTCCGCTCGGGGCGGTCACGTCGATCCATCCCTCGTTCTTACCCACCGTCGCGCCTTGCGGCAACTCCGTGTATATTACATCTGTTGTCGTGGTCATAGGCGCCGCTGCGAGCGCGGGCGCAGGCTCGGGAGTCAGAGACGACTTCACGCCAACACCCAACAGCAGAACGGCGGCGACGAGACCGAGAGCCCACTTCCAGCCGTCGCTCTTCGGCGGCTCGCGCTTCGCCGCCTCGGCGGCCATCGGAGTTCGAGCGAGCTTTTGAGGCTCCTTCGCGGCCGCTGGCTCGTCGTCTTGTTCCTTGTCATCATCGGGCTCCTTCATCCCGTCGTCGACCGACATTGGAATCGAGGGCGTCATTGGGTGTACCTCCACGAGCGTCTCGTTCTCGGTGCGCTCCGGCTCGGGCGGGTTCGACCGCGGCTTGAGAGCGCTCGGCTCGATGAGCGGCGGGGGCGTCGACGACACGTGGCGGCGAGGCATGGGCGACCGATCGCTGATCTCCTTCATCACGGCGTCCGCGAGCGACGATGGCGCGCGGTCGGCCTTCGGTTCCGGCTTCTTCTCCGTCGCCTCATCGAGGAGTTCGTCGAGCGAGTCCTCGGAGGGCGTTGGCTTGCGCACGATGCGCGGCGGCGGCATCTGGCTGGGTCGGAGCGCTGACAGCGGCGCGTGCACACGAGCGGGCGCTCCGCGCAAGATGTTGAGCGCGTCCTCGATCGCTGCGGGCAGCAGATCTTCGCCTTCTTCGGTGTTGACGGAGAGGATCGCGCCGCGCGACGCGAGGTCACTGACGACGTCCTCGATCAAGCTCGGCATCGCGTTCCCCGACGTGAGCACGTCCGCGACGAAGTGCCCTTCGGCGATGAGCCGAACGATCGAGCGCGCGGGCTCCGGCGTCGACGAGAGGTAGCCGGGGAGCATCTCTGGATCGAGCTCCACACGCGTACGCCGACCGACGAGCATGGTGGGCACCAGCGAGACAGCGCCACGCGCCGCGGCGATGGGCCTCGCGAGCAGCGTCGCGAGGTTCCCCGTGAGTTCGCCCTCGATCGCGCCGCTCGAGGCGGGGGCGACGACGAACCGCCCCGCGCCTACGCCGAGCAACGACGCGAGCGCCGGTTCGCCACGCGTGAAGTTTCCTTCACCCGACGTCTTGGACACGCGCTTCGGGGCGCCATCGCGAATCTCGACCTCGTACAGGCAGGACGCGTCGCGCACCGAGACGCGCGCGTTCGGACGCAACGCACATACGAGCTCGAGCAGCGAGCGCGGTGTGACGCCGTCGAGCCGACCGCGGATCTCGCCGGTGCCTTTGAGGCGCGCCTCGACGCGTGCGCGGGGCCAGAGCGCTTCACGAACACGCGCAAGCACGGCGCGGGCGTCGGTCTCTTTGCGCAAGTACGCAGCCGCATTCGCGCCGAGCTCTCGCACGCGCTGGAGGAGATCCTCCTTCCAAGACAGCAGGATCACGGGCGTGTCACGCAGCGCTACGTCGCGTTTGAGCGCGCGTGAGAGCGCGAAGCCGTCGAGCTTCGGCATCAAGATGTCGCTGATGACGAGATCCGGCGACTCGCGCATGGCGAGATCGAGCGCGGTCTGACCGTCGAGCGCCTCGAATACGATGCAGCCGCTCGTGCGCAAGAGGTCCGACAAGAACCAAGTGACGCCGGGATCGTCGTCCGCCACGACGACGCGACGCCCCTCGAGGACCACGTCCGTCGCGGCCCCGCGGCCTCGCGGGCGTGCGCGATCTGCACCGGGGATGTCCGGGTTGAGCCACGGTGCGAGCAGCGCGGTGCCCTCGGGTCCGCGACCCGCGAATCGAACCTCTCCGTTCGTGCGCGCCGTGACGACCTCACGTACGCGCGAGATCGCGCCCCAGATGGCCGCCATGATCTCGGTGCCCTCCCCGAGCGACACTCGCCGATTGCGGGAAATCGCAGGCACGGCCTCGACGAGCGCGCGGTGGACCTCGGCGGCGAGTCGCTCGCCGAGCTGCTCGACCGTGGGCTCGCCCAACGTCATGCGGATGGTGCGGCCCTCGCGCTGATCGACGACCTCCTCGCAGATGCTGCGGAGCGCGTCGGCCGAGAACGGTGCGGTAAGTGTGCGTGACACACCAAGTGCCATGAATCGACTCGAGATCTCGCTCGTCATCGCGCCTGCGACGATGATGGGGACAGGCTCGGTGAGCGGATCGTCCGAGAGTGCCTCGACCAGCTCGGCTGCAGACTCGACGTTCGGATCGAGGATGACGACATCCGGCGCGAGCGCTCGCGCCATCTCGACGGCGGACTGCGCGTCGTCCGTGCGTTCGCACTCGACGTGCCGTGACGCGCGATCGGCCTCCTCGGCGAACAGCTCCGCGAGCAAGTCCGGTCCGACGACGAGAGCGGTCAACGGCGGCGAAGACGGCAGCTCGGCCTTCGACGGTCTCTCCTCGGGGATCGCCTCTGCTTTTTTCGCGGCCTCGAGGGCCGTCGGTGGCTTCGGCTCCGGGGCGTCTGCGGGCGACCAGGCGAGGGCGGGCAGCTCGTCCAGCACCTTCGCGACGTCGAGGAGAGACTTTCGCGAGAGCCCGCCTGCGCCAGCCGCATCGAGCGCTGCCTCGGCCTCCGCCAGCGCGCGCGCCATCACGTCGAAGTGGAGCATTCGCGCGCCGGTGCCCATCGCGTGGAGCTTGCGGCGAAGCTCGTCGCGCGCGGCTTTTGAGCCGAGATCGGCCTCGAGCGCCGTGAGGCTCGCGCGCGCATCCGCGACCTTCCTCCCCAGCGATGCCACGAACTCGGCGTTCACGCCGCTGAGCCCTTGGCCGGTTCGCTCCCCCGTTTGCGCGTCTCTCGTCATCACTCTCGGGGCCTAACATGATTCTTCCATAAGTGACCAATTTCGCGCCGTGCACTACAGAGGAGCGGTGAGCGATCTCCACGTTCGAACGGCCACCCCCGAGGACCTCGAGCGTCTGCTGCAGATCCACGTCTCCGCGTTCCCTGACGCGCGTGGCATGGCGGCCCGCCGACGAAACTTCGCCGACAACCCGCTCGGCTCTCTCGTCGACCTTCACGTCATTCTTGGCGGCGATCGGCTGCTCGGACATGCGTTCCTCTTCAAGCTCGGCGCTTGGTTCGGCGGCAAGCGCGTCGCCGTCGGCGGCATCGCGAGCGTCGGCGTGGCGCTTGAGGCGCGCGGGCGCGGCATCGCGCGAACGTTGATGAGTCAACTGCACGCCGAGAGCGTGCGGCGCGGAGACGCGATCACCATGCTCTACGCGTTCCGCTACGACTTCTACGCCGCCCTCGGATACGCGCGGACGGGCACGTCTCATCGTGTCGTCTTTTCACCTCGCGCCGTGCCGCGGGACTGGATCAACGCCGCTCGCGGCGCGCTCATCCGCCCCGCGCGAGGCGACGATCGAGGCCAAATCACGGCAATCTACGACCTCGAGGCCCAGCAAGGCACGGGGCAGCTCGATCGCCCCAACGCGCTCTGGGATCACACTCTCCTCGACGAACGCTTGCACACGCTCGTCATCGAGACTGGCCCGTCCGCGATCTCGGGCTACGTGTCATTCGAGCACCTTCAAGAGGAGCCTCACGCCGCCGTGCGCGTGCGCGTGCGTGACTGGGCGGGGCGCGACGACGAGGCGCGGCGGATCTTGCTCGGCGCGCTTGGCGCACAGGTCGATCAGGTGACCACGATCGAGATCGATCTATCCTCCGACGATCCCTTCCTCGCGGCGCTCGGGGAGATCGACGCTCACAGTCACGGAAAGGCGGGCCTCGAGCACCCGTTCGGCACGCTCGCCGGGGGACCCATGGTCCGCGTGAACGACGTCGAGCGAGCGCTCTCGGCGCGCGGATATCGTGGCGACGGCGAGGCGACCTTCGTCGTCGACGGCGGGACGTGGACCGTCGCCTCGAGCGGCGGAGACAGGACGGTACGGCGCTCCGACAAGCCTGGCGTCCACGTGACTGCGCCGACGCTCGGGGCGCTCGCGTTCGGCTCGTTGACGGCGACGAGCGCGCACCGGCTCGGTTGGCTCGGCGGCGAACCGGCTGAAATCAAGGCCGTGGACCATCTCTTGACGAGTCCAACATTCTTCGCGCGGGACCACTTTTGAGCGAGCCGGCCGATCCGCGAGCGCCTTGGTGGGAGCGCGGGGGGTCGGCCGCGCTCATCGCGGCGGTGTGGTCGGGGCTCGCGGCTCTGTCGTCGGCACGGCGGGCGGCGTCCGATGGAGACGTCAGTGCGTTCGTCGCGTGGTCGTTCTGCGCGGCGTCGATCGCTCCATTTATGGTGGTCTCGATCTCACTGTTACGGTCGGCGCGGTCTGGCGCGACCGCTCTCGGCGGTGACGATCTCGGGAGCAAGGCCATCGGGTTCGCCGCGTGGCTCGCTGTGATGACCGGAGCGCTCGCTCGCTTCGGCGCCGTCTTACGCGAAAGAACCCACCACCACGCGTTGGCAGGTGCGACGTTCGCGCTCGGAGCGCTCGTGCTCGGCGCAATTGCGGGCATGCTCGCGGCGCGCCTCGTCGGATGGGTGTCCACGTCGCCAACCCACAAGCGTGTCGCGCTAGTGTTCGTCTCGGTGCTCGCGCTCTTGGTCGTGCGCGAGCTCGCGCGCGGGTTAGGCGCCCTCGATCCGCTCACGCGTGCGTGGGTCGTCGACGTGACGATCGCCTCGCTTTGCGCCGTATTCGGTGCACTCACGCCATCGCTGACCAAGCTACCGGCGCGGCTCGGCTGGCTTGCGCTCGCGGCGCTGCTCGTCGCGGGCTGGCGAGGCGCGACAGTGCGCGAGCTCGGCCCTCGCTTGTCCGAGCACGCCCCCCTCTACGGTGCGATCCGAGCGAGGGTGCCCTGAGCTTGCGTCGCGGCGGTGGGCGCGCGATCGTCGGCCCCGTGAAACTCCGCACATCGGCCTTTGGGTTTGTCGCCGCGCTGTCCCTCGCGACGCTCGCCCTCGCCGACGACGCGCCGGTGATGACGACGCATCCGTCCCCCGCAGCGAGCGGCGTTGCGGTCCTCGGAGTCGGCGACTCGGCAGACGCGACGTGGCCGCTAGCGCAGGCGGTGTACGGAAGCGACGCGCTGCGACCTGCGGCGATCGACGAGGCTCACGCGCGCGTTCTCGCGGGTGAGTCGCCTGACCCGAGCGCGGCAGGCGAAGTCAAAGAGCTGGCAGAGCTTCGCCAGGCCGTTCACGGCGACGACGCTGCCTCGCAGGCCCTGCTCAAGAACATCGCCGAGCGTGTCCACGTGCGGAGCGTTCTCGTGTTGTTCGTCAGCGCGGACGCTGCCCCCTCTGCGCGTCTGTTCACGGCCGACGGTGGGTTCGACGCCGCGATTTACCAGCCCGATGACGGCGCCGGCGCGGTTCGCGGTTGGTCGGGCACCGTCCGATCCCTGTCGCGCTCGCTTACAGGCGCCATACCGATCACGAATTTCTCGACGTCGGTCGTGGCATCAGCGACGCCCGTCGCGCCTGCCGTAGCGCCACGCTCCGAGCCAAAACCCGTCTCGAAAGCCTTTTACCTCTCTCCGTGGTTCTGGGGCGCGATCGGTGCTGCAGCCTTCGGCGGACTCGCTGTCTTCTTGGTGACACGTGACACGAGCGACGGGCAGATCCATCTTCAGATGCAAGTCCCCCGATGAAGCGCGCGTACAATCTCCTCGCATGGCTGGCCTTGGTGTTGGCATTTTTATTCCCCGCCGCCGCGCGAGCAGACGAGCAAGCCGACGCTCCGCCGGACGCGCCCTTGATGATTACCGGCATCGAGCTCTCGCCGCTGCCTTCGGGCTTCGTCACGACGCACGTGGGGGACTGGCTGACCGTCGCGTACCCGAAGGGTATGGAGTCGCGCGTCTCGGAGATGACGAGCATCGCAGACGAGTACAAGACCGAGCTCGAAGGACGCTTCGCGCAACGCATCCTCTCGCACATCGAGCTGCGCTTGGCGCGGGACGCCGAAGAGATGGCGGAGCTCTCTCCGAAGAACGCGCCGCCCTTCGACTACGCGACGGCCATGGCGTACGGCTCACTGCATTTGATGGTCATCTCGAACGTCGAGCCGCGCACCAAAGAGGGCACCAACCTCGAGCAGACGTTCCGACACGAGCTCGTCCACCTCGCGCTCGAAGACGCCGTCGGCTCTCACCGTGTGCCGCGCTGGTTCAACGAAGGACTCGCCGTGAACTTCTCCGGGGAGAACTCGCTGGATCGCCAGACGTCTCTGATGAACGCGGAGCTGAGCGGCAAGGTGGTGCCGCTGTCGGAGGCATTCAACTCGACCAACTCCGTCGATGTGGCGTACGCCGAGAGCGCGGATTTCGTGCGGTTCTTGTTGCGCGACGAGGACCGCGGGCGCTTCGCTTCACTCATCTCGCGGACTCGCGACGGTCAAGCGTTCGAAGGCTCTCTCGGCGACGCGTACAGCTCCGACATGCGCCGGCTCGAGTACCAATGGCGCCTTGACCTCTCGCACCGCTTCAGTGTGATCCCCGCGATCACGGGCGGATCTGCGCTCTGGGTGATCGCCGCGGGCGTGCTCGTCATCGCTTGGATCAAGCGCAAGCGAAAGGCCAAGCAGACGCTCATTCGTTGGGAGGCCGAAGAGGCCGCAGCAGAGGCGCGCGCGCGAGCCATCGCGACGATGCCAGCCGCAGAAGAGATCTCGAGCTCGGTGGTCGTTCGCACCGTGGAAGTGCCGCGCGTCGAGGTGGACGGGGATTGGCACACGCTGCACTGAGCGTCAGTTCGGCAGCACGGTCGGGCAGCCCTCGATCACGCGCACCTCAAGGACCTCGCCGCTCGACACCTTCGCGCACGTGGCGCCTACGAGCGTCACCGTCGAGCCGCTGATCGTCCACCCGTTCGCGGGATCTTTGGGGAGGATGTTGCCGTCCGCGTAGACGTTCACGAGCGATGGATCCTGAGGCGTCGACCTCAGCGGGAACGTGCACGTCGCGGTGATCTTCGCGGCGACCTGCGCGAGGGCCGTGGTGAACGCAGACGTGTCGCTCGTGTCCACGCGATAGTACTTGGGCGACGTCGGCCGCGCGGTCCCGCCTGCGGTCGCGAGCGCGTCGAGCAGGCTCGCGTAGGGTGCGCTTCCAGGGACGCCGATGACGTAGACCGGGATTCCGGCCTGAGCGAGGGCCGTCGCAGCAGCGATGGTAGGCCCAGAATCGAGGCAATTCTCGGGCCCAAATTTGTTGACAGTGCAACAGTTGACTCCGTTGGGTACGCAACCCTGAGGCGTGCTCTCGATGTTGGGGATGCACTCGGACGAAGCGCACGTGGACGCGGCGTTGCAGTTGGGGCCGCCGTCCGTTGCGAGGATGACGAACGTCTTGCCTTGCAGCGCTTTCAGCTTCGTCGCGAGCGCGGACAGCGTCGCGGCGGTGGGCGTTCCTCCCTCCGCGGGCGCGGACGTGAGCCCGAGCAGCGTCAAGGCGAGATTGCTTCGCTGACCAGGAGCCGATGGGTTGTCGCCGCGGCGCACCGAGAGGACCTCGTTGCCCGCCGAGCAGCTGCTGCCGTTCGGTGGAAACAGCGTCGCCCCCACCGCGATGCGCGCCCCGAGCTTCGATATGATGTTCGCGACCGTGATGCGAATCGTGGTCCACTTGTTGTTGTCATTCATGCTGCCCGATCGATCGAGCACGAAGTACACGTTGGGAGGGTCGCCGAGGAGTGGCACCTCCGTGCAGCTGCACACGCCCTCACTAGGACCGTACGCGCAGTTCGGCGGTCTGCCGGTGTCGAGGTTGAAATCGCTCGCGTCACGGCCGCGCGTGTCGATGACGTTGTCACCGAGTGAAGCGGGTTGGCCGCTACCGCACGCGGCGAACACGGTGGCACCCAGGAAGGCGGCGCTAGGGAAAACGAACCGCTTCACGATCGGAGACGATAGCAGAGGGAAGCTTCTTGCGCCCTTGGCGGTGGACTCTCCATGATCTCTCGATGGAGCGTGATCCTGCGCCGCTTTCACGTGGGCGTGCTCGTGGTCGTCACGCTGCTCGCGTTCGGCACCTTCCCAGGCAGCGTCGGGAGGAACGCCTTGTTCATCGCGTCCGCGCCACCCGTGCCGGACTCCATCGGCGATCGTGACGCGTCGTTGAGCGTGACGTGCAAGGACGAAACGGGGGCGGCGATCTCGGAGGCGATCGTCGTCGTGCTTACGATCGCGGATGGCATCGCGTACGAAGCGGCGCGCGGCGCGACAGACGCACATGGCCAGGTCACGCTCGACAAACTTCCGCGTGGCGAGGCTTGGGTGCTCGCGAACTCAGCGGGGCGCGCACGTGCGTCGTCGCACTCTCTGCTCGTGCAACGGCGAGATCTCGATCTCGTGTTACCCGAAGAGCACTCGTTCGACGTGACGGTGAAGGACCCCGAGGGACATCCGATCGAAGGCGCGATCGTCGAAGCGCGCGGGGCCGAGCCGCTGCCCATCGGCGCGACCACGGACGCCGCGGGTCACGCGCGGGTTGGGCGCTTGGCGCAGGGACCATGGTCGTTCACCGTGCAGAAGGCCGGCTACGACAAGGCAACGCTGCGCAGTAAGGACGGCGAGACCGTCGCGATCACGCTGCATCGATTGGGCTCTATCCTCGTGCACGTGTTGCGCGCGGACGGCTCGCCCGCACGAGACGCGCGTGTGCAGATCGCGGGCAGCGCGCTGTGGCCCGCGCGTGAAGGCAAGACAGGGGACCGAGGCATCGCGAAGCTCGCGGGCCTGTATTCAGGCTCGTACGCGCTGCGGGCGACCTCTACCACGCACGCGTCGGCCACGGAGCTCGCCCTCGCGCTCGGGCCGGGTGAAGACAAGGAGCTCACGCTCACGCTCTTGGCAGGCCGCATGGTCACGGTGTTGGCCGCGGACTCCGACAGCGAGGACGCCGCCGGGATCTCGGGCGCGCGTGTCGTGCTCACCGAAGGCGGGCTCTCGCCCTTCCCGCTCGAGGCGCTCACGGATCGAAGTGGCCACGCCACGCTCGGCCCCATCGCCGCAGGAGGCGCATTCGTGTCCGCGCGCGCCGATGGCTACGTACCGGTGAACAAGCCCGTGCCCGAACCGTTGACGGATCAAGTGAAGATCGTACTCGTGAAGGCGGGCGTGTTGAGCGGACGTGTCACGGACGCGCGCGGCTTTCCGATTGCTGGCGCGACACTCGAGGTGGTGGGTACGGATGCGCTCGGCGGACCGATCGCGGACGACCCTAAAAAGAGACGCTTTCGCGACGCGCAGTTCGACGCCGTGCTGCCGGGTCCGTCGGCGCTCGTCCCCGCGGGCGAGCTCGGCGTGTTGCCTGGGCCCGTGCCGCCGATCCCCAAAGTGGGCGAGCGCGTGCTCGGGTTCTCACCGCCAGGCGCTCTGCCATCGCTCGACGCGCCGTGGGTGACGAAGGCGGACGGCACCTTCGAGCTCTCGCCGGTCACACCTGGGCGCGTGCGCGTGCTCGTTCGGCACCCGGAGTTCGTCGAGGCGCTGAGCGACGCGGTCAGCCTCTCGCCTGGCGGTCGCAAAGACGACATCACGATCGTGCTTCGCAGAGGCGGCGAGCTCGAGGGGCGTGTCGTGGACGCGAGCGGACGACCGGTCGCAGGCGCGCGGCTCGAAGTGGTGGCGACGCGCGGCTCGTTCGCGCGGACCACGCGCGCCGCGACAGACGGCACCTTCGCGTTCTCTTCGGTGCCGGACGCGTGCACGCTCGACGTGTATCGCGACGAAGACGCGCTGCACCCGTCGAGGCGTGTGTCCGCGATCGTTCCCGAGGAGGGCAAGCGCAATCTCGTGATCACACTGCCAGACGAGCGTGACCCGATCACCGTGAGCGTACGCGACGGACGTGGGTTCGCGGTCGCGGCCGCGCAGCTCACGTTGCTCTCGCTCGACCCGAGCATTCCGCTGCGCGAGACCGCGTTCTCCGACGAGCGCGGAGACGCGACGCTGCAAGGTGCGCTCGGTCTCCCAGCTCGCCTCGAAGCGCGCGCGCCAGGTCACGCGCCGAAGGTCTCCCGGCACGAGGCGCTCGGCGCGCACGTCGACGTGCTCCTCGAAGAAGGCGTCACGGCGATCGGGACGGCGCGCGCGGCCCGCGGGAATTCGCCGCTCTCGGCAACAGTTGCAGTCTACACTGACCTCGGACCGGTCACCGCGAGCCCCGCCGAGGATGGGAGCTTCGAATTCAAGGACCTCGCGCCTGGCCCCGCGCGCGTGGTGGTGCGCGCGGCGGGCTTCGCTCCGGTGGAGAGACAGATCAACCTCGCGGCGACCGCGAGCGGGCGACCGACGGACCTTGGCAAGTTCGACCTCGAGACCGAGGCCATCGCGGAGGGTGTCGTCGTAGACGGGCGCGGGGACCCCGTCGCAGGCGCGCGTGTCGCCAAGGATCGCGCGCCGACGTTCCTCCCCACGGGCAAGCCGGTCGGCGTAGCGATCGCGGACGCCAAGGGACGCTTCTCGCTCGGCGAGCTCGCCGAGGGCACGATCTGGCTCGAGGCGTACGCGCCCGACGTCGGCACGGGTCGCGCGAGCGCGCACGTCAACGCGGGCCGCACCACCGGCGACGTGAAGCTCGTCCTCGTGCCGACCGGCAAGACCGCGGTCGAGCCTGCCGCGACGGGCGGAGTCGCCGTGACGTTGGGAGAGGCGAGCGGTGAGCCGCGCGTCGTCGTGATCGTCGCGGTCGCGCCGGGCAGCGAAGCCGAGCGCGGCGGGCTTCGTCCCGACGACGTACTCCTTACCGTTGATGGCGCAAGTGTCTCCACGATGGAAGGCGCGCGCGCGAAGTTGAGCGGCCCCATCGAGCAAGACGTCGTCGTGAAGGTCTCACGCCAAGGTAAGCCCGAGACTCTGCGCGTCAGCCGCGAGCAGGTGAGACGCTAGCGCTCGCGCTCGATGTCGGCGTCGGCTCGCGCCATCGTGTTGCTGTCGAGAGGGTGTCCGAGAAGTGTCTGCGACAGGGGCGCAATCGCGCAAAGGCGCTAGAGGCGTGCATACAAGGCTGGCCGCATAGTTGCTGAAGCGACGACGCGCCGACAGTCACGTACGAGCGGAGGAGACCCGAGCAGACGACGCTCTATCAGGTAGTGAGAGAGAATCTGCATACGCTCTAGGGTGCAGTAGACGACGGCGCGATGGACCTCGTGCTGCCGAAGTTCGTACGCAAAGAGCTGGACGAATATCTCGAGTGCGGGCTGCTATGCCGAGGCTTCGCGCGACTACGATGTAGCGAGACCTGCAAAGAGACGAGGCTCGTCGGGTTTAGTTGCAAGGGTCGCGGATTCTGTCCGTCATGTCTGGGACGGAAGATGTGCGCAACAGCGGCGCAACTGATGGACGACGTGATGCCGCGCGCGGTGCCGTTGCGTCAGTGGGTGCTGACGATGCCGTTCGCGTGGCGCAAGCGCTTGGCCTACGACGGAGCGTTGTGCTCCGCGTTGACGCGTGTGTTCACCAAGGTGGTGTCGCGGTTGTGTGGCAAGCGCAGTGGAGCGGTGATCGCGTTGCAGCGGACCTCGTCGGACATGAAGCTCAACCCACACATCCACGCGGTGATCCTCGATGGGCACGATGTCGAGCGACAAGGTGAGCTCGACTTCATGATTGCGTTCGCCCTACGGGCTCGCGTGAGCACGACCGACGTAGCGACAGTGCTCGAGAAAATACGCGACAAGATGTTCGCGTACCTACGCCGTCACAAGATGCTCGCGGTCGGCGCCGATGACACCCACGAGATGACACCGCCTGGCGGCCTCCGCAGTCGCAGGAACGAGCCCACCTACGGGACCCGAGTGGCGTCGCGGTACGCTACCGTTGACTCATCAAGCAATGAAGACGGCGCGCCCATATGACACTCCCTCAACCAGCGCCTGGTATGACTGGGGGACGTTGAATACGTCCGGTACACTCTCTGGCGCACCCGCGAGTGTTTCGTGGGCGCCTGGCCGAACCGACGTCTTTGTTGTCGACAACGTCAACCACCTTCGTCATGCGTACGTTGATACCCACTCCAACATGTGCAGTGGGCCAGACAGCCCGTGTTACACAGACAGCGATTGGGGAGCACCATCCGGGTGGACGCTGATGGCGAATCCTACGGTGACCTCTTGGGGGCCCGGTCGCCTGGACGTGTTTGTCACAGCGTAGTGGAACGGCGTATCCTACACTTACCATCTCTGGCATCGATACCGTGACGCCGGCTTCGACAGTGGCTGGCGTGATCGAGGGACGCCGACGTCGTCCTCCTACCACCTGCTTGGTGGAGCGGGGGTCACCACGTACAGTCCAGGTTCGCTGGATGTATTCGTGACG
>JAYVYD010000123.1:0-7071 GCA_043784605.1 Myxococcales bacterium | reverse complement strand
GCCCTGTCCTCTACTGGGTTGGAGGTGTGGGCGCGCCGAGCGTTGTCCAACTTGTGGCGAAGCTCGCGCTCGCTCCACGGCGGATCGCACCGCGCGTTGAACTCCGTGAGGATGCTCCACGCGTCCGCGTCGCTCAGGCGGAAGTCCTGCACGAGCTTTCTCGCAACGTTCCAAGTGGCGGCATGCCCACCGGCGCCCGCGATCGCTTGCGGCATCTTGGCGACGTACGCTCGCGCACGCGCCGCCAACGAAGGCTCCGCAGGGGCGAGCGGAGCGACGGGCAACTGCGCCACTACTGGTTTGCGGATGCGCTCGTAGAGGTTGTCGGGCAGCGGCGCGATCTCCCGCTCGTCGGTCCACTCGTAGGCGCCGCCGCTCGCGTGCCGCGACGGGGCCACGAGAAACTGTCCTGATTTCTTCACGTCCCACGCCCGGCCGACTTTGCGATCGCTGATCGCAGACGCGTCGTGCCAGTCGCGTAGCGAGTAGAGCAGGTGCGCGCCGCCACCCCCGCTTCGTGCGCGGAGTGTTGGAGTGATCAAACCTTCTTGCTCGAGCGCAGCGAGCGTGGCGAGTCCCTCGGCGCCGTCGAAGTCGAGGCATACGAGCGAGGTGCCGCCCAGGTAGAGGCCGATGTTGCCGCGATGATCGGCGAACACCTCGCGCACCTCGTCGAGCGTCTTGGGCGCGCGCTTCTGCCACGCAGAACCCACGGGATGCTTGCCGCGCGCCTTGCAATCCGATTGACCACACTGGCATGCGCCAGACGCGCTAATGCCATAAACCGGAATCGGGAACGCGCCGATATCCAAGTAGGCAATCGCCGCTTCGAGCAGCGTAGTGCCGCACTTCGGCAAGCGAGTGTCGGTTGTGATCACGCGGCCTCCCGACCTTGCCAAAGCGCAGCGCGGGCCTGCTCCAAGATCGCCGTTGGCGGTCGCGATCCGTACACGGCCTTGTATTTGAAGTGCGCCCAGCCCTGCTTGTAGCCGCGCCCTCGGGCAAGAGCGAGCCATTGGGCGAGCCGCAATGAGCGCACTCGGTCATCGTCTTGGCGCAGGCGCTCGAACTTGAGCAGCTTGTCGCCCGTCACGAAGTCCTGTTGTGGAGTTTGCAGCGGAGGAAGCTCTTTCTTGCAGTGCGGACAAGTTCCGCCTCGAGGCATCCGTGAGCCGCAGTGCTCGCACGTGACCTTCTCGACGAGCTCGATTCCCGCGAGCGAAAACACACGCTCGTCGTCGGGTGCTCCATGATCGTGCGAGACGCCGCGCAGATCGATGAGCAGGGCGTCGGTCTTGCCAGGAGCAGGGCGAAGGATGCGCCCGACCATTTGCAAGTATGTGCCCGCGGCCTCGCAACCGCGGGCAATGATCGCACACGAAGTCTCGGGGACGTCGAAGCCCTCAGTCAGGCAGTACACATTGACGAGAACGCGAATCGCGCCGCGCCGGAACGCTTCGGTCGCACGCGTTCGCTCCGCCCAAGGCGTCTCCGAGTGAATGGCGCACGCGGACACTCCGCGCTCCACGAAGTGCTCTGCATATTCGTTGGCCAGATCCACGCCGCGCGCGAACACGATGGTCGGACGCTCGGCCGCATGCGCGAGGAACGCATCGACCGGGTGCTGCGCGAGCTCAGCAGGTTTGAGGCGCACAGGCGGGCGCAAGATCTCACATCGAACGAGATGTCCCAGGTCGGTGAGCGACCGAATCGAGGCGCCGACCACGAGCCCGTCGAAGAGCTCATCGAGTCCTCGGCCGTCGCCGCGTTGGGGAGTCGCCGTGAGTCCAAGGACGATCGCTCGAGGGTAGTCGCGCGCCACCTTGCCGAACTGGTCGGCGACGTAGTGGTGAGCCTCGTCCGCGACGAGCAGCGCCGCCTCGGGTCGTTCGTTCCGCGCGAGGAGCGTCTGCACTGTCGCCACTTGCACCGGCGCGTACGGATTGGGCGGAGTTGCAGCGCTCGCGCTGATCGCACCGACGATCACGCCTTGCGCAGCAAGCGTCGCGGCTGCCTGGTCGACGAGCTCGCCACGATGCGCGAACCACAGGACACGTTTGCCCGCAGCGATGGTGCGTCGCACGACCTCGGCAGCCGTGCGCGTCTTGCCCGCACCCGTCGGCAATACGAGGCACACGCAGCGGCGGCCTTTGGCAACCTCCGCGCGCACCGCGTCGATCGCCTCTAATTGATAGGGGCGGAGCGGCGTGACCTCGTTCACGCTGCGGCTCGAACGCTGCCGTCCTCGATGCTCAAACGCTCGCGGGCGATCGAGGCCCATTCGCTGCTCTGATCGAAGCCGATGAATCGTCGGCCCGTGCGCAGCGCTGCGATTCCCGTCGAGCCCGAGCCGCAAAACGGATCGAGCACAACTCCACCAGGCGCGCAGATCGACACCGCGCGCGTCATGATAGAGACTGGCTTCTGCGTGATGTGCACGCGCTCGCGCATCGGCACTGGCGCGCTCGTCCATGTGCCGGGTAGGACGCCGATGTCATGTCCGCGGCCCATCGGACCTTTGGATCCCCACACCACGTACTCGGCGTCGTTGCGAAATCGGCCCATCTGCGGACGCGCCGCGCCGCCCTTCGACCAGACCGCGATGCCGCGCCACACGAAGCCGGAGACCTGCAGCACGTCGGTCACGGTCGGGAGCTGTCGCCAGTCGCTGAACACGCACGCGGGCGCGCCGGTCTTGAGCACGCGATGCGCCTCGCTCAGCCACAACCGACACCAAAGGAAGAACGCCCGCTGATCGCGATTGTCTCCTTCGAACGCCGGTCCGTAGATCGCCGAGCCCGACTGCGAGTACTTCGTGCGCGCGGGCCGGCTCCGATCCGCGGACGTCATTCCGCCGCTGGAATAGGGAGGATCCGCGACGAGCGCATCAACGCTCTCGCTCGGCAAGTCGTGCAATCGTGAGATCGCCTCCGCCTGTTCGATGGCCCAGCGCTTTCGACCATTCAAGACATCCGTCAGGCTCATCGGCGACTCCTTCGGCGCAAAGACTCACAGGCCAGATAGACGCAACCGTCGAGCAACTCCTCGCTCGCCTCGCGCCGCCAATCGCGCGGATCGCTCTTGGGTCGAAGGCTCCCGTAGGTCTGCTTACCGAAGCGAAGGCGCCGCGCGATTTCCTCGAGCACCGAGAGCTCGCCTTCACCGAGTTGCCGACACGCCTCGAGGAGCGCGAGCAGCGCGGGGTTGTTCAAGCGGGGCCTCATGCTGCACCTCGCTCGTTCGCGCGAACAGGGGACCACTTCCTCAGCGGCGGCATCAACCAGTCGTCGACGGGGATCCCCAGCCGCTTCTGGATCGCCACCATCCATCGAACGGGCGGCTGGCGGTATGCGGTCGTCCAATCCGAGATGTATTGCGGCGAGACGCCGAGTTCACGCGCGAACGCACTTCGTGCTCCGCGGTCGGACAAGAGAGTTGCGAGCTCGAAGCTCGCTCGTGAGGGGCAGCGACGTGTCATGGCGGTTTACCATGCTTACCGCCGTGAGCCTGCGCAAGAGGGGCCAATGACGATTTATTCGCTTGACGGGCTTGCCAGTTACTACGATTGACGTAGATTGGCGCTTACCCCCATGTCTCTGAACGCCCTACTCCCCGAGCGTGAGCGCCTCGCCGTGCAGCTCATCTTCGTCCGCATGTACCGCGACCTGATGACCGACCAGGCGATTGCTACCAAGGTTGGCATCTCCCAGCAAGCCGTGAACAAGGCACGCGTGCACGCCGTCGTCGGTCCGACCGTCGCGAACGCGCTCTACGCGCACCTCGAGATGACGCGCGACGAGTTCCTCGAGAAGTACGCGACGCCTGAGGAGGAGTTGGTCCTCGATCCGAAGAACCCAACGCACTATGCGGCGATGGTGCGCGCGATTGGTCGATCGATGGGGATGGACGCAGACAGCGTGAGCGCGTTCCTGACGGCGGTCACCCACCGCGGCACCGTTCCGGTCGAGCGAGTTCCTGGAGCACTGGAGGCGTTCATGCTGACCCCGCAAGCCTTGGACGCAACCGATGAAGCGGCGCGGGCCGAGAGTCGAACCTCACCGAAATTGCCACGCCGCCGTCGCTGAACGTCTCAGTGGCAAGTGACCGATTCACCGAACGCCGCGCTCCCACTCGGCCGACGAGCCACCCCACGCCGTGATCGCTCCGCTCCCTTAACAATCGACTTGTTCGGATCGGGGATCACCTTGCCCAATCGGCAGAACACCTCGCAATTGAGTTGAGCGCGAAGGCCCCTGGAGACGATCGGAAGGCTCCCTGTGAGGGTCAATTGCCAGTGCAATAAGGAGCGTAGACGCAGCCCTGGGATGGATAGTTGCAGCAGACACTACCTGGCATCTCCGCGCAGCCCCCAGCAATTCCCCAACACGAGCATCCAACAGCACCATCCCCTACCCGAACGCAGAACCCCTCGCATGCCAAGCCATTGCAACAGGACTGAATGACGCTGTTGTGCCATCGGCATTCCGGACCGTCACCACCACCATCAACGAGGTCATAAGACGCCCAGTGATCGACCCGTTCTTGGAGTTGACTATCGAGATCCAACGCTCGATCATAGCTAGCATCTGGAACGGGCCATGTGGGTTCGCCATCGCCACTGGCGTCCTCCTGAACTCCTGCCTCTTGGGTGGCGAGCGAGGTGCCGCATGCCGCAAGGGCTATGCATCCGAGTGTCAGTGCCCGCTGACGCATTCGGTCTCCGAGGTGCAGTTGGGATTGTTGATGCCGCAGCACACGGAATTCTTGCAGCCTCCGACGATCCCATTGCACGTACAGCCAACGACGGGATCGCAGTACCCGCGACAGGCAATGCCTCCGTCGCAGCAATCAAATAGACCCTTTGCCGGCCGCACACCACATGGCGTCCACCGATCCTCAGGCACCGCTGTGTCTGCAACGTCAACATTGGTGTCGACCGATGCATCTCTGATCTCGACTGCACCGTCCGACGCAGCGTCAGTGACGTTGAGGATCTGCCCACAGCCTATTAAGGGCACCACGGGCACCACGAGCCACCTCATTGAAATTCGAGCGCGGTTACATGCAGCGGCTTCGCCGCGAAAAGCGTACGATATTGACACCGGTCAGCGGACTCGGTCCGAGCACGAATGAACGTATTGGCTCCAGCCGCCGCGCTGAGAATCTGCATATCATCGTAGTCGCCCCAATACCCTCGCTGATCCGGACAGAGTGGTTGATTGAAGGTGGCGATAATGGGGAAATTACCGAAGTCCGTCTCCATCGTACTGAGGGTGGTGCCCGAAAGCCCAGGGTCAAACTCTGTGGAACTCCAAGAAACCTTCCACTGCGAGGGTATGCTCAAAAACCCGTACTGCGCGACAACCAGCGGATTGAACTGCTCACCAGGAGAGCCAAGAGTGTTCATCGTTCCGCCCATACAGGCTAGGCCACGACTGCATACAACCGACTTGAGATGAGCGGCTGGCAGGGCACTTGTCTCCCCAGCGTAAACGATTCTGATGTCATCCCCACCCGATGGACTCGCGCGGCCGACATCAAAGGAGAAGGAGACGGCGGTCCGTAGTTTCGCCGGAAGGCCGAGAATCGTACCCCGTATTATATCTGGCTGGTCGAGGCAATCGTTCGCTACGTTCACCGCGCCATGCCAGGTTCCCGAATTTGGATCGAAATAGTCGATCATGAGGTGCCCAGTGTTGCGGTTGGAGTCGCCAAATACCGGCGCGATTGGATCCACCAAAGCCATGAGGTAGATACGATCTGCGATTGGATCGTACCGCAGGCGAGCATGTGATTCTGCAGTAAAACCGGCGAGGGGACCTGTTGGCGTGATAATCCGTGTGAAACTGCTAGTTGGCGTTTGCGCCCACCACACGTCAATCGAGCCAGTTGACCAGTTCACCCATGATGCATAAATACGGCCCTCAAGGTCAGATTCCATCGACCCGCCGTCGTAGAAGTCTCCCGTAGGTACCGCTGTAACATTCTTCACACAGTCAGACGCGGCAAGGGAAAACGTTTGGCCATAGTCAGAAGATCGCGCAATGCACGCGCCACTAATGAACGATTGCTTGCCGCCTGATCCAAAGGTGACCGACCCCTCGATAAACCCTGATGCAGGAAAAGAGGCGTTGTTTACCGCTACATTCGAGATGTAGACGTACTGCTGGTACGCTCGAGAGCCCGTGATGGCAGGGTCGCCCCAAAGGACAGACCAGCCAGGCGGTGGACGGAGCTTCGACGAAGGCGTGGGATACCCGTATTGAAAGGCTCCGCCATTCACGGAGAAGGAGTAGCCAAGTTGACTGGCACCTGGGAAAATAAAGCGGTCGGTGGGTGTGAAGTTTACGTAGCCGCCGGAGTCTTCGTACGTCAGATCGTTGTAGGCAGCTGTGGCGACATTGCCGGTCGGCAGCGTTTGTACGTTCAATCCCGTCTCTGACTGCTGGTAAATCATCGTAGGACCCGACACACCCGTGACGGGGATTGTTGTAGTAGCCTCCTCCTGCTGCGCTGTTCGCTCGGACCAATCCGAGCATGCAGGAGCCAACAACATCGTGATCGCGAGCTTCAAACGATTGGAGCGAACGACCCATAGGGATGCCGTTGTCGGCGTTCGCTGATTGACGTCTGGGTTGCAGAAGGCTGAAGAGGTCAGCCGGTTGATATCCCGCTCCATGGGTCCTCCCGCCTGAGATCGAAGTCTCGGCGGTCCTGATGTTGCGGGCAGACGGTCGGGGGCGCAACATCTTCTTTTACAGTTCAGCGAGGGCCTTCTCGTTCATCTCCCGGTTGCACGGAAACACGCTAGGAGGTCACTGACGTTCACGAAGCATGCGGCCACTCTGACTGGTCGGGCGCTGTGTGCCCTTCAACGAATTTGAGCGTCGCCCAAGCCTGGATAGTGCGCAAAGCGCAAAGTGAACTCGGCCCGCACGCAGCCACATGCCTTTCCTGCCGCAAAGGGAAATGTCCAGACCCCGCAGTAGACGCTGAGGCGCCCGCGGACTCAACGGGCAACTACTTGAGCCAATTGTGCAAACCCTAGCCAGTTGCCCCCGCGCCAATCTC
>JAYVYD010000122.1:0-18964 GCA_043784605.1 Myxococcales bacterium | reverse complement strand
ACGAGCTATCGGCTTGGCTATCAGCGCGCGGGCGCCGTCCGCGTCGTCGTGGCGCGCGCGACCTACAAGACGACCGCCGAAGACGGCTCGAGCATGAGGCTCACGGTGCCGCGGTAAGGAGCACGTCGTCGGGACGAGCCCGCTGCGCTCTGCTCGGCGCGACCGCGACGACCACGACCAGGCGCGGCTCACCACTCGCCTCTCCCAACGTCACCGCGACTCCGCCGGTCGCAGCGCTCGCTACCTCGGAATCCGAAAGAACGTTTTTCGACCTCCGCCGTCACGCCGCTGTCGTCAACCTCGAAGCCATCCACCGCAGGGAGTTCACCCTTGCCGCGTAATTGTATGACGATCGAACTGTTTGTCGCTCTAGGCCTGCGCGCGCGCTTGCGGTGAGCTCAATGGCGCGGCGGGCAGCGCCTCATCGGTGAACGCCTTGAGCTCTTCGCTTACGGAGCGAAGGTATTGCTGCTTCACGTGGAAAGGCAGAAAGGCGCTCTTGAAGCCGCTGATGATGATCTGCTTGATGTCTTGCAACGACAAACCCATTTGCGTGTGACACGCCCAGAGTTCGCGCGAGACTGTGGTGTCCGTCACCAGGCGATTGTCCGTATTGACGGTCACGCGCAGTCCCAAGTTGAAATAGAGCTTCAGTGGGTGACTGGCGAGATCGCGGACTGCGCCCGTTTGCACGTTGGACGACGGGCAGCACTCGAGCGGAATGCGGTGATCGTTCAGATAGTGCAATAGGTCGCCGTCTTCACGGAGCCGGCACCCGTGGCCGATGCGGTGCGCGCCGCAGACGTGGACCGCTTGCGCGATGGACTCGGGCCCGTAGGCCTCCCCCGCGTGGATGGTGACGTTGATGTTGTTGTCACGTACGAGCTGGAACGAGTGCTTGTGGTGCTTGGCGGGGTGGTCGTACTCGGCGCCCGCGAGATCGAACCCGACGACGCCACGATTCTTGTACGCGACCGCGAGCTCTGCCATCTCCAGCGAGCTCTCCGCGGACACGTTGCGAATGCCGCAGATGATGACCGCACTCTCGATGCGGTGCTCCTTTTGAGCCGCGCGCAACCCAGCGAGCACGGCCTCGACGACGCGCGTGAGCGACAGTCCGCGGCGCGTGTGGAGCATCGGCGCGTAGCGAACCTCCATGTAGCGGACGTTCTCTTTGGCAGCGTCCTCGGCGAGCTCGTACGCGATGCGCGTGAGCGCGTCCTCGGTCTGCATCACTCGTAGCGTGACGTCGAACGCCTTCAAGTACTCGACGAGCGAGCCGCAGTTCTTACCGAGGTTCATGGCCTTTCGGAGGCCATCCTCGTCGTACGCAGGGAGCTCGACCTTCTGTTTGTCCGCCAGCTCGAGGATCGTCTTTAGTCGAAGCGACCCATCGAGGTGAACGTGGAGGTCTGTCTTCGGGAGTTTCTCGATCAGCTCGAGGGGGATCTGTTTGCCCATGAGAAACTATAACATAGTCACCGGGACGGCACGCACAGCCCCGCCCCGCCAAAGTCAATTCGTCGGGGCCCCACCCCACGCGGGTGCTTCGCTACGCGTCGCCAAGAACTATTTGAGATCGTCGTTGGCAGGATCGAGCTGCTTGGCTTGGTCGCGGTGAGCGTCGGCTTCGGCCTTTTTACCGATCGCCGTGAGCTCCTTGGCCAAAAGCGCGTGAGCGCTCGCTTGCTCCTTGTTCGCGTCCTTCTTGGTGCTCTTGCACAAAAGTGCGCTCTCGAGCTCGAAGATGGCGCGCGCGTGATCGCCGCCGGCGATAAGGCCTCGCGCGTAGTTGATGTGAGTGCCGGGCCGGTGCACGTCCACGTAGACGGCGCCCTCGCCCCACTTTCTAACGTCGTCCCACTGCTGCGCGGCGACCAACCGATCGAGCAACATTCGCCAAACGTCGTGATCGTGCTGCTCGAGCGGCGCAACGCGCTTCAAGATGTCGATCACGTCGGCGTCGCGCTTCTCCTCTTTGGCGAGATCGAAGAGGCCCTTGAGCGGCTCGGACTGCATCGGGTCGAACGCGTAGGCCGCCTCGAGCTGCGTGCGCATCGTCTTCTTGTCCTCTTTGGCCTCCGCGAGATCGGCCAAGATGGATCGGATCTCGTAGCCGTCGCCGCCGAGCTTCTGGATCGTCCCGAGGTGTTGCTGCATCCCGTCGTAGTCTTTCTTGCCGCCGGCCACCTTGGCCGCGAGAAAATGCGCGCGCTTGTTGTTCGGGTCGATCTTCAGCGCCGCGTCGAGCGCCTTGAGAGCGTCCTCCTTCTTGTGCGCGTTGAGGCTCGAGAGCGCGAGGTTCAGCTGCGCCTCTGCGTCGTTCGGCTTGGCCTTGACCGCAGCGAGCGCGTCGTCGAGATCGGGTGACGAGTCATCGAACATGAATTGACCGTCAAAGCGGGACAGTCTCTTCATCTGCCATTCACGATATTGCTTGTCGTAATCGGCGGCAGACACCCCGAAGGCCTTGGCAATGACGTCTCCAGTCGTGAGGCCCTGTCCCCAAGCCCTCAATGCATCTGCAATCTTGGGCATTCCGAAGCGCTCTGCGGTGAAGACGAGCATCTGACTGGCCGCGTAATAAGCGACAGTCACGTCGTTGCCGTCTTTGGCGTGTGTAAACACACGATTCATGTCCACGGCGCCCGGCAGCTTGTTCTTCTTCAAGGCTTGATAGAGCTGCGGGTCGAGCTCGCGCTGCCACTCGGGCCTCCGCGAGATCGTCTCGTATTCGCTCAAACCCTCAGTAAACCAGCGGGGAACGTGGTTCTTCGACAATTGAATCGCGAACACGTGACCCAGCTCGTGCCAGACCACGTTGCCCCAATTGAAGGCCTCGCTCGCGGGGCTCATCGCCGCCAAGAGCTTGCCGAAGCAAACACCTTGAATGCCGATATTGGGTAGTCCGCTCGTGCGCAGGCTGAACTGCTCTCTATTGCTATAGAGTTCTATTTGAACGGGCAGTGCCGGCGTGAAGCCGTAGCGCGACTTCATCGACGCGAACGCCTCCCCCAGCATGCGAGGCAGATAGCGCGCGAGTACGGGCTCTTCCGCCTTTGGGTAACGGATCCTGAAGGGCCCGTCGTCCACGAGATCGTAGTCAAACGCGATTTGCTTCTCGTAGAGGTTGAGCGTGTTGAACGCGTAGAGGTTGTACGGGTCCTTCGCGAACGACTTTCGGAGTGAGTCCAGGCCGTTCTGCTCGTCGCCTTGGCGCGTCTGCATGATGCCGAGGTCGGCCCACGCCTTACCGTCCTCTGGGTCCACCTTGGTGGCCTCTTTCATCATGGTCACGATGTCGTCGTAGCGGTGCTCCCACTCGGCATAGTCGGCGACGATGGCGTAGAACTTCGAGTATTCGGCGTTCTTGGAGAGGACGTCCTTCTTCGCGTTCTCGTAGCCTTGAGGGTCGTCTGCCAAGAAGCGGATCGCCGCCTTCATGCTGAGGATCTCGAGGTCTGCGGGGCTGCTCGCGAGTCCTTCGGTCACCGCTTGATCTGCGGCTACGATGTTCATGTCGCGGAGCGCGAGCCCCGATTTCACCGCGTGCGCTACGGGGTGCTTCGGGTCCACTGCGAGCGCTTGCGCGACGAGTTTGTCGGCGGCGTCGAAGTCGTACGACTGCGCGAGCTTGATACGCGCCATCATCACGAGCGCGTCCGCGGAGTGCGGCGCCACGCCGAGCGCCAGCTTCGCGTTCTCCTCCGCTTTGCCGGGATTGTACTTCTCGAGATAAATCTCGGCCTCCCACAGTGCGCGCCGCGTGAGCGTGGCGTCGGCGTGCTTGCTGTCCGCGAAGAGCTTCGCCGCGTTCTTGTATGCGCGCAGGAGGTAAGCCGCGCGGCCCGCGACCGCGAGGCCGATTGCGTCGTGCTCGTTGATCTTGTCTGCGTTGTACTCGCCGATGATCTCCATCAATGGGGCCTCGGCGTCCGCGCGCTTGCCGGTGAGGATACGGTACTCGCCGAGCAGCAGCTTGATCTCTCGCCCGCCCGCGTCTCGCTCTGATTTGTTGGCGTCGAGTAGCTTCAGCGCGTCGTCGGGCTTGCCCTGCAGGAACATCAGCTCCGCGCGCAGGGCGATCGCCTCGGCCTTCTTGTTCGTACCTAGGGCTTGTTGCGCGAACCTCTCGGCCTCGGCGTACTTGCCTTGATCGATCGAGATGCGTGACAACGCAATCAACGCCGGCGGCTTGTCTGCGCCGGTTTGCTTGGCCAGTTCGGTCTCGGCGCGCGCGTAGTCGCTCGTCTTCGCTGCATCGAGACCCGACGCTAGCGTGCCGCTCAGAGGCACCGTGGGCATCGGGACGGACACATGCGGAGGCTGCTGCGCGAGCGCGCTGCCGAGTGGGATCGAGAGGCCGAGGAGAACGGGGATGGAGAGGCGAGCGAGGCGACTGCGCATAGTGGTACGAGCATAGACCAGCGCTACGCACGAGGGCTTGGCGTTAAGTCGCGACTTCGTCTTTTCCTCGTAGGATCTCGCGTGTGGTCGGGTCGAACGCGAGGACCATCTCGATCGCGTCCTCGTTGTCTGGGTAGTACTTCGCCCGAATGCCCATCGCGGAGAAGCCGCACGCTCGATAGAGGCGTATCGCAGGGTTGCTGCGGCGAACCTCGAGCAGGACATGCGCGCAGCGGGCCTCGCGCGCAAATTCGATCGCGGCGTCGATGAGCGCGCGACCCACGCCGCGCCTTCTAAGGTCCGCGTGCGTGCCGACGTCGAGCACGTGCAGCTCGTCAGCGACGTGCCACGAGAGCAAGAATCCGACGGCTCGCGGCGTTCGTGATTGCGTTCGCCCAACGGGCTCACTTCTCACGTCAAGCGGCTCAAGTCCGCGGCTGTCGCCTTCGGACTTGGCACGGCATGTCACGTCGTGGACCGCGCGTGCGACCCACAAGAGAGTCCACGGGCGGGCGAGCTCCTCTTCGAGCCTGGTCGCGGTGAGCTGCGCATCCTGCTCGCCGAGCGCGGCCGCGGCGTGAGTGATCGCGAGCACGTCGGGGATGTCCCCCGATCGCATCGCGTCCACGACTACGCGCATGCCGACAGTATACGTCAGCGGCTGCGTGGGCGATCGCTCGCTGCAGCTCCTGGCATCCGCCCGAGAGCGCGCGCTCGCGGCGCCAGCGCGTACGCGTCGAGTGCAAGCCGGAGCGTCCCGTCACCGCGCAAGATCGCGCCCGCGAAGGGTCCCATGGCCGCGACCAGCGGCGTGAGTGGGCGAATGAGCAGCTGCTCGCGCGCACCGATGCGATCGACCCCGACGCGCGTGGGCCAGTCACCGACGGCGTCCTCGACGGCCAAATCCAGGGCGAGCGTGGGTGTCGGCGCGGCCTCGCGACCGAGACATGCCGCGAGGTGAGGGGTCGTCTCGGCGATGCGAGCGACGTTCGGCTGCACGTGCGCGATCTGTCCGGCGACGAGCGCGTACTCCTCACCGGCCGCCTCCACCCACAACACCTCAGTCACGCCCGTGTCGACGGGCACCTCGATGCTGGCCTTGAAGCCTTCGCCGAATCTGCTCGAGAGTCGAATGCCACCCGAGAGTCGTTGCACTGCAGCGAGCGCGATGTCGAGGCCGATACCGCGCCCAGCGAGCAGATCGGAAGACTCGCGCGTGGAGAAGCCAGGCAAAAAAAGCAGCGCGAGCAGCGTGTTGTCGTCCGCCGCCTCCGCGAGCGACGGCGTCACGGCGCCAGCGTCCACCGCGCGCCGGCGAATGTCCGCGACGTCCACACCGGCACCGTCGTCCTCGATCGTGATGCGCAGTCGCGTCGTCGTCTTCGCGGCGGCGATCGTGATCGTCCCCACGGGCGGCTTGCGTGCAGCCACGCGCGTCGCCGGCGCTTCGATCCCGTGCGCGACGGCGTTTCGCGCGAGATGAAGGCAAGGGTCTGCGAGCTGCTCGACCATGCGACGATCGACCGACACGTCGCCGCCGAGCGTGACGACCGACACCTCGCGACCGGCGCGTCTCGCCTCCGCCATCGCGGCGCCTGCGACTCGCGCGAGCAGGGAAGCCACGGGTGTCTGTCGCATCGTCGCGAGCTCACGCTTGGCCGCGAGCGCCGCGTCTCGCAGGAGCTGATCTCGGCGGCGCAGCCCCACGGAGTCTGATTCGATGAGATCACTCAACCTCGTGAGTGCGGTGGCGGTCTGCTGAATGCGCGAGATCGCCGCGGCGGGAGCACCCCAGGGTCGCGGGGGTCCGATCAAGCGGAGCGCTGTCGTGAGCTCGGCGCGGAGCGTACGCAGCTCCCCCGCGCGCGAGTGCGTGCGCTCCAATCGCGCGCCGATACCCTCGCGTGCGCCAGAGATCGTCGAGACGCGATCGAGCAAGCGATCGACCGCGGCGGCAGAAACGCGGACCGTCGTGTCTTCGCCGACGATGCTGCGTGGCCCATCCTCGGACGCGTGCGCTGGCGGGAGCGTGCCGTGCTGCGAAGGCGGAGAAGCGCTCGTGCGCGGGCGTGACGTGGCGCGCAGCAGTCGGAGCGCGGCCTCCGGATCGTCCAGCAGACCGCCGAGCACGGCACGCCATCGCGCTGCCTCGGTGAGCGAGGCGATCGCCTCGGCATCACTCGCAGAGCCTCCTCGCAGGCGGTCCTCCAAGCCGTGGCAGAACCAACTCATTGGCTCGTCTGCTACCGCGCTCGCGGCGCCCTTCATCGTGTGCACCTGGCGATACAAGTGCGCGGAGGCCTCGACGGGAGACATCGAGCTGCCGAGGGCATCGTCGATCCGCGCGAGTCGCTCCAAGAGCTCAGTGACGTACGGTCCACGCAGACTCGGATCGATCGGGCGCACCTCCAGGTCTGGCGGAGGCTCGGGCCACACGGCTGCAGTGGCGCCCTGACCGTCGCGCAAGCGTTGGCGAGCGGTGCGCACGAGCGCGGTCGCGTCACGTAGCGCAGTAGCGTCGCCCTCGCGCACGCGCCGCTCGATGCGCGCGAGAGCGCTGGCCAGCTCAGGCTCTCCCGCGAGGCCAGCAGAGCCCTTCAGCGCGTGCACGGCGCGCCTGGCCGCGGCTTCGTCTTGCTGCCCTTGCGCGAGCGCCTCCTCGTGGCGACCCAGCTCTTCGATCAGCAGGCGAGTGAGCTCGGGATCGCGCGGCTCGCTCACTCGTCGGCCTCGGTCTCCTCGTCGGAGACCACCCGCAGCAACGGCTCGAGGACGGGGCGAAGCGTGCTGACGAGCAGCGCGCGCGGGACCTTGCCGCTGAGCGCGCCGAGTGCGACGACTAGCTGACGCGCGTGCTCGGTGGCGGTCGCGATCGAACGAAGCGTCTCTGGATCGCTGCCGGTCGCCTTGCGGAGCCGCTCGCCGATGTCGTGCAGCACACGCTCTGTCTCGAGAGCGTTGCTAGCCGCGATGGCCGCGTCTTGTCCGATCTCGCCGCTCTGCGCGCGAGCTTCGTCGATGCGCGCGGCCACAGCGCCCGACTCGCGTGCCACGTCCGAGATGCCCTGCGCGAGCTCTCGGACGGCCTCTGCGCCGCGCTCGCTCAACGTGCGCACCTCGTCGCTGACGAGTGAGAGACTCCTGCCCGCGGACTCACCGAGACGCGCCGCCTCGAGGCCCGCGTTCAACGCGATGAGGCCGAGCCGCTCGAACGCGTCGCGAACGCGCGAGGCCGTTCGCTCGAGCTCCGGCGTCCGGGCGGTCGTGGCGCGTGCTTGCTCTGCGGTCGCGTCGAACGTCGAGCGTTGCTTCGCCGCGCTCCCGGCGATCCGCTGCGCTGCTTCGCTAGTGGCTTTGGTCGTCGACAGCGCCTTCTCGTGCGCCAGCCACAGCGCGTTCTCCTCCGCGACGCCGCGACCTTGGTGCTTTTGCGCGTTGGTGGCGGTGCGCCGCAGCAGCCTGAGGAAGCGACTCTTCGATTCGGTCGGCGGCATGCTCGGCAGGATACGCGACAAACGACCGAAGCGTCAGCTCGTCCAGCCCGAAGCCCACGTCGAGGTTTGTAGTCGTGTGTAGATTGCACTCAAGTCGAACGGGCGCGCGAGCTCGCCTTCGTACATCAACGCTTCCGGTGTGGTCGGGTCTGGCTCGAACAAGCCGGCGCGGACGATCTGCGCGCCGACGAGCCCGATGGGCTCTCCCAAGTACGAGCACACCATCAGGACGGACCGTTCCGGGCCGATGGCCACGACCGGCATGATCTCGCCGTTCTCGTGCACGATTCCCAGCACTCCTTCAGGCGCACCGGCGACGCGCAGGATCGGCGGGAGTCGTGCGAGGCTGGTCACGAGGCTCGCGGGCAAGAAGCGCAGGCCATCGTCGGTCCGCAACAAGAGTCCGCCCCGCTTGGGTTGATCCATTCGTTAGGCCGCTCGCCGTCGCACGAGTCGCGCCTCGATGAGCTGAAAAAGAATGCGGCACGCGTCGAACGACGACAGGTGGCTCGCGGCGATCACTTCGCGCACGGTTCGCTGGCCGTCCACGGCCACGAGTACCGAGCGCTCCTGGCGCGCTAGCTTGCCTTCACCGATGCTTTCGATCGTCGCGGGATCGGGGAGCAGCACCGCGTCGAAGCTGCCGAGCTTCGCCTCGATCATGCGCCACTCATCGACGCGCCGAAATCCTTCCATCACGATCGACGCGACGGGCATCGCGAGCTTCGCCCTCACTGCCAGATCGAGCGGCGGGCGCGCAACGAACTCGAAGCGCCCCGCCGGCCAGCGCAGCAGCTCGTAGATCAGCTCGCTCGACTGACGCATCAACGCCTGCGCGAGCTGCTCTTGGTTGACCTTCCCGGACTCGACGAGCATCTCGCCGATCACCTTGCGCGAAGGCGGATCGTCGCTCTTGGGGGCCGCTCGCGCTCCCGACTGCTGGCTGTTCGGCGTGCTCGCGATCAGCTGCTCGACCTCGTCCCTGCTGACGTAACCCTCCTCGATGAAGAAGCGCCCGAGCCTGAACTCTGGGCCGAGGCCCAAGGACTGCACGAGGTCCACGAAGCCGTTGCGCATCGTGAGCGTGATCTCTGACTTGTCGTTCCAGATGGCGAGCCCGCCGCTCAGGCCCTCCATCTGCAACAGCTGCAGCACCGCGCCCACGGGTACGATGCCGATCGATCCCGAGAGGATGATCTTGCCGCCCATGTCGAGATCGCGCAGCGACCCGGCAAGCGCACCTAGCGCCTCGGGCGAGAGACCGCGTCCGATGGCCTCGAGCACTCTAGCGGCGTCGGCGTTCGCGGGCAGGTTCGTCAACACGGGAGCGATAGTGTTGGCGAGCCGCGCAATGAACTCGGCGGACGCGCGCGCGCGCACTTGGAGCTGGTTTTGAAGCGACGGACTGTTGCGCGTCGAGACGGGAATCTCACTCTCGTCGAGCACGAGCGCGGGCGTCGACTGTTGCCACCCGGTCTTGCTTCGGCGGAGCGCGTTCTCGACCGCGGCCACGAGCGCCTGCGCGTCGAAGGGCTTGGTGATCGCGTCCACCGCGCCCGTTTGAAGGACGAACTGCTCGCGGATCTTGTCGCTCTTGGCGCTCATGAGGACGACGGGCAAGAGCTTGATGTCGTGGCGGGACTGCAGCGCGCGGCAGAACTGGAAGCCGTTCATTTTCGGCATCACGAAGTCGAGCAGCACGAGATCGAACGGCACGCCATCCGCCGAGAGCGCGCCGAGTGCAGTCATGCCGTCGCTTACGGCCGTCACGTCAAAGCCGTGCCGACCCAAGATCGCGGACACGACCTTTCGGATCGTGGCGCTGTCGTCGACGACGAGGATGCGTTGGGCCATCGCGAAGACTTTTTAGTATACAAGGTTCGCGCGGTCGAACGAAGTGAGTTCGAGCCGCGACGGGGAGATCGAAATTGGATCTACTGCTTCGAGGAGGGACCGTCGTCACGTGTGACGCGACGGATCGCGTGGTTCACGGAGACGTGTTGGTCTCGAATGGGCGCATCATGTCCGTGGGAGCATCAGCGCGCACCGATCGAGTCGCGCGCGTGTTGGACGCGAGCGGGTGCGCGATCATCCCGGGGCTCGTGCAGGCACACGTCCACCTCTGTCAGGTGCTCTTTCGCGGGATGGCGGACGACATGCCGCTCATGCAGTGGTTGAAGGAGCGCATCTGGCCGCTCGAGGCGGCGCACGACGAGGCGAGCCTGCGCGCGAGCGCCGAGCTCGGGCTCGTCGAGATGATGTCCGCGGGAACGACCACCATCCTCGACATGGGGACTGTCCATGGACACGACGCCGTGATGGACGCGTGCGTCCGCTCCGGCGTCCGTGCCTTCAGCGGCAAAGCGATGATGGACCTGGGCGAGGGCGTCCCTTCGCGATTGCGCGAAACGACCAAAAATAGCCTCGATGAGAGCGATCGCTTGATGCGTCAATGGAGGGGGGCGGGCGACGGGCGCATCGACTACGCGTACGCTCCGCGCTTCATATTGTCGTGCAGCGAGGGTCTCTTCCGTGGTGCCGCCGAGCGCGTCTCGGAGAACGGAGCGCTCTTGCATACGCACGCCGCCGAGCACGCGGGCGAGCGTGCTGCCGTGCGCGCCGCACTTGGCGAGGACGACATCACTCTCCTACGCAAGTGGGGCGCGAAGGGGCCGAGGACGATCCTCGCCCACGGCGTGCAGCTGGACGACTCCGAGGCGAAGCTGATCGCGCAGGACGGCACGCGCGTCGTTCATTGCCCGAGCGCGAACCTCAAGCTCGGCTCTGGGATCGCGCGCATCGCCGAGCTCGATCAGTTGGGCGTTGCCCTAGCGCTCGGCTGCGACGGCGCGCCGTGCAACAACAACCTCGATCCCTGGCAAGAGCTTCGACACGCGGCGCTCTTGGCCAAACATCGCAGCGGAACGACGGCGCTCCCCGCCAAGCGCGCGTTTCGGCTCGCCACGATCGATGGAGCGCGCGCGCTCGGCAGAGAGTCCGAGCTCGGCTCCATCGAGGTAGGCAAGCTCGCAGATCTCGCGATCGTGCGCATCGACGGCGCGCACGTGGAGCCCGGCGGAGACGTGTTTTCGCGGCTCGTATACGCGTGCAAGTCCAGCGACGTCGAGCACGTCATCATCGGCGGGGAGATCGTCGTTCGAGCGAAGGCGCATCGCTTGCTCGACGCGCATCGCGTACGCGCGCACGCCGTAGAGCAAGCGAAGAAGCTCACGGCCCGCGCTCACCTGTAGTCGGTCGGTCACACGTGCATGGCAGCACGATAACGAAACACCTCACTGACCGTGAAGGTGACGCCGGCACCGACGCCGCAAGACGAGTGGTTGCTCTACCTGGACGGTCCGTGTGTCGACGCGACGAGCTCGTACCTCGCCTCCGTCGCGGGGGACTCGCTGACGTTCGACTTGCACGGCGTCACGCGTCCGTCCGGGGCGATGACTACCTGCTCGGTCACGCTGAAGGTGCAGCACGTGAACGTTGGCAAAGCCGACGCGCGGTTCAATCAGCCTTGGGCGAACGACATCGTGGGGATTCAAGATCGGCGCTCGTTCGCACAGTTCGCGTACTGATCACGAGATCGCGCGGCCCTCGGCCTCTTCGATTTGCGCGAGCGCTGCGGCGAGTGCGTCCTTGGCTCGATCGAGCGATCCGCGATCCGACTCCCACTTGCCGAACGCTTTGTCGGCCCGCGCGGTCTCGAAGGCGAGTCGGCTGCGCGTGTCAGCGAGCTCCGCCTGTTGGCCAGCGCTCTCTGCCTCGAGCGACGCAATGCGCCCGCGCGCGCTGAGGAGCTCCTTGTCGAGAGCATCCTTCGACTCCGTCAGCGTGGTCAGTCGGCCCTCGAGGTCGAGGATGCGCGCGTCGTTCGCGGCGTCTGTCGCTGCCTTCGTGCTGCCGAGCTCTCGGAGCTCCGCGATGGTCTTCTCGAGATCCCCAAGGAGCGACGCGATGCGCGCCTCGTTCGAAGCGTCGTTAGCCGCCTTCTTCTCGCGCAAGTCCGCGAGCTCCGCCGAGGTGCCCGCGACGACCGCCTCGAGCGTCGCGATTTTCAGGTCGCGATCCGCCGTGAGCGCCGCGACCTTGTCGTCGCGATCTTTCTCCAGCTGCGAGATTCGCTCGTCGCGCTCGTTCTCGACCGAGGCGACCTTCTCGGCGTGACCGCGCTCCATGAGCGCGATGCGCGAGTCCTTCTCGGCGGCGAGCGATGCGAGCCTCTCCTCACGATCACGCGCGAGCGCGGCGAGCCTTTCGTCGCGATCTGTCTCTGTAGCGGCGAGCTTTCCTGCGGCTTGCGACTCGAGTTCGGCCAACTTCGCGGCGAGCACCGCCTCGGCCACACGCGTGCTCTCGTCGAGCTGCCCCTCGTGCGTTGCCTGCGCGACTGCGCTCTCGTTCGCGTGCTTTGCGAGGAGCGTCGAAGTCGTTTGCGCATGCTCGTTCTTGAGCTTGCCGAGCTCTTCCTGTTGCGCGCGATAGAGCGCCGCGAGCTTACCGTCCGTCTCCGTCTTGAGCTCGGCCTCACGGGCCGCGATCGCCGAGGCCTTGTCCCTCGCCGCTGAGTCCTTGGCCTCCGTGAGAGCGTTCGTCAGTTCGGTCGATGCCGCCTCGAGCGCCGCCGTCTTCTCGCGCTCGAGCTGCTCCATCGCGGCGATGTTCGTCGCCTCTAGCGTCGCCAGCGTCGTCGCATGCTCTGCGCGCGTGGCGGCCAGCGCCGCTTCTAGCGCCGTCGCGTCATCCTTCGCCTTCGTCTTCGTCTGGGCGAGCTCTTGGTCGCGCACCTCGATGTCCGCCTGAGACTTGCCGAGTCGCGTCTTGAAATCGTCGGCGGCCTTCTTCGCTTGGTCTTTGTCTTTGGCGAGGCTCTCGAGCTTCTCTCGGTTGTCCTCGATCTCTCGGTCGACGACGAGGAGTCGGTCTTCGAGATCCGCTTTGCCTCGCTCGAGCGCGAGTGATTTGTCACGAGACTCGAAGATCTCCTTGTCCTTCTTGGACAGCGAGTCTTTGAGCGAGAGAATCTCTTTGTCCTTCTTGTTCAGCGCTTCACGCAGATCCAAGAACTCGCGACTCGAGACACCGCCGCCTCTGCCCGTGGCTGCGGTGGCGAGCTTGCCCCTCAGCTCCTCCATCTCGCGTTCCATCTTCTGCTGCTCGGCTTCGATCTTCGAGTCGAAGTCTGCGCGGAGCGTGTTCGCCTCCTCACGCGCGGCCATCAGCTCTCGCTCGAGCGCTTCGAGCTTCGAGTTGTCGACGACCGGCAGCGGAGGCGGCTCGGTCCTTGGACGCTTAGGGAGCGCTTGCGTGAGCTCTTCGTTCGCGCCGTTGGTCAGCGCCGGGGCGGGAGGCGGGGGCTCGCTCCTCTGCAGGCGACCGAAGCCGCCCTCGATGAACGCGTCGACGTCGGCGTCGACGTCCGACATCTTGTGCGTCGCCTGCGGGGCCGTCAGCTGCGGCAGCATGGGGCGTGGCGCCATGACGGTCGCCTCGTCGTCGACATCGATCGAACCGATCTCCATCTCTTCGTCGATCACGATCTCGGAGGGCGGAGCGCTCTCGCCGCCGCCGATCTGCACGAACGTGCGGATGTGTTGGAGCAGCTCGCCGAACGCGATCGGCTTGTGCACGTAGTCTTCCGCGCGTGTACGTAGCTTGCGGTGCTGCTCGAAGGTCTCGTCGCTCGACTCGCTCGACATGATGATGAGCGGTACGTCCTTGAGCTTCGCGTCCTTCTTCAGCTTGTTGCACACCGAGAAGCCGTTCATGCGCGGCAGCTCGATCGACAAGAGGATCAAGTCCGGAATGTCCGCGGAGGCCGCTTGCAGTCCGGCGTTGCCGTCGTCGACGATCGACGTGGTGCACCCGAGCCTACCGAGCTCGTTGCGAAGCTCACCCGCGAACGAAGCATCGCTTTCGAATACGAGGACTTTGGTCATGATGCCGAAACGAGCGCGTGAGAGGTCATGAGAGGCTTGGTCTCAAGGCGATTGTCGCCAGGATGGGGAGAATAGGGTTTGCGCGGAAAGAGTGTCAAACTGTGTCCACCTCCCGAGCGTCATTCCGCGGGGGGTCGAGCCGCGTTGTCGCGGGCCGCTTTCTCGGTGTGGCCGCTTTGGTGGGTGCGGCCTTGGAGCTCCTCCAGCACGTCACGCCAAGCCAAACCGCGGGACTTCAGGCCGACCAGCACGTGAAAGACGACGTCCGCCGCCTCCGCCTTGACGCGCTCGTCGCTCTCGCTCTCGAGCGCCATCGCGAGTTCGTTCGCTTCTTCGCGGACCTTGTCGCCGATCACGCCGGGTCCTCGATCGAACAGACTCTTTGTGTAGCTCTTCTCGCCGGTGGCGGCTTTGCGCGCTTCACACACGGCGTCGAGCGCGCTCATGAAGGGCGCGGCAGACACGGGCACACCGAGCTCGTCGCGAAAAAAGCATGAGGGCTCGCCGGTGTGGCAGCTCGGTCCTTTTGGGTTGCTCAAATACACGAGAGCGTCTTGGTCGCAGTCGACGATCACTTTGGAGACCGCGATCGAGTTGCCGCTGGTCTTGCCTTTCTCCCAGAGCTCATTGCGCGATCGACTGAAGAATGTCGCTCGTCCGGTGTCGCGAGTGGCCTTCACCGCGGCCTCGTTCGCCCACGCGAGCATTCGCACTTCACCGGTGAGCTCGTCTTGCACGATCACCGGCACGAGCCCGGCTGCGTCGTATCGAATCGTAAACACGCTGACGATGCTACTCGCGCTGGCGTGCTAAGACCACGCCGTGCAGAGCACACGAATCCCAGCGCTCGCGTTCGCCACGCCCCGCAAGCTGCCGCGGCCAAGCGACGTTGACGGCAAGGTCGTCGTGCTCGATGTCGCCTTCGCGTCCGAGGCTTCGGGTGGTGGCTTCGAGAAGCTCACCAAGCCGTTCATCGAAGGGCTCGGGTCGCGTTTGGTCATGTGGGTCGACCACCACGATCACGATCTGCACGCGAAGTACGCGACGGACGCGCGATTCGTTTTGAGGACGAAGGCGCAGCACGGCGCGTGTCCCGAAATGATCACACCGGAGCTCGTGAGTCGGGTCGGGCCCGTGGACACGGTCGTGTGTCATGTCGACTTCGACGGGCTTTGCAGCGCTGCCAAATGGATCCGCGGCGGGCACGAGCCCTACCCAGGCTCGGACGACGATGCGCGCGCGATCGACACGCGGATTGGAGTGCCGAGCGCCGTCGCGGTTCGAATGGATCGCGCGCTGAGAGCACGCGGGCGGGACACGGCTCTGCTGGGGCTCATCGTGCGTCACCTCTCCATTGGGCTCGTAGACGCATCGCTATGGAAGCCGATCGACGAGGCCGGCGCCACGCTCGCCGTGATGGAGAAAGAGACGCGCACCATCGCAGAGCGTTACGCCTCGCTCACGCTGTCGGGCGTAGCCGGACCTCGCTCCGCCGTTTGGGTCGAAGCCACCGAGTCGCACGGCCGCTACGACAAGACGATGCTCCTCTTGATGGGCCAAGAGCGCGCGGACATCGCGATCTTGCTGGACCGTGACACACTCTCTCTTGCGGCACCATTCAACAGCGGGTTCAATTTCCTCTCCATTCTAGGCCTCTCTGGTGGGATGCCGACCCTCGTCTCGGTTCCCCGGGCAAGGCTGAGTGACACACTGGCACGATTGGGCGCGTCTCCCGCAGACATGGCACGAATCGTCGGCTGACGATCGCCGACCGCGGCGCAAAGGCGATGCAAGAAGTTTAGCGCGTAAGGCACGGGTTCGTAACCCCTTCCCGTTGACCCTCGCATTGCAGGCATGCTAGCTCCGCATTGCAACTTTGAAATGTGCGTTGCAGTCTCTCGATCCTCGAGCGACCAACGTGGGCCATCGCCGAGAGCGATGTTTTTGATGTGAGGGCGGGTGTGTGATGACGGCGGCGAAAGCGTGGAGCACAACACAGAAACCGGTCGAGGAAGTCTTCTTCCAAAACGAAGCAGTCTCGCTTTGCATGATGATTCATCGGCGAAGCAAGATGATGCGCGTCATCGATTTTCGCGCGGGTCCGAGCAACGCAAAGCGCCAGTTCGTCATGTCCATGGCGCAACGCGAGGGTATGGACAAGGTCTACACGCTGGTCGAGCGCGACGAGGTCGCGACTTGGGTGAAGCTGGGCTTCGCGCGAGAGGGAAACATCCCCGCGTTCTACAAGCGGAGTGATGCGTTCTTGTTGGGCGCACCCGTCGTCGTTCGACCGCAGAGCGAGATGCGCATCGCGGTCCGGCAAACCAGCGTGGACGAGCCCATGGACGACGACGGCGAGAGCGAGCCCGTCGACACGACGGCGCAGGATTTTGCGGAGCGAACCATCGTGCACGCCAAGAAGCGGGCGAAGGAGTTGGCAGGAAAGCCGCTTCCCGTCGCGAAGCTCGCTACGATCACCGAAGCCGACGCTAAGAAGCGCTCGGCGGCCGAAGTGAAGGCCGGTCGCGGCATGACGGACTTCGAGCCCTTTGGACGAGACGTCCAGCGAAACCACTTCTTGGTCACCGCGAAAGGCGGCTTCGAGCTCGTCGCCTCGATCGAGTCGCAAGCATGTTTCGGCAACGCTTTCTTGGAGCTGCTCACCGCTCCGCGCGACGACGCCGAGCGCCTCGCGACTGTCTCCGCGTTGCGCGTCCTGTGCGATCACCTGCTCGCGCAAGAGACCGTCAGCTGCTTTTGCTTGGGACCGAGCGACGACGTCGGCCTCTCGATGGCCTTCGCGTTCAACGGCTTCCGCCGCACGGGTTTGTTGCAGAGTCATTTGGTGATCGGCTCCGAGCGCAAAGACGCGATCCTTTGGTCACGCAAGATGGCGATTCCTAGCGAAGAGTGACCGGCGCTTCCTGACGTGTTAGTTTTTAGTGAGGCTGGTATTTTCTGGCCCCACTCCAAACTTCGGTCAGGAGCCGCGCATGCGCTCATTTCGCTGGGTCGGTCTGGTTTTAGCGGTTTCGGCGGCATTCGGCTTCGCGGCCTGCGGCGATGATGGGGGAATGAGCCAGTTCATTGGCGGCAATGACTCGGGCCTGAATCAGGACATCACCGACCCGTTCGCGACGGACGGGCGGAGCGGTGAAGCGTCGATCGGGGTGCTCACGATCGTCCCGCTCGACCAAACGGTGAACGTCACGTACGGCCAAGCTCCGCCAACGTTGACGTATCAAGCGTTCGTCGATGGCGCGATCGTCTCGCCGTCTTGGAGCCTCGACCGCGGAGAGCTCGGCACGGTTGGCGTCTCGAGCGGAGTGTTCACGCCCACCGGTAACTTGGGCGGTCTCGCGCACGTCACTGCGAGCTACCTCGGCACGACCGCGACGACGAGTGTCACGGTCGTGCTCAACTGGGTGCAGAACGGCGACCCGAGCGCAGGCGACGCGGGTGGCGGCGTCGGCGGTTACGGCGGCGTGGGCGGCGAGGGCCCTGGCGGTGTGGTCTCTCAGCAAGTCGCGACCTTGCTCAACGGCGCGACCGTCGCCGATCCTGGCCTGGGCTGGCTCTATCCCTACGACGCGACCGTGTGGCCGCGGGGAATCCTCGCGCCGCTCCTTCAATGGAACGTCGGGGCGCAAGGCGACTACGACGCCGTGTACATCCACGCGTACGAGAAATCGTTCGACTACAAAGGCTACTTCGCGAAGACCGCGACGCCCTTCATCCACCACCCGATTATCCAGGCCGCATGGAAGGCGCTCGCTTACTCGAACACCGGCGAGGACGTGACCGTCGATCTCACGTTCGCCAAAGGGACCGTCGCGTACGGGCCCATCACCGAGAAGTGGAAGATCGCCGCGGGCGTGCTGAAGGGCACGGTCTATTACAACTCGTACGGCACCAACCTCGCGAGCAACTATTGCTGCACGATCGGCAACAAGAATTTCGGCGGAGCGACGCTCGCGGTGAAGGGCGGCTCGACCGATCCGGTGTTGGTCGCGGGCGACAACAACAACTGCCGGGTCTGTCACTCGGTCGCCGCCGACGGCTCGATGCTCATCACGCAGAACGGCGGCAACTACAGCCAGTCGAGGCGTGTCGACCTCAAGAACAACAACGCCGAGACCGCGATCGGCGCGGCGAACGGCCAACTCGGCTGGCCCGGCATCTTCCCCGACGGCACGATGCTTTTCTCGAACGGCGCGGCTCTCGCGGGCGGAAGCGTCCTACCGAGCGAGCTCTTCGCCGTGCCTGCGGCGACCACGATCGCGACGACGGGGCTCGCCGCTCAGCTGCGCGCGGGCACACCCGCGTTCTCTTCGGACGGCAAGCATCTCGCGTTCAACTTCACGGGCGGCGCCGGAAGTGACGGCAAGTCGCTCTATGCATACGACTTCGACAAGACCACGAACGCCTTCTCCGCGCAGCTGCAGCTCGACACTCCGTCGTCGGGGTCCGATTGGTGGCCCAGCTTTCTGCCCACGAACGACGCGGTCGTTTACCAGCGCGAGACCGTGTTCAACGGTCGCGACATCGCCGGCACACGCTCTACCTGCGACGCGAGCGGGCCGTGCTCGAACGTGGGCACGCACGGTGAGTTGTGGTGGGTGGATGCGAAAACGAAGACGCCCACGCGCCTCGACAAGGCCAACGGCAAGGGATACTCGCCGACCAACAACGCCACGCAGCACGACGACGACTCGACACTCAACTACGAGCCCACGGTCAACCCCGTCGTCTCGGGAGGGTACGCCTGGGTCGTGTTCACGAGCCGTCGCCTCTACGGCAACGTCGCCACGATCAACCCGTTCTGGAGCGACCCGCGCTATCACGACATCTCGACGACTCCGACGACCAAGAAGCTCTGGGTCGCCGCGATCGACTTGAAAGCAGCGCCCGGCACCGATCCGAGCCATCCCGCGTTCTACTTGCCCGCGCAAGAGCTCCTCGCGGGCAACTCGCGCGGCTTCTGGGTCGTTGATCCTTGCCACAAAGACGGCGCTACCTGCGAGACCGGCGACGAGTGCTGCGGTGGCTATTGCAGACCCGCGGGCGACGGCGGCGGTCTCGTCTGCACGCCGGACGTGCCGATGTGCGCTCAAG
>JAYVYD010000121.1:0-30509 GCA_043784605.1 Myxococcales bacterium | reverse complement strand
TCATAGCGCGCGCCAAGATCGTCATCAACACGGGTGAGGACAACTACCTAACGACCGCGGACGCCGTCGAGAAGGCTCACACCGTACTCGCGAGCCAGTTCATCAACGAGGCCTTCGCGCTGCGGGCAGGTCTCTTCGAGGACCAACTGGGCCTCGGTCACGCCTACGAGATCGACCCATGGATCGAGGACAGCTTCCTCCTCGAGCTGGCCCAGGCGCAGCTCGTTCGGCAGATCTTCGACAAGCACCCCATCAAGTGGATGCCGCCGACGAAGCACAAGACCGGCGACATCTTCCAGAGCCACGTGCACGACGCGATGTTCAATCTCGTCGGCATCACCACGAACCAGTCTATCGAGCTGCTCGGCATGTTCAGCGAGGCCGTGCACAACCCCATGTTGATGGATCGTTATCTGTCCTTGAAGGCCACGCGCTACGTCTTCAACGCCGCCAAGCACTTCGGCGAAGAGATCGAGTTCAAGCCGGGCGGTCGTATCGCGCAGCGTGCCGTGCAGGTGTTGGACGAGGCGCACAAGCAACTAGAGGAAGTGAAGCGCGACGGCATCTGGGACGCTATCGGCAAGGGCGCCTTCGCCGACGTGAAGCGCAAGCGCGACGGCGGAAAAGGCTACCTGGGAGTCGTCGAGCGCAATGCCGATTACGTGAATCCGTTGTTGGAGGCGCTGGAGCGCTGAGCGTCAGTTCTTCGCTAGTGCCTTGTCGCCTCCGCCGAGCTCGTTGGCTTTGCCTACGAGCTGGACGAACTCTTTGCGCTCTTGGCGATCCTCGGTAGACGCGTTCGCGATGCGCGCGATGTCCGTGAGCTGGAAGGAACCGGCGTAGGGGCTCTTGCGCAACACGTCGGCGAACGAAGCGACGGCGGTCGCGAAGCGCAGGCTCGCGGGTGCGGCAGACACCGATTGAGTCGCCATCGGATACGCCTGTTCGGTAGCTTGTCCGCCGGTGGCACCCTTGTAGCGCAGGTGAACGGTGAGCGGTGCGCGCGCGGCCATATTTGGCTGAAAGACGACGTCATGGAGCGCAGTCACCTCGTGCCCCTCCCCCACCGCGCCGCCGTCGACCTTGTCATTGCGAAAGTCTTTGTCGGCCACGTCGCGGTTCTCGTAGCCCATCAATCGATACGTCTTCACGACCTCGGGATCGAACTCCACTTGCACCTTCACGTCGCGAGCGATCACCTGCAACAGGCCGTCCGTCGCCTCGGCGAACACATGGCGGGCTTGTTCCTCCGAGTCGATGTAGACGTAGTGGCCGTCACCCTTGTCAGCGAGCTGCTCCAGCATCTCGTATTTGTAGTTGCCAGAGCCGAAGCCCACGGTGCTCGGCGTGATGCCCTTGTCTTTGTATTGGGCAATCGATTGGAGGATTTCTTCGTGACTGGTGCTGCCAACATTGGCGTCGCCGTCCGAGAGCACGACCACGCGACTCACCTCACCAGGCACGAACGTCTGACTCGCGAGTTTGTACGCGAGTTCGATGCCGCTCGACATCACGGTGGAGCCTCCCGCGTTGAGGTCGTCGATGGCAGAGAGGATCTTCGCCTTCTGATCGATGCCCGTGGGCTTCAGCACTTCACGAACGCTCCCGTGCACGTGCTTGCGCTCTGCGGCCGAGACGCGCTTGCCTTGCACGCCGACTCGCACGATCTCGTGACCCTTCTCGAGCGGCGACGGAGCCGCCGCAATGTCCACCGCGAACGGTGCGCCCGCTGCCGGAGTCGAATATCCGTAGTCGAAGAAGTTGATGTACTCCTCCGCCCGCACGGCTTGATACGGCGGCAGCGTGCCCTCTTTGAGCTTGCGCCGCGTAATCGTATAAGATGCGGTGTCGACGTCGACCGCGAAGGTGGAGATTCGGTCCCGGCTGGCGTCGACCTGCGGATTTACCCCATAGTCCGCGTATGGCTCGGTGCCCTGAGCGGGCGCGGGCGCGGCAATCGCGGGAGGCGGGGCCATGCCGGCGATGGAATACGACCCAGAGGCTGCGCTCGGCGCGTACGAGTGAACACCGCACGCTGCGAGCATGACGGGAGAGAGAGCAACAAGGGCGCGTCGACGTATCGGAATCTCCTTTGGGTATGGAGGCAAGAACGCGCGCGACCGCTCGGCCTTACACTCTCGTGCTCGTCGGCCGCTGCAGCGCTTGTCATTTCAGCGCATCGTCAGGCGTGGACGATAGCCCAGGATTTTGCCCACTTGCTCGAAGTCCCGACGTCGGGACCCCGAAGTCCCGACGTCGGGACTCCGAAGGTGAAGGACGAGCGTGCAGCGACGAACGCATCTCCGGGCGCGACGTGAATGATAGGGTCGTCGTGTGATCCAGCGCCCATTCGTGATCGGGATCGTGGCGTTGGCGATCGTCGGGTGCTTCGACTCCAACTGGGGGGCGACGAAGCGAGCGCAGACCAACAACGCGGCGCACGCCATGCCCGCAGCGTTGACCGTTGACGACGGAGACCACTCGATGGTGCACGTGCAGGGACGCCGCGTTCGCGTCTGGGTCACGCCCACTTTCGCGTCGCAAGTCGTCGAGCATCAACGTCAGATCACTTCGACGCTCGAGGACAGCAGCAAGATCCTCGCGCCGCTCGGCGTTCGCCTCGACATCGCTACGTTCAATCGTTGGGAGGACGCAGGACCCGAGGACGACCTGCAGGCGCTCGTGGCTGCGCTACGCGCGAAGGACCCCGGCGACGATGTTGATTGGGTCGTGGCGTTCGTCGGTTCGATCCCCAAGGTCACGAACTCGTTTCACGACCTCGGAATGGCGGACACTCCGGGGAAGTTTCTCGTTTTGCGCTCCCCTGGCTCGCTGGATGAAACGCAGGCGATCGACAAGTCGTTCGACGAGCTGGAGGAGAATGACCGTGTTCGGCTCTCGGTCGCGCGCAAGCGCCACCGCGCGACGAGTGTCTGCCTCCACGAGCTCGCGCACACTCTCGGTGCGATCCACGAAGCGGACGAGAGGAGCCTGATGAACGCGCGCTTCGACTCCAAGATGTCCGGCTTCTCGGTGGGGGCGCTGAACGTGATGCGCGTCATGCTTGCTCACCGCGACGAGCCCCACACGCCGAGCCAAGCGCACGTGGTCGCCGACGAGCTTTTCGCGGTGTTCGAGGGCCCGCTCGCCACTACATGGATTCCCTCCGAGAGGGACGCGATGGTGGCCAGGCTGCGCGCGGCTAATGCCCCCGCGCCAGCCGCTCGTGCCGCGCCCACAGTCGCGCCCGTTGCGACGCAAGCGCCGTCGGTCGCTGATGCGCCGGAGCTCCGCGCGGACGAGCGCGCCATCTACAAACACGCGGTGGAGTTGCGAGACACCGGCGACGTAGAGGGCTCCTGGAAAGCAGCTTCAGCACTCTTCAAAAGTCACCCGCAAGTCTACGCAGTCCAAGATCTCCGATGTCAGCTCGCCATGAAGCGCGTCGGCTGGCCGGGCGCACAAGCCGACTGCGATGCGTTGCTCAAGGTGACACGCAAGCGCTAGTCGCTTCGCTCTAACTGCCGAGCGCGAGCTCGTGAGTAGCTTTGATACAATACCGTGTTGATAAGACTTATTGTGCACACAAGTAGCCGCGAGCCATGCTTGACCGATGAACGCACAACGAACCTCGCTTAACGCTCTCGTATTCCTCGTGGCAACGGGGTGTGGAGGCAGCGTCGCGGACCCGTCGGCGCCGCCCCAGAACGTGCAACCGCCGAGCACCCCGACGAGCCCGACGCCTTCTTGGGACCAACTCGACGTCGAAGGTGACGTCCAGGCCCTCGCGACCAACCCCAGCCGCGTGTGTTGGTCGAGCTTCGCGCCCAAGGGGCCCACGTCGGTTGTTGCGTGCGCGCGCAAGATCGACGGGCGCCGCGTCGAGCTCCAGCGCGACTCGTTCGTGCACCCGGCGGTCGCCGCTAGCGTCGAGAACGTCTACTGGTCCACCGACATCACCGCGACGATCGAGCGCTCGCCGGTCGCAGGCGGCGCGGTCACTCCCGTCGTTACGACGGCCGGCCCGCATAGCCGCTTCGTCCTCGTGAAGGACAGCGTGTACTGGCTGGTCGACGGTGGCGCGGGCTCCCTACTCTTCAGCGCATCCGCGAGCGGTAAGGCTCCGCCGGCCAAGGTCGCCAACCTCGGGCCGGGCGACGCGGATCTCCTCTCGGTCGTCGACTACACCGTCTACGACTATCCTCTCGTGTTCTCCTTTGGCGCCGGCGTGCAGCGCACCCACGCGAACGAAGGCGCGCCGAAGGAGATGCTCAGCGGTGGCTGCTTCTATCCGACCGACCTCGCAGCCGACGCCGAGCACGTCTACTTGTCCTGCCAGGATGACACGCTCCACTGGATCGCGGGCGGTGCCGAGCACGTCGAGCGTGACGTCGGGTATGGCAAGATCGCGATCCATCGCGGGCTCGCCTATGTGACCGACACGAGGCATGGTGTCGTGCGCCGTGTCCGCGCCAACGATGGCAAGGTCGACGTCCTTCACACGGGCATCGACCGCGCGTACCACATCGCTGTGGATGACTCGGGGATCTACGTCAGCTCCGGCTCGGTCATCCGACGCTTCCCACTCTGATCCGCCGCTTCATCTCTGCGAACGTGTCTGCGATGGTCACTTGAACCTGCGCTTGCCCGATGCTTCGCAAGTACTTCGCATACTCGGCGAGTCTTCGGTGGAGGCGCTCGTCCGTCGGCACGATATTGTCATCGACGATCTCGACTGCGTTTGCGTCGGCGTCGCTCACGTCGAAGTTGATGAACCCTCGGCACTTCACGGATCCACACGCACACGGATCGCGAGCGGGCTGGTTGCGCGTCACCCAGCCGTAGAACACGCTGATCTCTTCTCCTGGCGCGATCGATCGCGTGCACTCGACGCGTCCAGGGCCGCTCGAGAAGATCGCCGCGTTCGGATCGCACGAGTGATTGCACAGCCAACCACCGGGCACGCTCGTGTCGGGGATGATGACGTGCGTGCCCTCGGACAGCAGCGTCACCTTCGTCGCCGATGCCTCCTCAGCTTCGGGATCCGAAATGGGTAGTCGCCGCTGCTTCGGCGCGAAGTCGACGACGCGATCTCCGGGCTGAAAGCGACGCTTCGTGAACACACCGCGCCCCGCGATCGGACTGTCGCGAAACTCTACCGGGGAGAGGCTGAACAGAGTCTTCTTCTTCACTGCCTGGGCGAACCTATCGCCAAGCCTTCAAATGAACCACCATTCGCGCATGGGAATGCTCGTGGATGGACAAGTGGCGAGAAGCTGGGGTCGCCACCGACAAAGAGAGCGGGCACTTCACCCACGCGGTCAACGCGCTCGTCTACGAGACGGTCAACAACGGTGTCTAGCGCGCTGGGTTCGCGACGAAGCAAGCCGCTCATGAGGAGTCCGTCACCGTGCTCTTCGTACGCTGGACGAGCTCGAGAGGCTGCTCGTGGATCTCTCGTCCTTGGTCGGCGGTACGCTGACCGAGGCAGATATCCGCCTCTCTACGACGCTCGTTCGCTTCGACGCCGTCTATCAAGGCCACTTCAAGTGTGACCTGCGGCGACTCGTCGACTACCCGAACCTCTGGCGGTATGCCCGCCGCATATACCGATTACCGCACGTCACGGAGACCGTGAACTTCGAGCACATCAAGCCGCATTACCATCAGAGCCACGAGGGCATCAATCCGACTCGCGTCGTCCCCGTGGGGCCGGTCGGGTCGTGGACCTCATGACGCAAGTCGACGAACGCCCACACATGTCGGCGTGAACCGCGCCAAGTTCATCGACACACTACGGGAGCGCTGGCATCATTCGCCCATGCGCGGATTATCGATTGGCTTTCCGGTCTTCTTCTTGGTCGCGACGGGCGTTGCGGCGGCATGCGGCAACCCCACGAGCAACCTCTTCGACACCGGCAATGACGGTGGGGACTCCGACGGTGGCGACGGCGGCGACCCGATCTTGCCGGGCAGCGAGGCAGGCGATGCGATCAGTGGCTGCACGCAATGCTCGGGGGATTTGAAGAGCATCCTCACGTGTGGAGACAACCCGACACTCGTGGAGACTTGCAACGGAGACTTGGGCTGCGGGCCCAACGGCTGCATCAACGCTTGCGACGCGGCGGCGGCCAACAAGAGCTCCATCGGCTGCGACTACTACGCCATCCCGTCAGACGCGTGGAGCACGACCTACAACAGCGGCGGTGCCGCTGGGAACTGCTTCGCCGCATTCGTCACCAACTCGTGGAGCGCGCCGATGAAGGTGACGCTCGTGTGGAAGGGCAAGACGATCGACGCGACGCCCTATTCGTATATCCCGAAGGGCGCGGGTAATGCGATTACGTATCAGCCAGTCCCCAATACGGGAATTCCCGTGGGCAGCATGGCGATCGTCTTCTTGAATCAGACGCAGGGCGGCGGCGGCCTGAAGGTGCAGTGCCCGGCGACCGTGAAGGCCGCGGTCGAGAACGAGGACATGGTGCTGCACGGCACGTATTTCAGCAACGCGATGGAGATTAAGACGAGCGTGCCTGCGGTCGTCTATGACATCTATCCGTACGGCGGCGCTCAATCCTACATCTCCAGCGCGACGCTGCTCTTGCCTACCACTGCGTGGGACACCAACTACGTCGCGGTTACGATGTCGAACCAGCCGCAGGCCTTTCCGCCGGGCATCGACTTCATCGCGCAACAAGACGGCACGAAGGTCACGGTGCTGCCGACGACCAACATCACCGCGGCCAACGGCGTCGCTGGTGCGACCAAGAACTCGCCCGTCACGTACTCGATCAACAAGGGCCAGACCGTGCACATCATGGAGTTCCCCGACGTGAACGGGAACGACCTGTCCGGCAGCATCGTTCAATCCAACAATCCCATCGGCGTCTGGGGCGAGCACTTTTGCATGAACCACTCCGATCCGCCGAAGTGGCGAATTCTTGGCGTCGTCAAGGGGACGACTCTCAAGTACGACCCGCCCAACGCCGCTGCGCCGAAGACGCTCACGCTCGGTCAATTGGTGGAGTTCGACGGACCCGGCGCGTTCCACGTAGAGTCGCAAGACGCGCAGCACCCGTTCTATCTCGCCGCGCACAGGCCGGGCGGCGACTGTGATGCCGCGCACCAGCAGATCCCACCAATCCAAGCGCTTGGCTCGGAGTACGCGGCCGTCGGCAATGAAGCTACGGACTACAACGTCGGCGGTCCCGAGACCGTGAACGTGGTGCCTCCCGCGCAGTTCTTGACGAGCTATCAATTCATGACGGACCCGACGTACGGCTACACGGAGATCGCGCTCGTCCGCAAGAAGGCTCCCGACAACACGTATAAGGACGTCACGCTCGATTGCCTCGGCAAGGTCGGTGGCTGGCTGCCGATGGGCGGGAGCGCGTATCAATACACGCACGTCGATCTGCGCCATCAAGGCCAGGCCGTCGGCAAATGCGATAACGGACTCCACACGATCAGCAGCTCGGCGCCGCTCGGCATCACCGTGTGGGGCTACGACAGCGCATCCAGCTACGCGTACCCCGCGGGCGCGAGCGTCAAACCGATCAACACGATCGTCGTCCCGCCAGTGCCGAACTGATTTTCCGGCTGTGTGAGAGACCTACTCCTTGGTCTCGTCCTTCGGAGGCTCGGGTTTCGTCGGTTTCGGCTTCTTCGGAGGCGCCTGATACGGCGGGCGACCGCCCTTCTGCCGCGCCAGGTTCTGCTGCGTGACCCAAATGTTCTCGCGGGCGCGCTTGCCGTCGTGCTTGGCTGCCATGGCTGTCAGCATACAAAGCGACCGCCAGGAGTCTAGCGGAGTCGAATCGACGCGATCGAGCCCGACGTCTTTCGGTCGACGTCGATCGTCGCGCCGAATGGGAGCGGTGCGCCGTCGCGTTCGGCGAGATCTACCCAATTGGCGCGCGTCACGTTCAACAGAGGAGACGGCGTGAGGTGCACGGCGCTCACCATCGGAAGCACTCTCACGACGAGGCCATCGCCTCGGTCTGCGGGCTTCAACGCGGACACCACGCCGCCGCCGCTGACGCCGAGGAGCGAGGTGAGCGGCGCGAGATCGAGGAGCGTCGCTTGATCGAGCGGAACGGCGCGCAGCTCTAGCGGCCGATTGAAGGCCTGCGCATACAGCTCCGCGCGCGACACGTCGACGACGCGCTCGAGACGCCACTCGATGCGATGAGAGCCCGAGTCGTCGCCGGTGCCGCCCTCGGAGTCGCACTGCTCGGCGGGCGCCCAACGAACTGCCATGAGCTCCACGACACCCTGTTTGCTCATGGACACGCCGGTGGACTGCCGAAGCAATATGGCATTACCGCCCGTCTCCGCCCAAAGGACGGCAGGGTGGAACGTCGGCTCGTAGACGCGCTGCATCGGTCGCTCGACGAAGCCCGCGGGCGAAGAGGTGCGTAGCGGCGTCGTACCGGTGAACGCGAAGCCGACCGTACGCGTCGTCTTCAGCGCGGCGTTCGTCCTGATCGCGAGCTCGAGGCCCGTCGCTCCCGCGGCGAGTGTCGCCTCACGTGTAACGCCGTTCGAGTCGAACGCGACACTCACGCGAAGCGGGCCATTCTGGATTACGCGAACCGTATCTGGCCCCGCGACGGACGGAAGAGGCGAGAACTCGCACCCGCTCATCTCACTGCCTACGCGCCACAAGCCGCCCGTGTCCTTGTAGTCGTGAATCACCATCGAAGGTGCCGCGAGCATCTCCACGCCGTCAATCACTACCGAAGAAAGCGCGAACACTCCGGCGGTGGCGTCCCACTCGGCGCGTAGGTGCTCGTTCGACAGCACGACCTTCTGCGCGTCAGCGGTCAGCGTGACGCGAGGCGAGACCGCGGCCGGGGCGCCACTCAAGAAGTCGAGCGCCTTCCACGCGAACGAAGGCATCTTCTGAATCGCCACATCGAAGGTCGCCGTCTTGTCGCCAGGAGCCGGCGAGAACGCCAGCGTCATTGCCACCTCTTGATTGTCGCTCACCGCATGAATCAGGGGCGCCGCGCCATTATTGAGCGGCAACGAGATCTGCGCAACGTCATCGAGGGTCGCGCTCGACGCGTTGAGCACGAGCACGCGATACTTGCCATTCGCCGTCATCGGTATTCGCTTCGCGATGGCCGAGGCGACCGCGTCCAGCTCCGTCTCGCCCGCGACAAACGTCTCCGCGAGGAGCGGGAGCTGCTCGTTCGTGGTGACGTCGTTCGCGGAGGTCCCCGTGATAAAGTCGTGATGATCTGCGCGCGTGAGTTTCTCCAGCTCGGGTCGTGCCGCGAGAGTCATCGCTTTGCCTGCGGCGCCCAGGACGGTCGCGAACGTCTCCGCGACGAAGAACGGCCGCGCGGAGTCGCGCACGTTGCGCTTGATGTCCGCGCGAGAGCCGTAAAAGCCCATGTAGTAGGGAGATAGCTCGTGGCTGACGGTCGGGAGCACGTCTCGCCAATAGCCGACGAGCGTCTCGTAGTCGTCGAACGGCGCCGCGACCACGAAGACGTGCGTCATCGGATATCGCCTCCGATTGTAGCCGTCCGCGTATCCAATCAGCTGCGCCTTTGGCGCCTGGAAATCGCAGCCAACGGGGACGAAGAGATACGGAGTCTTCGACCACGGGGTGAGCTCGGCGACGTAACTGTCTATTTGCGAGTCCGTATACTCTGGAGTGTCGTTGAGCGGCCCCGTATGACCACCAGGGACCTCGAGCTTCTCCTGGTAATCGATATTGTCTCCTTGGCAGTACAGCCGAGGCCCCGCCAGGTAGTGCGCGAGGATCGACGCGCCCCCAGCGCCCTGCCACACGAAGTCCGCCGAGCCTGCCTTCTGGAGCGCCTCGCCGGTCGACCCTGGCTTCATCGGCGTGTCGGCGTGAAACAGCGTGTCGAAGAGCGTCGGCGCTCCGTCGACGCGGGCGAAGGCGACGCTGTCGAAGCCTGCTGCGGTGAGCATGTCCGGCGCCGTCCCTGAGTGCCCGAACGAGTCGGGCAGCCACGCCGCGTGCGGGTGCGCCCCGAGCGTGTCCTCCGCGAAGCGAATGCCAAATAGCCAATCGCGCGCGAGCAGCTCCGTCTCCGGCAATAGAGTATCCGGGCTCGTGACTCCGCCACCCACGATGCGTAGGGCGCCTCGCGCGACGTCCGCTGCGAGCGGCGCGCGCTCCTCTGGGTGCACCTCGAGGTGGTGCGCGAGAAAGCCCATCTCCGCGATCGCGTAGAAGGCGCGCGGATCAGCGTCCAGCAGCTTGCGCGCCTCCAAGAACGCTGTCTCCACGTACTGCTTGTAATAGGCGTCGAACGTGAGCTGCCAATCGATGTCGAGGTGAGACGTCTGCCCGAGCAGGACGGCGCGCTGCGCGCCAGCGGGGATGCCGAGCCTCTTGCGAAGCTCGAGCTCAGCGGGCTGCAGCGAATGCGTCGGAGCGGGCGCGGGAGACGAGCACGACGCCCCCGCTTGCGCCGAGATCGCCGCAGCCAAACAGCCTATGAGCAGACGACGCGGCACTGCGGGAGTATACGCGGATCCACCCGTCGCATTCAAACAGAGGGTCTTAGGGACTTGCGTGTTCGGAGGAGTCGATCTTGTGATCTCGCGTCTCTCGAATGAACAACGAGCCGACGATGAGCGTGAGGACGCACACGGCGATCGGATAGATCAAACCCGTGTAGATCGCGCCATCGCCGAACGTGTTCTTGGCCCAAGCGCTCGAGGTGACGGCGGTCGCGATCAAGGGCAAGAACCCGCCGAACCAGCCGTTGCCCAGGTGATACGGCAGCGACATTGACGTGTAGCGAATCTTGGTCGGGAAGAGCTCCACCAAGAACGCCGCGATCGGCCCGTACACCATGCACACGTAGACCATTTGAAGTGTGAGCAAGAGCACCATTGGCACCGGCCGAAGCGGAGCTGCGAAGTGCTTGAGGCCGATGAAGATTGGCAAGTATGTGAGCGCGCCTAGAGCGCAGCCTGCGAGCATGATCTTCTTGCGGCCGACGCGGTCGCTCAGTTTACCGAAGTAGACGAAGAGCGGAGTCGTCAACGCGAGCGCGATGGACACCAAGACGTAGGCCGTCTTCCAGTCGAGCTTCAAGGCGGATTGGAGGAACGTCAGCGCGTAGAACTGTCCCGTGTACCAGACGACGCCTTGGCCGGCGGTTGCGCCGAACAACGCGATGAGGACGTAGCGGAGGTTCACCGGATTGGTGAAGCTCTCTTTGAGCGGATTCACCGAGGTTTTGCCGCTCGCTTTCATTTTCGCAAACAGCGGAGACTCACGCATGCGAACTCGTATGTAGAGAGACACCGCGAGCAGCACGAACGACAGCAAGAACGGGACTCGCCAGCCCCACGACCTGAATGCGTCCTCGCCGAAGCCGAGGCGCATGGTGCCGATGACGCCCATGCTCACGAAAAATCCGAGGGTCGCCGTTGTTTGGATGAAGCTCGTATAATAGCCGCGCTGTGCGTCGGGCACGTGCTCTGCGACATACGTGGCCGCGCCGCCGTACTCGCCGCCGAGCGCCAAGCCCTGCACGAGGCGCAAGAGCACCAAGAGGATCGTCGCTGCGAGTCCCCAAGACGCATAGGACGGCAACAACCCGATGAGCGCGGTGCCCAGGCCCATCGTCGCCATCGTCACCATGAAGGTGTACTTGCGCCCGATGAGATCACCCAAGTGGCCGAACACGAGCGCGCCGAGCGGTCGCACGCCGAAGCCCGCGCCGAACGTCGCGAGGCTCGCGAGCAGTTGGGCGGTGTCATTTCCCTTCGGAAAAAACAGTCCCCCGAAGAACACTGCGAGGCTGCCGTAGAGATAGAAGTCGTACCACTCGAAGAGTGTGCCGAGCGACGCGGCGAAGATGATGCGACGGAGCGCGGAGGGCTCGAGCGGCTCGGCTACTTGAGAGTCCATGTGAAGCCGAATATTGGTACCACGTTCGGCGCCGAGCCCTGGGCCTCGCGTGGACCCTCACGCTACCGGCGGCACGGCGCTCGCAGTGTCATCCCGTAGGAGACGCGCTTGCCATGAAGATCTCGACAAATAGCCTGGAAACGCGCGCATTCGCCGGGAGGGGTGATGGTCGGGTGTACCAGGGCGTGGCCATCGCCTTGGTCCTTTGCCTGGCTCCCTTGGGCTGTACCGAAGAGGTCATCGTCGTAGAGCCGGCGTCGGACGACGCGGGGAATCCGACCGCCGACGCGCAGCAGAGCGCCGACGCTGGGGTCGCGGACACCAAGGCGTCGCCGAAGGCCGACTCGGCCACGGAGCCCGACACCTCGGCGCCACGCGACACAGGTGCCGAGCAGCTCTGCGTCGACACGATCAACAAGTACCGCGCGACTCTCAACCTGCCTGCGTTGCAACGATGGAGCGCGAACGAGTCCTGCGCCGCGTCACAAGGACTCGCGGACTCGAAGTCGGGCGTGCCCCACAGCGCGTTCGGCAAATGCGGTGAGTGGGCGCAGAACGAGTGCCCCGGATGGCCCGGTCCTGGCGAGACCATGATCACGGGTTGCCTGCAGATGATGTGGAACGAAGGCCCTGGGCAGGACTTCTCCAAGCACGGGCACTATATCAATATGTCGAGCTCTCAATACACCATGGTCGCGTGCGGTTTCGCGACGGCGGCAGACGGCAGCATCTGGGGAGTGCAAGACTTCAAGTAGCGAGTCGCGGGAGAGGTTCACAAAAAGATCGGGAGATCAGGATGGGATGACCACGGACCTCAACCACTCCCTGATCTTTTTGTTCCCCATTCTTCGTTCGGGCGCCTAGGCGCGTGTCCCTATATCGTGAGCGTGTCTGCCCCGTAAAAGAGCGCCTTCTCGAATATGAGGACACGCACTAATGCTTGTTGCACACCAATGCGTAGTGGACGCCGAATCCGTCGACTTTGTGCCTCTCCAGGCGTGCTCTCACGCGACGCACGAAGGCGCTGCACTTCGTGCAATCATAGTAGTCGTTAGGGTCATAGTCGATTTCGCGCATCGATCGGTCGCCGGCCAGAAGCGCCATAAGCAAGTATCGATATCGCCCCCGACGCCCGTGAGGAGCTTCTTCTTCAGGAGCGACTTGCGAAACGACTCGTACGCCGGGAGATTGCCCGCGTCGTCGTCCTTGAAGTCGCCTCGCGGGATGGCCTCTCCCTCTGCTCGCAGCCACTGCGTGTAGAGCGTGACCAGACTGCCAAATAGAGAATCGACCTTGCCGAGTTGCTTCTCGAAACGCGTGAAGAACATCTTCGACGAGGGCTCGAGTGAAGAGCACGCGACGTCGAGCGACGCTTCGAGCTCCGGGTCGCGCTTCCAAGAGACGTTTTTGCCGAGCGTCCGCCCCGCCCATAGCGTGTGCTCCATCGCGCCTGACGCGGCAGAGCCCTCGAAGATTGGATAGAGGTTCACGCGGAACCAATCCGCGCCGTGTAGGCCCTTCTGGAGCATGACGAGCTCTCGAAGTCGGCCTTTTTTGGCCTTGATCGCGACGCTCTCGAAGCTCACGAGTGGACCGGAGCCGCCGGTCGTCTCCAAGAATCGGTGCCTGGGATTGTGCGCGCGCATCGCTCTGCGCGCGGCATCCGCGAAAGAGAGCTTCTTCTTCTTTGCGGCAACTAGTGCGACGGCCCGCTCCAGTCGGTCCAGAACCATTCCTCGTTGCGGGCGTCGATGTGGATCATCTTTGTGGTCGGGTAGTAACCAACGCCCTTGATACCAAGTGACTTGGCGACGTCGCGGAGCTTGCGGGCACCCATGTCCGGGACGCGGATGTCGGCGGCTTGGCCGCGTACATGGTAGTTGCGATCACCTCGCCAGCTCGGCCTTCGAAACGCGGAGATGAGCTGGATGCGCCCGCCCGTGACTTGGGCGATGTCGCGCAACATGATCACGAGGCGCCGATCGACCTTGCCCTCTTTGTCCGGGAAGATCGCGCGCATCACGTGCTGCGCGGCCGCGAAGGATGACTCGTCGGGTTCGAAGGAGGGCGCTGGGCAGTGCATCGTGACGGTCTCGCTGATGTTGAGGGCCTCGATGGTGAACGTGTATTCGGTCGCCAGCGCCGGAGTGGTGGCGGGGTCTGCGCTCGAGATCACGTCGACCGCGCGCTCCTCACGGGCGTCAGCGGTGGCCGCGCTCGCACGTGCGGGCGGCTGCCCCGGCCACGACCCGAACGAGACGAACGTCGCCCCGAAGAGCGCGACGAGTACGGACAAGGTCCGAAAACGCATACGACTTCACGAGTAGACGCGAGGTTGGTGGCGCGATCAACCCCTTCAAAAAGGCGTAAATCTCAGCTCCGGAACGCGCTTTAGCTCCACGGTGTCCGCCAAACGCGCGCGCATGAAGCCCGCCGCGCGAGCTAGGGCCGGGGCGAGGGCGCGGTCGATCGCAGCCCCCGATGCGCATGTATAATACACCTTTGCGGCGCGATAGTCGACGCTGAGCTTCACGTGCGTCACGCGCACGTCTGCGAGTGACGGGTCCGTCACCTCATCGCGCAAGATCTCGTTGAGCTCGTCTTGGACGACGCGCTCGAGTCGTTCGTGGCGATAGCCGGCATCCGGATCGCGCCCTCTCTTGTCCCGAATCATGAGAGTGGAACGACGGTATCACGCGCTCTGCCTGACAATCGGCCCGCGCCACACTAGACTCCAACCCGTCTCAGATGCATTCGCCCACCTCCCCTCCCCGTCCTCTACGCGCTTACGGCGACCGCGAAGGCGACGGCATGGTCCAGATGTCGTTCGTCCTCGAGATGCCGCCGTCGCCGCGCGCGAAGGAGGCCGCCAAACGCTTTGCCGAAGAGCACGGACTGAAAGAGCCCCTCGTCGCGACGATGGAAGAGTGCGCGCGCGGGTACTCCTTCTTCGTCGTGTATGGGCACTCCAAGCACTCGGTGGATCCGTCGACCATCGACGTTCCCGAGGTGCGCACGAGCGCGCTCTCGCGGGAGGACATCGAGCATCGCATCAAGGCGCGGCTCGGCAGGCAGATCGTCGTCGTGGGTGCATGCACGGGATCGGACGCGCACACGGTCGGCATCGACGCCATCCTCAACTACAAAGGATACGCTGGCGATAAAGGTCTCGAGAGCTACAAGGGCTTCGACGCGCACAACCTCGGCGCGCAGGTGGAGAACGATCAGCTCGCGGCGCGCTCGCAGGCGCTCCATGCAGACGCGATCCTCATCAGCCAGGTGATCACGCAGCGAAACTGCCACAAGGAGAACGCTGCGGCGTTCATCGAGCTCGTGACGCGCCAAGGCTGGCGAGACAAAGTGACTCTGTTGCTCGGCGGCCCCCGCATCGACCACAAGCTGGCGCTCGAGCTCGGTTTCGACGCGGGATTCGGCCCTGGAACGAAGCCCGGCGAGGTGGCTTCGTTCATCGTCGATCGACTGTGCGGGGACCATTCGGACGAGAACTAGTTTGAATGCATTCTCTCGTCGTTCGTCCATTGGGGGCCACGGCGGCCGGGAAGCCATCGGAGGAACTGATCATGCGCGTCTTGTCGATACTCGTTTCGCTTCTCGTCGTTGGTAGTTCCACCGCGTGCATCTTGGGCACCGGATCGAACTGCTCGGATATCGCAGTCCCTGGTGTCGCGGTCATCGTGAAGGACGCCGTGACGGGGGCGCGCATCTGCGACGCGACCGTGCAGCTCACGGATAGCGCTGGGCACAAGCAGATTTTGACCTCGTCTGGATCCGTAGCGTCGTGCGAGTTCGACGGCGCGTTCGACATGCCCGGCACGTACTCGATCCTGATCGGAGCGACGGGCTATGCCGCAGACCTGCAGAACAACGTCATCGTCACGAAGGACACGTGCCACGTGCGCACGACCATCGTGAACAGCAACGTCCACAAGTGACGCGGTATGCGAGTCAGCGACGTGCCATCTCGGGTGTGACGTCGACGCCGATCCAGACGTCGATCCCTTCGCGACCCATGCGGTGAGCGCCCGTCGCACGGAAGCGAAAGCACCCGCAGCTGTCCTTGATCTCGAGCGTGCCGACAGCGGCGATGAGCGACCGTTCGGTGAAGTCGACGTCGACTCCGCCGCGTGTGGTGACGTACTTGAACCACGGGATGCTCGCTCGCGCGCCGCCGGTCCATCCACCCTCTTCGAGGAAGCCGACGGGCGCCTCTAGCGAGGGATCGGTGAGCAGGCGTGCGGTCACGGGATCGATGCCGACGCGCGACGCGACCCACGCCTTGAGGGAAATTCCTGTCGTCTCACCGACGCGAGCGCGCGCCACCCATGCGTCGCCGCGCAGCGCCGAGATCAAGTGCGCCCCCTCTGCCGCGACTGCGTAGTAGCGGCCTTGAGCCTCGGCGCGCCATCGGACGGTCGCGAAGACTCCGTCGGGAGCTGCGTCGGTGCGTCGGTCGGGCTTCGCGTAGGTCGCGCCGGCCGACGCCTCGATCTCGAAGCCCTCGCCGCGAGCCCACTTCGCGAGCGCGGTTCGGAAGCCGCCACCCGTGGTGAATGCGTCGCCACGTAGGGTCGCGAGGCCTCCACCCGCAGCCACTCCGCCACGCGCGCCCGCCGCTAGGCCTCCGTCGCCACGCGCAAGCAACGTGGACGCGAACGCTAGCGGCTCGAGCCGATGCCGCCACGGATCGTTCGTGTCGCCCGATCGAAACGCGCGACCGATGGGGACTCCGAGCTCCCATCGCGCCGCGGCTGCGCCGTCCTTCGCGTGCGTCGCGCCGTCCGAGACGACATCTCCGGCGGCTTGTACGGACAGCGTGGACCCAATCGCGCCGAGGTGAGCGGAGGTCGAAGCGCCCATCACTGCGCGCGCGAGCGAGACCGTCGTGCCGCCAGGGATGCGCAGCGCGCCACCGTCGATCACGAGGCTCGTCGCGCCGAAGTCGCCGAGCGTGTGCGAGGCGCCGAGCGTCATCATCGGACCGATGACGTCCAAGCTCCCGAGCTCTCCTCCGCGGCGGGCAGTCGAGCGGATGCCCACGGCCGCGATGAAATCATCGGTGCGCGCGCGCGTCTCGACGGCGAGGTGATCGGCGGGTCGTGCGACGGTCTCGAGATCGGTCGTCGCGTACAGCCCGCGCGCGCCGCGCAGCAGATCGGCGTCCCACGCGAGCTCCTCGGTGATCGAGCTCGTCGCGGCTGACCTGCGCGCGATCGCGCCACGGGCGTCCACGATGACGCCCTGATCGCCGCCTAGCGTGGAGCCAGCGAGTCGGTCGAACTGCACGCGCGTGAACGACGAGGGTGTCGTGAGGTCCACGCTGGCGGCGAATCCGCCCTTGAAATAGCCTCCGGCGCGCACATCGACGCCGTTGCTCGGGTCGCCCTTCGTCCATGGAAGGTGCAGACCGCCGCCCAAGTACATGCCATCGGCGCCGCGCCATGCGACGTCGGGAGGCAGCAGGCCGACGCGCGAAGACGAGCGAAGCCAGAAGACCGGAAGCCAAAATACGGGGAGGCCGAACACCAGCAAGCGCGGGCTCCTCAAGATGAGATCCCCGGGCGGCGCGACGGTGGCTCCAGAGAACGCGATCGTGAGCGGCGTGCCGAGGCACGGACAGAAGGCGAGGCGGCCATCGCCATCGACGACGACCCCGATGGGCGTGCGTTTGAGCTTGAGCGCCTCCGACGACAAGTGAAACGGCGGCGCGTCCGCGTGGACGTTTCCCTTCAGCTCCAGCTCGAGCAGGCGCGTGTCGACCGAGACCTCGTCGGCGCGCACGTCGAGCTCGCCCTTGCCCTCCGGAGTTTGGGCGCGCGCCAATGCGGGCGCGAGCACGAGCAGCAATGCGAGATTAGGGAGCTGGTGCCGCATCGGCAGGCGCGGCTGCGGTCACGTAGCTTCCCTTCGGGAAGTCGACCTCGAGGATGCTCGTGCCGTCCTTGCCGCCGACGACTTTGTAGGTCGGCGAGACATTCGCGCGCAGGTCGATGATGAACGAGAGACCTAGCGCCGAGGGAACTAGCCGCGCGCGCGTGACTGGCGTGTTGAAGTGCACCGTGACGAGCGCGTTCTCGTTGTTGCGGACGTTCACGTGCGCACCCTTGAGCACGTAGGTGATCGAGCCCGCGGCTTTCTTTTCTTCGACGGGCACCAAGGCCGTGAGCTGGACGAAGCATCGCGACGAGCCATCGGCCTCCATCTCGAAGCCAGGTAGCGTCGCGATTGGCCCGGCGGGAACCGCGGCGTGCGGCGTGTGCTTCTTGCCAACGTGTGCATGCGCTGGTGTCGCCATCGGCGCGGCCGCTTGCCCTCCGCCATAGCCGTAGCCGGTGATGTTCTTCGGGCCCTCCGTCTTCGTCTCCGTGGCAGGAGCCTGGTCCGTGCCTGGGTTGGTGCTCGCGGTCGGTGCGGGCGGGGCGGCGGGCTTGCCGTCGTTTTGGGCGGGAGCGAGTCGCGCCGCAGAGATGACGGCGGCGCAAAATAGGAGCGGCGCGAGGAAGCGCATATTCGAAGTAGAGCACGCTCGAGCAACGGAGGAAACTTGTCGTCGCCTTTGGCGAACGACAACACCGGGTGGAGGCTTCGCCCGCCCCACTTGTCGTCGCCTTTGGCGAACGACAACGCCTTAGAGAAAGGCTTCGCCCGCCCGCGACTACACGGCTAGAATGCTACGCCGACGGTGGCTCGGATCGCGCCCGTGTACGGATCGGTCAGACCGCCCGCGAACGGAAGGATGCCGGCAATCGTGACCGAGAGCGTGTTCCCAGCGTGAAACCTGAGCTGCGGCTCGACCACGCCAGCCGGATCGCGAAACCCAGACTGCGCGATGATCGGGACGACGGCCCACACGCGTACGCCCGGCTCGAACCACGGCGTGACCGCGTATGCGAGCCGCGCTCCCCCGACGACCTCGAGGCGCAATCGCTCGTCCGAGTCCGTGTGCGTGTCGACCATGATCGGCAGTTTTGCGAACGGCGCGAGCGTGAGCGCGCCAGTCTTCAACGTGGCACCGATGCGCGGGACGGCTCCTGCTCGGTGCGCCCAGAACAGCGCGTCGTCCTCGTAGCCGTGCGACATCGCGGCGGCGAGGTTCGCCGAGTATTTGTACGCCGCGTACCTGTCGAACGACCCGGGAGGGATCTTCGCGAGCGCCTCTGGAGTGGGCGGAGCATCGCCCTGCGCCGTGGGAGCGACGAGCTCGAGCTCCGGCGTCACGGTCAGCGTGTCGCTCACCTTCTTCGGCATGTCGATCGCGAGCGCGATGCCGCCGACCGTGAAGACGTTGTCTCCCGTGATCTGCGGCGACGCATTGCGGATGTTTCCGATCGTCATGGGCACGCGCAGCCCGAGGCCAAACGAGCTGAACGCGTAGTGCGCGGTCGGCATGTACGTCTGGGTCCGGTAGGGCGCGCTTACGATGACGTTGGTCGGCGTGATCTGTGTAGAGCCGGGGTACTGCTGCTCCACCGCGAGGACGTTGCCGAAGCCCATCACCCAATCGAGGCCGAACGACAGCTTTTCCGAGCCGACAGGAGGCGCGTCCTTGGTCGTTGACACATCATCGGTTGAGTCCGATGAGCTGCCTCCACCGCCGGGACCGTGATCGCCCTCATGCGCGAGCGCGACATTCGACAACGCCAATATGCCGATCACCGGCAACGCGATCCCACTCCGCGACACGATCCTCATCGTCGGTTTCTCCTGTCCGTTACTTGAGTGCTGCGAGAGCCGCGAGGATCGCCTTGTTGTCGCGTGCTTCGCCGAGGCCCTGCTCCTTGACCCACGCCACCTTGCCGGCCTTGTTGACGATCACTGTGGCTCGGCCGGTGATGCCCTTGTCCGCATGATAGAGGCCATAGGTGTCGGCCATCGCGCCCTTCGGATGAAAGTCGGCGACCAGCGGGAACTTGAGGCCCAGCTCGCGCTTGAACGCGGCGTGCGTCCACGCGCTGTCGACGCTCACGCCGAGGACGGCCGCATTCGCGCCTTCGAGCGCGGACAAGTCATCGCGGAAGCACTTCATCTCGCCGGTGCAGGTCGGGCTGAAGTCGAGCGGATAAAAGGCGAGGACGACGGCCTGCTTGCCGCGATAGTCGCTCAGCTTGATCTTCTTGCCGGGCTTGTCGTTGTCCAGCTCGCTCGAGGGGAGCTCGAAGTCGGGAGCGTCTGCGCCTACTTGAATGATCGCCATGGTCCGGTGCCTCCGCGGCGCAACTTAGGCAAGTTGTGTTGGCGCGGGCGATAAAAACGTCAGAAGCCCGAGAAATAAGGCTGCTTGGGCGCCTTCGCGGTCTTTTTCTCCGATTGGCCGGAGAGGCCCAAGTAGAGCTTGTCGATGTCGATGCTCGTGCCGAGGTAGATACGCATCGAGTCCTGGTAGATCGAGTAGAACGGGTTGCCGATCTTGCCGTCGTTGTCGAGGATGGAGGCACGGAACATCTGGTATCCGACGCCCGCGCTGAGCCAACCGGTGAGCTTGTAGTCGAGCTCCGCGCCGAAGAACGTCGCCTGACGGAAGTGAGTCGAGTCCGGCAAGCGCGCGACGCCTGGCTGGTTCTGGAACGTGTACGCCCAGCCGTTGCTCAGGAGAAAGAAGACGCTGGGCTCGAACCGGCCCCATTCGCCGCCGATGTTCGCGAGCGCGACAACCGAGTTCGCGGTGTTCGCGGTCGCGGAGACCTGGCCGTTGCAGCTCGCATCGCCACCGGCGTTGAAGCAGCTGAACTGATAGGGCGTCGGGTTCTCCGTGCCAGCAGTCGTGTAGTGGTAGAACGGGTGGCTGTATGAGACGCTGAGTCCAAGGGCCACGCTTCCACCGAGCACATGCTCGAAAGCGCGCGCGAACGAGACACCAACACCGGGCGAGACGTACATCGTGCGGGCTTGCGACTCGGGTGAAGTCGGGATGCCTAGGTTGAGCAACACGAGCGTCTTGATCTTCGCGAGATCGGGGATGCCGCCGACGGCGAGCGAGACGATCGAGTCCGTGAAGCGAGGCTCGCGCTTGCGCGTGGTGCTCGAGTTCACGTTGTCCGTCCACTCGTAGTTGAACGCAAAGCGACCGCGAAGCTGTAGGAACTTGTTGAAGCGCCAACGCGGCTGAAACAGCGCGAACGAGTCCACCGTCACGTCCGGCGACTGCACCATGCCGGGGGAGAAGACGTTCGGGCTCACGCCCGTTTGGAAGAAGAACGACGTGCCTGCGATGGGCGTGGCCGGCTCTTTCTTCTCTTCGTCTTTCTTGTCGTCCTTGGTCGCTTCGTCCTTCTTGGTCAAATCCGAGCCCGTGCCGAGCGTTACCGCGGGTGCAGAGTCGGGAGCGGCCGCGGCTGGCGTCGCATCCGTCGGCTGCGCGGACGGCTTGGGTGCCGGGGGTGCGGTAGGCTCCGCCGTGGTCGTCGTCGACGGAGCCGATATCGGAGCGACGCCATCTGGGTCAGCGGCGGGTGTTGGGGTCGGTGAATCGCCCTGCGCGAGAACGGGTGCGGCGATGAGCAGCGCGGCGACGGAGCCCAAAACGACGAGCTTGATCTTGGTGTTCACTGAGCAACTCCCATAGCAGCGGCGGACCGTTGCCCGTCGACGCAGCCGATGTCAACAGTCGAGGACAATGCCCCATCGATTTTTCGTGGGTTACAGACCTTTTCCCGATGCACACGGCACAGTAAGCAGATTTCGTTCCCAGCGGGAGGGTGGCTAAAAACTGCCTCGTTTGCACAAGTCCGTCATTCAGCTGACGGCATCCACGGCTGTTCATGACGCCTGGAGGCGGCTGTAGAATGCATGGAGACGCCTGTGCTATGTGCAGGTTCCCGTTTCACATCGAGGTCGACATGGATGCATCGCTTTCCGCAACCGAAATCACCGCTTTGCTGGGTCGCGGCACCCGCTTCGAAGGCAAGCTGCACTTCGAGGGCCGCGTGCGCATCGACGGCGTCTTCAAGGGCGAGATCAAGAGTGACGACACGCTCATCATCGGCGACGGTGCCGAGGTCCACGCCGAGATCGACGTCGCGACCGTGATCATCCGCGGCGGCGTCGTACACGGGAACATCCGCGCGAAGACCGCACTCGAGCTTCACGCGCCGGGGCGACTCGTCGGCAACATCCAGTCGCCTTCGCTCTTCATCGATCGCGGCGTGGAGTTCCAGGGCTCGTGCCGTATGGAGTTGGACAGCAAGCCTGCCACTGCGACCAAGATCATCACGCCGTTGGCTACCCCCGCGTCCTGAGTTGTACCGGCTCCTCATCGTCGCGCTCGCGGCTTGCGGAGGCGCGGCGCGGCCACCCCCCGCGCCGCATCCGTTGACACATCCAACGTCTGCGCCGATCGGCTCGTTTTCTGCAGTTCCCGTGGTCGTGGACCCCTTGCCTTCCTTCGAGGTGATTGGCAAGGAGTCGCTCCTGCAGTGGCCGGGGACGCGTGAAGGCGCTCGCCAAGAGGGGCTCGCAAAAGACGGCTTGAAGGTCGTGGTCACGGCGACCGCGGATACGTGTGTGCGCGCGTTCGTACACGCTACAGCGAGTGTGTCCGTGACGCTCGCGAACTCGACGACGTCACTGGCCGAAGGAAAAGGCAACGCGCTCGCGCTCGGCGGCAAGGGCCCGGTCTGCGTCCACAAGGGCGACGTGCTCACCGTCAGCGTTCAAGGCGACGCGCGGGCACGGGTGATCGTTCGTCAGTCGCCTTAGCGCCTTGGCCTATCGCCGACTTCGGCGGGCGAGACACGCAGTCGCTCCGTGAGTCGAAGAACCTCCACGGCATGTCCGCCCACTCGCCCGCGTAGCCCACGCCGACGCGAGCGCGCGTCGCGATCTTCGGCCGGCCGACGCGCGACAGCAGCCGAATCTCGGCGTCTTTTGCGTGCACAATACAGCCATTATGCGCTCGCGTGATCGCGAGTTCTCGTGTGAGCTTGCCAGGACCCTCGAGGCGTCCGTCCCAGCCTATGGCCTCGGCCGCGCGGATCAAGACGGCGTGTCCGCTCCCCTCCGCCTTGCAGACGACGTTGAACAACTCGTGCATGCCATAGACGAGGAACACGTAGCCGGTGCCGGGCGGACCGAAGATCGCCTTCGTACGAGGCGTCTCTCCGAAGCGCGCGTGGCACGCGAGGTCCTTCGGGCCGCGATATGCCTCGGTCTCGACGATGCGCGCGACCCGACCTCCGCTGACGATGCGCGCTCCGATCAGCGCTCTCGCGACGACCAGCGCGTCGCGCGTGTAAAACGATCGCGGCAGAATCACGGCGCAAGGAGACGATAGACGCGCAGCTTGTGAGCCGCCGTGAGGACAGCGACGCGCGTGTCGTCGTCGGAGAAACTGACGGTCATGACCTCACGATCGGGGAGCCTCACCAGCACGTCGGTGTGGTCGACCGAGTGAATCGTCACCGACGCCTGATCGCTGCCCATCACTTTGTGGAGCACCGCCAGGAGCTGGCTACGCGGAGAGAACACGCCGCTCTCGACGTCCCCGGTGAACGTGAGGATCGTGTGCCCGTTCTTCGCGTCGATCAGCGTGCCGATCGGGACAGCGTCCGGATACCAATTGCGATCGGGGGCGCTGAAGAGAAACCGCTCGTCTGGAGACATCGTCGTGTGCGAGCTCGTCATGGGGCCCGTGACGTGGCTCTTGATCTCCTCGAACGCACCGCTCGCGCGCGCTTGCCAGAAGACGAAGTTGCCACTCGCTGTGATGGAGCCAGTGCGTACCGGGGCTGCCGACTGGAACTCGCGGAAGGTGCCGATCAGCGAGCCGGTGTGGGTGTCGAAGACGGTCGTGCCTCCGTTGCACGCGCGGCTCATGCGCGCGGCATCCGCCGAGAATGCGTCCTCGTCATCGCACGCGCCGCCCTTGGCAACTGCGAGCACGAGCCTCTCGCCGGTGGATGCATCGAACGCGTAGCGACCGACGACCATCAGCGGACCCGCCGCCTTCGTGATCGTGCCGCCCTTCACCGCGATGGGTGCGAGCGTCGTGGCGTCGAACATCTGGAGCTTGTCTTTGTGCACGACTGCGACGCGCGATCCGTCGTGCGAGAACGAGGGCCCGTCCACGTAGACGCCGCCCGCTATCGTCGTCTCTCCCAAGAGCGTGAGTGTCCATCCCTTCGACGCGTCCGCGACGGGCGTGCTCGCGTCGACGACCGGCGGCGCGACGATTGGAGTCGACGCGTCAGAGGTGACCGAAGGGATCACGACGGGAGTCGCGGTCGCTCCGCCGCAAGCGAACAACGAGACGAGGAGGGCGCGCTTCATGGGATTCGAACGCTGCTCTTGCTCGTGCCCTTCCGTCAACTCCAAGCTCAAGGCTTCGGCGCGGGAACCTCGGTGAGCTTGATCTCGCGTAGCCCCTCGTTGAAGCGCACGTCGAGCTCGTTGAGCTTCTGGTCGGTCTCGACCAGCTGCTTCGTGATGTCGTCGAGGCGCGTCGCCATCTCGCCCAACCGTGTGGTGAGCTTGGCGCGCAGCGCGTCTGCGCTCTTGTTCTTCTCGATCGTGTGGATGTTGCGGCGCGTCTCTTCGGTCTGCCGCGAGATGTCGACCTGCTCTTGCGCGAGCTTGGCGCGTGACTGTCGCAGCGCGATGATCTGATCGCGAATCGACCACACCGCGTTGAGCTTCGTGACGACGCCGCGATCGCTGTGTGCATCCTGCAAGTAGCCCTTCACGGCGTTGTCGGCGACGACGCTGAACCAATCCTCGTCGCGACGCTGTGTGCTGCGTTCGTCGACGACGAGCTCTCCGCTGCCGTGCGCGGAGACTTTGGTCCCGATGAGCGCGCTCTGCGTGCCGACGTTGTCCTCGGTGTCTTTCGGCGGCTGAAACAAGCGGGCCCCGTTGATGCGTGGGTGCTTGACGAGGAGCTTCGCCTCTGTGTCTCCGCCGTTCTTGATGCGGTACTTGGTCTGCGTCACAGCGTCGCGCTCGATCGTGAGCTGGCTGTTCTCGATCTTGGCGACACGCTCACCACGCTCGTCGTACTTGCGATCTTGATCGATCGCGATCGCTCGTTCGAGCGCGAACGGTACGGTCGCCGTCGCCGCGTTGGGGAGGGGGTCGAGCATGCCCTGACCCAAGAACGCGCCTTGCTCGAACACCGCGATGGGCCCCCGCTCGAGCATGCCGCCCGTCGAGTTGGTGAAACGCGCGACGCGGAACGGGTGCGACGTGGAGTCAGGCACGCCGCCATCGGGGGCGAACAAGAAGATCGACTCTCCGTCGACCGGCTTGGCGAGCAGCATGACCATCGTCGCGCTCTTGTCGGGGATGGTCACGGGCAGCGGGAGGTCGTACCGAGTCGTCCCGCCCTCTTGAGCTATCGCCGCGAGAGACCGTAAATTGCGGGGGTTCGAGGGGTTCGCGCGCGCCTTTTCTTGCGCTGCGACCGAGGGACGGCTCACGGCAGTTGGCGACGCGGCGTTGGTGGGGCCGCGCGTGGCGATGCTCCCGTGCACGATCGGCTTGGCGGACGGCGCATTGCCACTGGCCCCACTGCCGGCTCCGAGCGAGCCGATGCCGGCCCTCCCGTCCTTGTCTGCACCCATCGGGTCATCGGAGAACGAGTACCCATCTCCTTCCGCGTCCGAAGGCGGCGCGGCGGGGGGCGGCGGAGGGGCGCCGTCTCCGCTGAGAGAGGTCTCGCCACGGGGGACCGAGGCGATGACCTCGCCGTTGTCGGTCACCGTGGGCCGCTGGGGGATCACGGGGACGCCCAGCTGGGCCTCGAACGCGAGCGGCGCGCCCGCGACCAGAGAGAGAGACACGTCCTTCCAATCCTCTCCGCTCAGGTTCTGGACGATGCCCCAAACCTGCAAGTCGGCCTGCCCGTTGGGTCGCACGACGACGCGATACGACGGCTTCCACAGGGGCGATTCGGCGACATAGCCGACTTGGAGATCATGCTCCTTGCCGTCCAACGACAGCACGACGCTCTTGAGGCCGTTCTTCTCGTCGGACGTCATTTGCGAGCGTGGCTTCGGATCTTGCGTGTCGTCGCGCAACGGGAAGGCCGCCGACTTCACAGAGCTGCCGCCCTTCTCGATCACCGCGAGCGTCGCGAGAAAGTCGCCCACCTCGCTCTCACGCATTTTGAAGCGAACCTCCGGCTCGTCCACCAGTCCTCCGCGCTCGAAATAGCCCACGCCGTTTCGATAGATCACGACGCGCTTCAGCGGCAACGCGCTGTCGACGATGGCAGAGCGCCCGCAAGCGACGGACGAGAGAGCGAGGACAGCAGCAAGTAGCCGGGCGACCGAAGCTTTGAACGGTTGACGCATCAAGTTCTCCAGGGTTCGAGGCAGTCGAGACGTACCCACGGCTCAACTCGGGTTCTGTCCAAGCGTCTCGTTCGAGACTGGCTTGCGTGGCTGAGGCTACGGCGTTGACTCCCGAAAGGGTCTAGGGATACGACGACGACGGCACTGGCACGAATATCGCTTTCGCAGTTGGGAGGGCGTGGTACCTTCTGGCGCAGACCTGGACCGCCCAAAAGCGAGAGAGTTCCGAACCCGATGGAGATCAAACAAACCCTCAAGCTGAGTCAGCAGCTTGTGATGACTCCGCAGCTGCAGCAGGCGATTCGCCTCCTTCAGCTCTCGCGGATGGAGCTGATCGACGAGATTCGCAAGGAGCTGGATGCAAATCCGGTCTTGGCCGACGACGAGGTCGAGCCGCGCAACCGCATGGGAGGAGCCGCCCCGGCCCCGGAGACCGCGCCCGCCCAAAACGACGCGCGCCTCGAGCTGAACGAGCGGCTCTCCCAGCAGAGCAAGCACGACGAGCTCCAGCAAATTAGCCACGAGAAGAAGGTCAACGACATCGACTGGGAGCAGTTCCTCGAGAACCGCACACTGCAGCAGCCGCTCCCCACGTCGCGAGGCGGGTTCGACGAGCTCCCGCCGATCGAGGCGAACCTGACCAAAATCGAGGGGCTCGTGGACCACTTGAAGTGGCAGCTCCAGATGAGCGACTTCAACGACTCCGAGCGGCGCTTCGCCGAACTCGTGCTTGGCAACCTCGACGACAACGGCTTTTTGGACCTGAAGGGGATGGAGCGGGAGGACGGCACACGCACGCCGGACACCTCACTCGACGAGCTCGCGCAAGAGGCCGGCGTCGACATCGAGGACGCACCCGAGGTGCTGCGCATCATGCAGGAGTGGGATCCCGTGGGCGCGTGCTCGCGTGATTTGCAGGAGTGCCTGCGCGTGCAAGCGGAGGTCTTCAACCACGACGACCTCGAGCTCACGATCATCGACAAACACCTCGTCAACCTCGAGAAGCACAACTACGCCGCGATCGCGCGGGACCTAAAAATCCCGGTGGAAGAGGTGTACGAGGCCGTCAAAGAGATCCAGAAGCTCGAGAGCCGCCCCGCGCGGAACTTCAGCATGACGGACGAGAAGACGATCGCGATCACGCCGGACGTCTACATCGTGAAGGACAGCGACAAGTTCGTCGTCACCGACAACGACCGCGGGGTGCAGCGTCTCTACATCAATGAGTCTCTGACGAAGCAGCTCCTCAAAGACCCGGGCGCCAAGGACTTCGTGGGCGAGAAGCTCCGAAACGCGCAGTGGCTCATTCGCGCGATCGAGCAGCGCCGAAAGACCATCATCCGCGTGACCGAGTGCATCGTCGAGAAGCAGCGCGACTTCTTCGAGAAGGGTGTCTCGTTCCTGAAGCCGATGATCCTGCGCGACATCGCGGACGCCGTCGGCATGCACGAGTCGACCATCTCGCGCGTGACCACGAACAAGTACGTGCACACGCCGCAGGGCCTGTTCGAGCTGAAGTACTTCTTCAACTCGTCGATTCGCCGCACGAGCGAGGACGACATCGCGTCCGAGAGCGTCAAGCAGGCCATCAAGAAGATCATCGAGGGCGAGGACAAGGGCAACCCGTTGAGCGATCAAGCGATCGTCGACATCCTCGCCAAGGACGACGGCATCCAGATCGCGCGACGGACGGTCGCCAAATACCGCGAGATGCTCGGCATCTTGGCGTCGAGCAAGCGCAAGAAGCTCTTCTAGCGGCTCGGCGAACATGCCGCTTCTCCCCCCGGACTAGCAAGGAGCGTGACAACGCCCGCGGCCGCGTGCCGAGGCATCGTGACGATTTCGTGCGAATTTCGGGCAGCTTTGGGCCTGTTCGTCGTTATCCTCAGCAGAGGCGCAGCACGCCGATCGTCGCTGCGAGGAGGTTCTCAATGAACATCGCGATCACCTTCCGTCAGATGGATGCGACCGATTCAATGAAGGGCTATGCCGCCGACAAGGTTGGCAAGCTCCAGAAGTTCCTGCGGCAACCGATGAAGGGTCAAGTAACGCTGAGCACGCAGCACAAGCAGCACAGTGCCGAGGTCGACATCCACTCGGGCGGCGCGCACTACCACGCGCACGAGACGAGCGAGGACATGTACGCGACGATCGACAAAGTGATCGACAAGCTCGAGCGACAGATCACCGCGGCCAAGCAGAGCAAGAAGGGTGCGGAGCGTGCCTCGCAGAGACTGCTGCCCAACGACTCGAACGAAGACTGATCTGGGGCTGGCGAAGCCAATCCTCTTGGTTGTTGTCGTTCGCCGAAGGCGGCGACAATTCACAGCTGTGAAAACCCAGCGGGCTGCGCCATATTCGCAGCGTGCGACTCAATGATCTCCTCTCGCCCCAGCGCGTCGCGGTCCAAAACGGACCGCTCGACAAAAACCGAGTAATTCAGGCGCTCGCCACGATGCTCGCGGACGGTGCGGGTATCGCGCCCACGCTCGTCGCCAAAGCGCTCGAGGAGCGCGAGAGACGCCAGTCGACGGGCATCGGCGAGGGCGTCGCGATTCCGCACGGCTTCATGGCCGAAGTGCAGAAGCAGGTGGGCGCGTTGATCACGATCCCGAAGGGTGTCGCGTTCGACGCGATCGACGGGGAGGACGTACGCATCGTCATTGCCGTGATCGGACCCAAGCACGCATCTGGCGAGCACTTGAAGACGCTCGCGCGGATCAGCCGGGTGCTGCGCTCGAGCGCGTTTCGAGAGCGACTGCTCGCGGCACCCACCGCGGTCGCTGCGTTCGATGCGCTCGTCGCCGAAGACGAGGCGTGTCACCGATGACCGACAGCGGCCCGACGAGCGGAGAGATCACGACCGGCGAGTTCGCGTCAGACGCACGGCTCGCCATCGATCTCACGAGGCTCGCGGGCGAGCACGGACTCTCACGACCGATCCGCCACCCGCGCGTGCAAAAGAGCGGACTCGCGCTCGCGGGGCACGCACACGGGGTCGTCCCGACTCGCGTTCAGGTCCTCGGCGAGACCGAGATGAGCTTCCTCGACGCGATGGATACCGAGAGCCGCGCGCAGGCCGCCCGCGGCTTCTTCTCGCTAGGTTTGTCGTGCGTCGTCATCACCAACGGCCACGCGCCCGCGCGATCGACGATCGCGGCGGCGGAGGCGACCGGCACGCCGCTCTTCGTCTCGAACGCACGCTCGAGCCGCACCATCAACGCCGTGCACGCTCTGCTGGACGACCGCCTCGCGCCGCGCACGCGTTTGCACGGCGTACTCGTCGACGTCTTCGGCATTGGCCTGTTGCTGAAGGGAAAGAGCGGCATCGGCAAGAGCGAGTGTGCGCTCGAGCTCGTGCTGCGCGGGCATCGCCTCGTCGCCGACGACGTCGTGGAATGCGACTGGCATCCGCCCGGGATGGTGTTCGGATCGCCCGCAGAGCTCTTGAAGAACCACATCGAGGTGCGTGGCCTTGGTGTGCTCGACCTGCGCAATCTGTTCGGCGTGACGAGCACCGTCGATCGCAAACGCATCGACGTCATCGTGCGCCTCGTGGACTGGGAGGAGCGCGAGGAGTTCGATCGCCTCGGCGTGGAGAGCCAGTCCGTTCAGGTGCTCGGTACCTCCATCCGCGAGCTCGTGGTGCCGGTGCGCCCGGGCCGCAACATGGGCTCGATCGTCGAGATGGCGGCCCGTAACGAGCTCGCGCGGCGCATGGGCCAAGACGGCGCTCGTGACTTCGTCAGCCGGCTCGAGCAGCAGCTGTTGACGCACACCGCGATCGACGGCTTGCCCGCGGCCACGCAGGTGAGCCCTTATGCGCCCGAGTCGGTGGTGCCTTCGGCCGTCGAGAGCAGCACGGACACGCCGGCATGGCGTAGCGATCACCTCAACGAGAGCTCGGCGTGGATCCCTGCAGTGCGCGGACCCGACAAGGAGAAGCCATGAGCGAGCCTCAAGTGAGCGTCGTGATCGTGACGGGCCTCTCGGGCGCCGGCAAGTCCACCGCGCTGCACGCGCTCGAGGACCTCGGGTTTTTCTGCATCGACAACCTTCCCACGCTACTCGCGCCCGAGGCCGTCGCCCTCTGCGCGCGTGGTGGCATCACGCGTATCGCGCTCGGCATGGACGTGCGGGTGCGGGCTTTTTTGGGGGCCTTCGGCGAGGTGTTGCGCGAGATTCAGAAGGGCACTGGGGATGAACGCACGCTCTCCATCGTGTTCCTCGACGCCTCGGACGAGTCACTGCTGCGTCGCTTCGGCGAGACGCGCCGACCGCACCCCCTCAGCGGA
>JAYVYD010000120.1:0-20577 GCA_043784605.1 Myxococcales bacterium | reverse complement strand
GCCGTGCGTGTAGATGAGCGCGAGGATCGACGTGCCGCTCATCAGCATGACGCCGTTCTGCATGCTCAACGTCTCGGAGAGTGCGGCGAAGCGGTGCGGCAGCCACGAGTCGACGGCCATGTTCGCCATGACGCGCGGACCGTCCACGAAGCCGGCTTGCGCGGCGATGAACAAGAGACCGGCCTCGCTCACGAGCGCGACCCACATGAAGGGACTCCCGAACGGCCCCCAGTGCTGGGTGATCTGCGCGAGCAGCACCGAGTTCATCGTCACGCCCGGATCGCGATCGGGCATCGCCTTGACGAGCAGGTACGAGAAGATGATGCCGCCCGCCGTGATCGCGAGCGACGTGGCCATGAGCACCATCGTTCGCTTGGCGGTGCGCGTCTTCGGCTCACGCATTATCGCGACGCCGTTCGAGACGGCCTCGATGCCGGTGTACGTGCCGCCGCCAAGTGAGTAGGCGCGGACGAACAGCGCGAGCGTGCCGAACATCGTGAGCGACGTGACCGTGCTGCTCAGGTTCGCCCGTGTGTCGGCGACGGTCTGCCCGATGTGGCCCACGTTGCCGCCGATCGCGACGGCGAGGGCGATCACGTGCGTCACCACGAACACCAAGAAGATCGGCAGGATGCTCTGTACGGACTCTTTGATGCCGCGGATGTTCAAGATCGTGAGCACCACGATCGCGCCGAGCTCGATGAGCACCTTGGTGCGCTGAACCGGATCGAACCACGTGCCGATGTCGTGGATCGCGAGGAGTCCGCCGTCAGGCAGGTTGTAGGCCGTGATGTTCCCTGCCGCGTCTCTGATCGCGGTTTGGTGGAACAGCGAGCCCTCGCGGTTGATCATGCTGAACGTGGCGTCTCCGCCGGCCGCGATCGACGTCGTGATCGTGAGCACGTAGTCGACGAGCAGCGCCGAGCCGCTCACCACGCCGAAGCGCGGACCGAGGAGCTTGGTGGCGACGACGTATCCTCCGCCGCCCGCGGGGAAGTGCTCGATGATGCGCGTGTAGCCGTACGAGATGATGAAGACGGTGAGCGCTGTGCCGATCGCGAGGAAGATCGCGAGCGACGAGTGGTCTGCGATGACCTCTCCGGTCTCTTTGTTGTACGTGAACAGCGCGCGAAACGCCTCGTGCGGTCCGTAGGCCGAAGACGACAGACCGTCGGCCCCGAGCCCCACCCAAGCGAGCATGGCGACCAGCGACACAGCGTGGAACGTGTGCTCGTCGTGAACGTCTTTCGGCTTGCCGAAGAGCAGGTCTTTGATTTTTGACATCGTGCGTGCGGGCCCTGACTGCCCGATCGAGCGGACTTTTCCCACAAAGCGCGCGCGCTGTCACGTCACACGCGCACCGGCGTTCACGGCATCAGAAAAGTATCAAACGGACCAACCGCCTCAACCGCCCCTTTGCGCGAGCGTCTTCGTAGGTCGCAGGGCGACGACCGAGACGCCCGCGAGGATCAGCGCTCCGGCGACCACCGCGCGCCCGGTGAGCGCGGTGCCGAGCTGTACCCATGCGAGAGCCCCCGCGATGAGCGGCTGCAAATAGATGTAGATCGTGACGAGCGTGGGCGAGCTCTTCCCCAGCGCCCACGCGTTCGCAAGATAGGCTACGAGCGTCGGCATCAAGAGGATGTACCCAACGAACATCCAACCGCGCGTCGACCAAACCGGCGCCTCTCGAATCAAGATCGGCATTCCGTAAGGCGCAAAGAGCGCCGCACCCCAGACGAAGATCCAAGTCACGAGCGTCCACGCCCCGAGCCGTGCGACGACTCGCCGCGAGAACACGAGGTAGGCCGAATACGACAGCGAGTTGATCGTCACGATGATGGCGCCTCGATCCAGTTGGCGAACGCCAGTCAGCCACAGCACGCCCGAGAGGGCTAAAACGAAGCCGATCGCGAGGCGTAGACTCGGCTTCTCCACGCGGAACAGGACGCTGAGCACGGCCGTGAACACCGGGATGGTCACGCTCAAGAGCGCGGCGGACAACGGAGTCGTCGAGCGTAGTCCGATGAGGAACAAGGTCTGATTGAGCGAGATCCCGAGGACGCTCAGTCCCGCGAGCGTCAGGTGATCGCGCCACGTGGTCTTCTGGCGAAGCCCGAACGCTTGCGTGAACGCCAAGAACACGATCGCCGCGCCGCCCATCCGCACCATCGCGAGCGCTGCGGGCGCGATGTTCTCTCCGCCGGACGCGAGCGGTGCCATCGCGATCTTCCCCTCCACGGCTTGTGAGGCGAACGCGAACTGGACGACGAGCAGCGCGGCGTGGACCTTCCAACGCGAGCTCTCTCTGGCTGCCAGGGGCGACAACGGGCGCACGCACTATGCCCTTATCATCGATAATGCGGTGCGGCGGAGATGAGATGACAGGATGATGATGCGCGAGCGAATCAGGTAACGCATCCTTAGCGTGTGGTGATCCCGTCGTCCTCCAACCCGAGAGAAAGCTTGCTGGTGTTCAGCGATGTTCACTTGGGGAGTGACGTCAACGACCGGCCCACGACAGAGCTCATTCGTCGCTCGAGTCGCATCGACGCTGACCTGGCTGAGCTGCTCCGTCACTACGCCGAACAGAAGCCGAGCGGCGATCGCTGGCGCTTGGTGATCGCCGGTGACTTCATCGACTTCATCGGCATGGTCGTCGACGATCCCAAAAACGAAGAGCTCACGAGCGAAGAGCGCGAGCATGGCCTCGGCAACTCGTCGGAGCACGCGCGCATCAAGCTGCGTCGCGTCGCGGAGCGCCACACCGACGTCTTCGAGGCGTTGGCGGAGTTCGTCGCGCGCGGTCACGCGCTCACGCTCGTGCACGGCAACCACGACGTCGAGTTCCACTGGGACGACGTGAAGAAGGACTTTCGCGAGTACCTCTTCCAACACGCAGGCGACGTCGATCGCGCCGAGTTCCTCGCGCGCATCGAGTTCAATCCTTGGTTCTTCTACTGGGGAACGGTCGCGTACATCGAGCACGGACATCAGTACGATTCGTTCTGCGCGACCGACCACATCATCGCGCCGGTCTCGCCGCTCGACCCGCGTCGCGTGGCGCGCGGGTTCTCCGACACTCTGTTGCGGTTCGTCGTTCGCCCCACCCGCGGGATGCGCGAGCACGGTCACGAGCAACTCGGGATTACCGATTATCTCGCGTTCGGGGCGAAGCTCGGGCTCAGCGGAATGCTCGCGCTGCTCACGCGGTACGTGCGCGCTGTCGTCGAGCTGTTCAAGCTCCGCCGCCTGCACTTCTCCGAGGCCGCGAAGGCGCTCCGGGAGGAGCACGAGCGACGCAAGGCGCTGTTCGGCGAGGCGAGTCGCATCGGGATGGATCGCATTCGCGCTCTCGCCGCGCTCCAAGTGCCGCCGCTCACGCGCTCGATTCACGGGATCATGGCGAGCCTCTTGCTGGATCGATTGGCGCTCGGGCTGATGGCGTCCTTGTTGCTCGTCACGTTCGGGATCTTGTGCGCGTATCAATCGCACTTCTTCTACGCGTGCCTCGCGGTGATCGTCGCGTGGCTCGTCGCGCACCGGCACCTGACCAAGCTGAGGCACGTGGACGCGGCAGACGAGATGTCCATTCGCGCGGGTCACCTCGCTAAGCTCTTGCCCGCGGCGTTCGTCGTCATGGGTCACACGCACACGCCCGCGACGACGCCGATCAACGACGGCGCGTCGACGTACATCAACCTCGGCTCGTGGGCGGAAGAAGAGCCCGGCGAGTCCGCGCAGTCGTACACGGCGGCGCGCACGCACCTCGTGATCCACGTAGAGAACGGTGAACCGCGCGCCGAGCTGCTCGCTTGGGATTCCACGACCGGACCGAAGCGCTTCCGCTAGAAGGTCGTCATGAAGATCGTAATCCCGGGCGGCACTGGGTTCATCGGTGCAAAGCTGGTGCTCGCCGCCCAAACTCGCGGTGATGAAGTCGTCGTCGTTTCTCGCAAGCAGACAGCGCCAATCGCCAAAGAGCGGGTCGTTGTGTGGGACGCGCACACCGCGCCCGCGGACGCCGAGTGGGTCCGCGCGGTGGACGGCGCCGACGCGGTCATCAATCTCGCGGGCGCGAGCGTCGCGGACGAGCCGTGGACGCCATCGCGGTTGCGAGTGTTGGAAGAGAGTCGCACCGAGTCGACGCGCGCGGTGGTGGAGGCGCTCGCCCTTGCCAAGCAGAAGCCGAAGGTCTTGGTCAACGCCTCCGCAATCGGCTACTACGGCTCGCACCCGACGGGCGAGGTGACGTTCGACGAGTCCAGCGCCCCGGGCCCCGGAGTGCTCGGTGACATGTGCGTCGCGTGGGAGGAGGCCGCCAAGAGCGCTCGAGGTGTGCGCGTCGCGCTCGCTCGCATCGGCATCGTCCTCGGTGACGGCGGCGCGCTCGCCGCGATGACGACGCCGTACAAGGCGTTCGTCGGCGGCCCGATCGGCTCGGGCAAGCAAGTGCTCAGTTGGATTCACGGAGACGACTGCGTGCGCGCCCTGTTGTTCGCGGTCGATCACGAAGAACTCACCGGGCCGTTCAACGCGTGCGCGCCCGAGCCTGCGACGATGGACGAATTCGCCAAGGCGTTAGGCCGCGCGCTCCACCGCCCGGCCGTATTTCGCGCGCCTGCGTTCGTGGTGCGCCTGGCGATGGGAGCGCGCGCGACGATCGTCCTCGACGGCCAGCGCGTCGTCCCCAAGCGCCTCCTCGCCGCGGGTTTCACCTTCGAGCACCCGTCTTTGCTGGGCGCGCTGCAGCACGTCACGAGTGCACCTTGACGGCTCCAAAGCGTTGCGAGACGATTCAAATGGATGTCTAACTTCGATGACGACGGCGAGCGGACCAACGTCACGCAGCTGGGTGCCGTCAAGGCCTTGCTCGACAAGGCCAAGCGTGACCGCGCGTACTTGATCGTCCTCGCAGGCGCGAACGTCGGCGAGATGCACAAGCTCGACAGCTCCGGCGAGATCGTCATCGGTCGTAGCATAGGGGTCGCGATTCGTCTCTCGGATGACGGCGTCTCGCGCAAGCATGCTCGCCTCGTCGTGGACCAAGGCAACGTCCGCCTCGACGATCTCGGCAGCGCGAACGGCACGTTGGTGAACGGCACGCGCGTAGTGGACAACATCGCGCTCAAGGACGGCGATCAGATCCAGATCGGGTCGACCACCATCCTCAAGTTCACCTACCACGACAGCCTGGAAGAAGAGTTCCAGCGCAAGATGTACGAAGCTGCGCTGCGCGACCCGATGACGAAGGCGTACAACAAGAAGCACCTCTCGGATCGCCTGGAGGCAGAGCTTGCGTTCGCGCGAAGGCACGGCAGCGCGCTGTCTCTCGTGATGATCGACGTCGATCACTTCAAGCGCGTGAACGACACGATGGGTCACCCGGCGGGAGACGCCGTGCTCATCAAGCTGTCGCAGATCGTCCAGGCCACCCTGCGCGCGGAGGACATGTTCGCGCGGTACGGTGGCGAAGAGTTCGCCGTGCTTTGTCGCGGCTCTTCGCTGGCGCAGACGGCGATCCTCGCGGAGCGCATTCGCTCGACGGTGGAACGCACGCCGTTCGAGTTCGACGGCAAACAGATCGCGGTGACTTGCTCGCTGGGCGTCACTTCACTCATGGAGCGACCCGCCGCGACGGTGCTCGAGTTCGTGAAGAACGCCGATGCGGCGCTTTACGAGGCCAAACGTGGCGGACGCAATCGGGTGGTTTCTTCTGGGTAGTCCGCTGCGCGCGGGGGGGACGGGGGCACCCGCTCGCGGGGAGGTTGTGGCTCGGCGACGCGCAGCACTTTCCCCTATGCCGGCCGACACTAAAGCCCCGGTGTCGTGTCACTTACTCGCGCATCACATGGTCGGCCGCCCTAGGAAAAAGCACCGCACGCTCGCCGGTTGGTTCGGTCGCGGGTGGCGAAAAGGGAATACGGAGGTTGTCGCTGCTGGTTCAAACGTGAGGGTTGGGTTTATCCTCGCGCGCTCATGAAGCCTTCGATCCTTGGTGTGCTCGTTGTCTGTGTTTTGTTCGTCGCTTGCGACGATCCAAAAGACAAAGAGGCTCCCGACACTTCTCCTTCGGTGACTGCGACGGTCGCGAGTTCGGCGCCGACGCCCACGGTTACGGCTTCGCCGGTGAAGAAGAAGGAGTGGAAGTGCACGGAGTCGCAGACGGTCGACTTTCAAGGCGATGACGCGCTCGAGAAGGAGGTTCGCCTCAAGGTGAGCAAGCCCAAGGGCGATGTCACCGTGTCGGACCTTCATACGATCAAGAGCATCAACCTCACGAAATATGGGCCCACCGACGAGCTCAATCCCTGCTTGTTTCCCAAGTTCACGTCGCTGCACGATTTGTTCATCGCACAGGGAAATTTAGAGGACCTGAAGCCCCTCTCTTCGCTGACTCAGCTCGTCTCGCTGCGCGCGACGGACAATCGTGTCGCGGATATCAAGGCGCTCGGCGCGATGGGTCACCTCGATCGGCTCGACCTCTCGAAGACTCAGGTGAAGGACCTCACGCCGATGAAATCGATGGTGGAGCTCACCGAGCTCTCTCTCGACAACACTCAGGTAGACGACATCAGCGTGCTCGCGAGCCTCACGAAGCTCGAGAAGGTGACGCTCGTGAACACGATCGTCAAAGACGTGAGCCCGCTGAAGGCGTGCAAGAACCTCAAGCTCCTCGACATCACGGGCACCGCGATCACCAACACGAGCGGCCTCGCCCCCGGCCTCAAGATCAAACGCGAGTAGATTGTAGGCGAGCCCCATCTTGAAAGATGGGGCTATCGGGCGGAGGTAGTTGAACTCTCTCAAGCCCGCCCGAAGGCGGGCTCGCCCGTGCGCAAGAAGCTGCCCGATGCCCATCTTTCATGATGAGGCTCGCCAGTCGAAGATCAAGCGCGAGTAAGTCTCGCGATCAACACGCCCGCGGCGACTGCGACGTTGAGGCTCTCGATGGCTCCGCTTCCTCGAAGGCCGATCACCTCGTCGCACTGAGCGAGCATGCGCTCGGTCAAGCCTTCGCGCTCGTTGCCCATCACGAGCACCATGGGCTTTCTGAACTGAGCTTTGCTCGCGTCGAGCTGTGCGTTCGCGTCGGTGCCGACGATGCGGATGCCCTTCTCGCGGAGGCGTCTCAACGTGTCGACGAGATCGGTGGTGCGAGTGAGTCTCACGCCCTCTGCGCCGCCCTCGGCCACTCGAACGGCTTGCGGCGCGAGCGTGGAGCCGAGGATCACCGTGTGCGCTCCGAAGAACGCAGCGGTTCGCAATATGGCTCCCACGTTGTAGGGATTGCGGACGCGGTCCAGTGCGACGACCACAGCGGTCTTGTCGTGCGCCAGCAGCTCGGCGAGCTCGTTGGGAGTCGTCCACTTGCGCGGCTTGGTCTGCAGGCAGACGCCCTCGTGATGCGTGGAGTCGGCCATTCTCTCGAGCTCGACGTCGTCGCGCACCAGCATCGGGAGCGTCTTTTGTGCGGCAAACTGAGTCAGCGGGGCGATCTCTTCCGCCATGTCTTCGGAGTACGCCACGCGCAAGAGATCGCCTGGACGTTTGGCGAGCACGGCCAAACACGCCTGTTTCCCGTAAACGACCTCTGTTTCTTCTTTCGCCAAGGCTCTCTCCTTACCAAGGATAGGAACTATCACGCGTCTCGAACGTCGAACGGGGAGTGATGGTCGCGGCCTGAGCGTTGACCAAAGGCACTCCACCTGGGATGGGTAAAGAACGGTGTCGGCGCTCGCACATAAGGACGTGACCGAAAGCGACAAGCGGGTCGTCACCACGCTGCGCGTGATCGTTGCGGTCGTGTTCTCTTTGTTCGTGCACAGCTCGGCGGCGGTGTTCGGACTCCTACTGCGCGGAGGCACGCCCTCGCAGGGCGGCGAGGCTGGGAACATGGGCGCGGGAGACCTCACCGTTGACGTGTCAGTCGCTGGCCCGGCCGCGACGATCGCGCCCCCTGCACAGTCCGCCGATCCCGCCCCGCCGACTCCTCCGGCCAAGCCGACGATCACGCCGCCCGCGCCCACGGACTCTGCCGACCTCCCGCAACCGCCACCTCCGCCCACGCCTCGACAAGACGACGAGAGCGTCAAGCCGCAGCCGAAGACCACGAGCCAACCCAATGTCGGCGGCACGAACTCGGAGAAGACGAGCGGAGGTCGCGCGGCCGGCGTCGACGCTCCGTTCGCGGCGCTGGGCGGCGCGCCCAACACGGTCGAGGGGCAGCGCGCGCTTCTGCCGTCCGCGATGGTCTGCAAGGATCCCGTCGCGGGTCGTTGGGAGGCCGTGAAATACAATCCGCTCTGGGGCGATTGGGTGCGCTTCACGCTCGCCGTCCAAAACTCGGGCGGGATGCTGGGCGGGACGATCACGTCGCGCACGTGGTCCGGCGGTCCGCTGGATTCGACGCCTCCTGCGTGCGGCCCAGGCACGTTCGACATCACCGTCTCGATGAACGCTCACGGCCGCGCCGGTGCGACGAAGATCGAGTTTGGCGCTGCGAGCTACACGGTGACGTCGATCCGCTGTCCGAGCAGCACGCTAGACTACTCGCCAGACAACTTCAGCGGCACGCTCGACACGCGTCGCCAAGAGTTCCAGTCCGTCAACAACGACGGCGCGCGCGACATCGATCAGCCGTACGTGTTTCGCCGCACCGGCTGCCTCGACGAGTAAGCTGACCGCGTGCTCACGGCCCGAGGCAAGACTGAATGGCGCGTTCAAGAGGTCGCGACGCACGTCGGCGTCACGCTCGGCGATGCGGAGCAAGACGCGCTGGCGACGTGGCTCGACACGCTCGCCGTGTGGAATGCGCGCATGGATCTCACGGCGGCCAAGACGAATGACGAAGCATCCGAGCTGATGCTCACCGACGCGCTCGTCCTTGCGGGTCAGATTCCGCGAGGCTCGAACGTCGTCGATGTCGGCGTCGGCGCAGGCGCACCCGGGCTCGGGCTCGCACTCGCGCGTCCTGATCTGCGCGTCACCCTGGTGGAGCCGCTGCAGAAGCGCATCTCGTTCTTGCGCACGGTCATCGGCACGCTCGGCCGCGTCGATGTCACGCTCGTTCACGGAAAGGGAGAGTCGCTCGCGCCTGCCGACTTCGACGTCGCGATCTCGCGAGCGACGCTGGAGCCCTCGGAGTGGCTGAATTTAGGGCTCTCGCTAGTTCGCACAGGCGGAAGCGTTTGGGTGCTCGTCGCGAACGAGGAGGCCGTGCCACTTGACTCTTCGAAGGTCGCGCCGAAGATCGAGACGGAGCGAGTTTCGTACACGCTGCCCTTCTCGAACAAGTCACGCATCGCCGTGCGCTTCGACTATTCTCCACACTAGCCCCCGTGTCTGCGCCCCGCCGCTCACAGCTCCCCCCCAAGCTCGGACCGTTCGTGGTCGGCGCCAAGATCGGCGGCGGCGGAATGGCGGCGGTGTACCTCGGACGACGAGACATCGGAGACGTGCCCGGCCAGAACCTCGTCGCGCTCAAGGTCATCAAGGACAATCTCGCGGGCAACCGAGAGTACGAGGTGATGTTCGACGACGAGGCGCGCATCTTGTCGCGTCTCGATCACCCCAACATCATCCGCCACGTCGCCTACGGTCGCGAGGACGAGTTCGGCTACATCGCGATGGAGCTCGTCCTAGGGCGCTCGTTGATGGACGCCTGGGAGGCGTGCAGCCAAGCCGGTCGCCACATGCCGATCGACCTCGGCGCGCACGTCGGATTGTGTGTCGCCGAAGCGCTCCACTACGCGCACGAGCTCAAGGACGAGAGCGGCAAGCGCCTCGACGTCGTGCACCGCGACGTGAATCCGACGAACATCTTTCTCACCTACGACGGCCAAGTGAAGCTGATCGACTTCGGCCTCGCGAAGGCGAAGGGCCGCGCGTACAAGAGCGCGGAGGGGATCGTCAAAGGCAAGGTCCCCTATCTCGCGCCCGAGCAGATCACCGAGGAGCAGATCGATCATCGCGCGGACATCTACGCGCTCGGCGCGACGCTCTGGGAGATGACCACGGGCCGACGCCTCTTCAAGCGCGAGACGGACGGCGAGACCATCCGCGCGATCAAAGCGCACGACATCCCGGACCCACGATCGATCGTGGAGGGCTGGTACCCGGAGTCTATGTGGAACATCGTGGAGCGCGCGCTCGCGAAGGATCGCGCTCAGCGGCAGCAGACCGCAGGTGAGCTCGCCAGTGATCTACGCGGGATGCTCGCGAAATACGGGCGTAAGGCCCCGATGCAAGAGGCGCTTGCGGCGTTCCTCGAAGAGCTCTTCCCCGGCGAGAACACACGGCAGGCCGCTTGGCTGATCGAGGCCACCGAGAAGGCAATTCCGGCCATGACGATGGCGCCACCCGCGCCGATTGCCCAGATTCCGGACATGACCTCGAAGATGGAGCGGGCGCCGTCCGCAACGCCATCTCCCGCGGAGACTTCGCCGGCACGGCGCGAGGCGGAGCCAGAACCGATTGCGCGGGCGGAGCCGCGTGCCGCTCCTGTCACGCGCTCCCTCGTTCGCCCGGTCTTGGCCGGCGCAATCCTCGCCGTGATGCTGATCGCGGCGTACGCCGTGCTCCGCAGCTAGATTGACTGCATGGTGCGCAAGAAGAGCCTCGCACTCGTGCTCGCGGGCGGCGCGGCTCGCGGGGCATACGAGGTAGGCGTCGTCGATCATGTCGTGCGCGAGGTGGCGCGCGATACCGGGCGAGAGATTCGCTTCGACATCTTGTGCGGCACCAGCGTCGGCGCGCTCAACGCGTGCGGTCTCGGCGCGTACGCGCACGAGGGCAAAGACGCCGCGCGACGACTCGTCGACATTTGGACGAGCCTCGAGGTCTCCGAGCTCGTGAGCCCGGACGTGAGCGGCGTGCTCGGTATGGGCGCGCGCCTGCTCGGTCGGAGCAAGGCGGACAAAGAGTCGGTCGCCGCGCGCGAGGGTGGCATCTTGCACGCGAGCGGGCTGGAGCGCTTGGTAGAGACGCGCATCCCCTTTCCGTCGATCAAGTCCAACCTCGAGAAGGGCCACCTCGATGCGCTCACCGTCTCGACCACGCACGTCGCGAGCGGCAAGACCGTCGTGTTCATCCAGACCAAAGACGGCGCAATTCCAGCCTGGAGCCTCGATCCCACGGTCATCCCCCGCGCCGAGGTCATCACCGCACGACACGCGCTCGCGTCCGCCGCGATTCCCATCTTGTTCCGCGCCGTGCAGCTCAATGGCGAATATCACTGCGACGGCGGACTGCGGCAGAACGTGCCTCTCTCTCCCGCGCGGAGACTCGGCGCTGACGGTCTCATCGTGATCAATCCGCGCCACATCGACGAACAGGGACTCTCCGGCTCGCCAGCGACTGAAGAAGAATTCCCGGGCCCGTTCTTCTTGTTGGGCAAGACGCTCAATGCGCTCTTGCTCGATCGCATCGACACCGATCTCGCACGACTCGAGAGCATCAATCGCATCTTGGACGCTGGCACTCGCGCGTACGGTCCCGGCTTCGTCGACTCGCTGAACGCGCAACTGCGACTGGCGAAGCCATCCTCTCACCTATTGTCCTGCGCCGCAGGTGACGACAAGTCGAAGGCTCCGCCGGGCCGCGGCATGCGACCGCTGCGCGCCGTGCTCGTGCGCTCGACCGAGGACATCGGGAAAATGGCCGCCGAATTCGTGCATAGCGCATCCTTCGCGCGTGTCGGCGGGATCATGGGCCGCGTCATGCGCGCGTTGGCAGATCCGGGCGCGAAGAACGAGAGTGACCTCTTGAGCTACTTGCTGTTCGACGGAGAGTTCGCGGGGAGGCTCATCGAGATCGGTCGAAGAGACGCACGCGCGCGCCACGACGAGCTCTGCGCGTTCATCGAGCGCCTCTACGCCGACGACTGAAGAAACTTGGCCGCGCGGCGCGGTTCGTCGTAGCGGTGGGATCAGTCGCGGCGCAGCTCTCGCCCGCCTCCGCAGGATGTCAGAAGCGTCCACGCGAGTGAACCTGAGCCATTGAGGAGGCGACGATGCGAGTGCATCCGTTGATGTTGGCGATGTGCGTGATTTTTGCGGCGCAAGACATCCGCGCAGACGCGAAGGTCGTCTCTCTTGGCGAGATCAGTGTCCCTCAATCGGGCGACGCAACGATGGCGCCGCGTCTCACCGAAGCGGTGCAAGACGAGCTCGGACGGCTCGATTTGAGCCACGCGCGCAGGCAAGCCGTCGTCAGCGTCTCGGTGGTTCGGTTGGATAGCGAGCCACGCGCGAAGGGGGCCGCGTTCACGTGCGTCGTCTCCGCGACACTACGCAACCCGAAGACCGGAGCCGTCTTCGCGATCGTCGAGGGCCGCGCACGCGCGGAGGGCGAGTCTCCAGGCTCGCTCGAGTCGAGCGCACTCCGCGGCGCAGTTCACGGCGCCGTCACCCGCATTCCAGACGCGCTCAGCTCCCCGCGCTGACTGCCGCTACTGGACTTGCGCGCTATTGGACTTCTGCCATGGAGCGCGGGTGAATCTCTAGATACTTGGTCGTGGCCGCGTCGGCTCCCGCGGGCACGGCAATCGCGAACACACCCGAGACGCTCTTGAAGGTCGTCTTCTGCCCTTGCATCAACCCAACGAACGCGCCGTTGGGCAGGAAATATGGGCTCAAGCTCACGAACGGCGAAGGGCTGCCATCCCAATAAATCCAGCCAATGCCGAACGTCTGCGTCGGCGCTTTGGGTGTGCCGCGCACGTTCGTGACTTGGACCACCAGCGGGCCCACGGTGTCTTCCGCGGCGGACAGCGTGAGATCATCGAGGAGCGCGGGGACCGGCGTGACGCTGCCAGTGCCGATTTTGTGAGCGCACCCGGGCATGAGCTGATCGACTTGAAGCAGCAGCTCATTGTCGCCGTAGCGGTACGCCCAGCCCATCGCGTCGACCTTGTCGCCCACGGCAACTGCAGTGAAGTACATCGCAGTCGCCGCAGAGACGAACATCTTGATCGCGTGGTGCGCGCCTTGTTTCAGCGAGCCGTAGCTCAGGTCTTGTTGGACGTAGAGGTCGCACGCGACACCTGCCACGCAGGCGCTCTTGGTGATGCCCGTGACGTAAACGCCGCTGAGCCACACTTGCGTGGCCTGGCTCGGGTTGTCGGTCCACACGTCCGTGATCGCCTTTGTGGGCACGCCAACGGGCTGGCTCGTGCAATCGGGCCACACGAAGTGATCGTCGCCATGACCGTCCACGGACGAATCCGCGATCGAGGTGTCCGGGCGCGGTGTGCTCGTATCCGGGCCGGGCGCAACGGCCGAATCGACGACCTCTGGGTCCGGCGGCAATCCGCCGATCGTGTTGTCGCTCGCGCACGCCACGACCGCACCTGTTGCAACGCAGATCAATCCGAAGAAGCGGGCAGAGAAACGCATAAAAGGTTGCGCCGCATCTAGCACAGCCCTTCTAACGCGCCACGCCAGCCGAGCCTTTTCTCTTCCTTCCGTGTCCAACCGTTGCGAGACTGCGGCCGCTTTTGAAAAAAAGGGAGCCTCGATGCGCGCACTGACTGGATCTCTCGTGTTGTGGGTGTTGGCGTGTGGCGGTCCGCAGGCCGACCCCGTGACCCCGATCGCGTCGACGACGCCGGCGAGCGCCGCTCCCACCGTGAGCGCTGCGCCGACAGCGTCGGCCGCTCCTGATGCGGGCAAGCCGGTGGAGGCGACGTCGCCCGCGTGCTTGGCGCTCGAGCGAGATCGCGCGGCCGAGAACGTGGCGATCAAAGAGGTGTCCGAGTCGAAGGATCCGCTGAAGCGCGGCGCGGTGCTCGACGACACCGAGCGCTCGTCGTTCACGTCGTGCAACAAAACCAAGACCGGCGGCGCCTGGGGCCTCGCGCTGAAGGACCTGAAGCCCGAAGCGAACGGTACGACCGCGCAGCTCGTCGCGATCCACATCGACAGCAAAGGACAGAAGACCACGCTCGTGCTCAAAGGCCCCAACGATCGCGTCAAGGAGCGCGCGTTCGCGGTCAACGATCACGACCACACCTCTATCGAGTCGATGCGCCTGTTCGACTACGACGGTGATGGCGAGGAGGAGCTCGTGGTGATCGCGCACGACCAGCTCCACGAGGGACCACGCGACCCCATGGGCTTTCTGCTCACGTGGAAGAACGCCGCCGTCGTCTCGTATCCGCCGCTCAAGGACATCGGCTTCTTTCGCGTCGAGGACACCGACAAAGACGGACGCCTCGATCTCGTCACGAACGGGCCCTACCGCAGCAAGATCGGAGCGCGGTGCAACGGCGCGGTCTCTGTTGCCCAGGGCCCGGCGCTGCTCGTTCACTCGCTCCCAGACGGCACGTTCTCGTTGAACGACGGCACGTGCATTCAGTTCGCAAAGCAGCTCTGCGACAAACCCGGCTTCGCAGTCTCGCGCGACGAGGAGAAGCGCGTAGACGACGATTCGACCTTCATGAGCCTCGCGTGTGCGCGCCTCTGGGGAATGCCTGACGCGCAGGCCGCGGCGCTCGTCGGCAACGCGTGCAGCCCCATCTCCGGCGAGGCCACCTGCAGCGAAGCGTCGCAGAAGCAATGCGTCTATCCCGCAGTGCTGCGGCAATGGTCCAAAGCGACTCCGCCTTTGGTATTGCATTGAGCGCTATGACGTTTGCGAGCATTGCAGAGCATTACGACACTCACCTGGCCGAGCACTACACGTGGCTCTTCGGGGGATTGCCGCAGCGAGCGGCCGAGAACAAGAAGGCGTTCCTCGAGCTCGGATTGGGCGGAAAACAAGGCGCGCGCGCGCTCGACCTCGGTGCGGGCTCCGGCTTTCAATCGATCCCGCTCGCGGAGCTCGGGTACGCGGTGACCAGCGTGGACCTCTCGCGCAAGCTGCTGGACGAGCTCGCGGCGAACGCCAAGGGACTACCGATTACGATCAAGCACGAAGACTTCCTGCGAACACTCGCGGCGTCCGAGCCCGGGTTGGAATTGTGCGTTTGCATGGGCGACACACTGACGCATTTGTCGTCCTTCGGAGACGTGCAGCGAGTGTTCCGCGAGGTGCATCGAGTGCTCGCGCCCGGCGGCACGTTCGTCCTCGCGTTCCGAGATCTCACGCACGCACTCGAAGGAGTCGAGCGCTTCATCCCGGTGCGCGCAGACGAGAACACCGTCTTTACGTGCTTCCTCGAGTACGAGGGAGATCACGTGCGCGTCTACGATCTCATTCACACCAAGACCCCAGAGGGCTGGGAGTTCAAGAAGAGCGTCTATCGCAAGCTGCGAATCGCCAACGACTGGGCGAAAAAGCGCCTGGTTGAAATGGGCTATTCGATAGTGCGCGAAGATCTAGCGCGCGGAATGGGTACGATCGTCGCGCGCAAGCCGCTCACGGGGCCGACGCTATGACGCGCAAACGACCGCGCTCGTAGTCGCGAATCGCTTCACGGCCGCGCGCGTTTCACCACTCCAGACGCCTCGGACCAGGTACGCTTCCTCGAAGATGGAACACGTCATCGGGATTGGCGGAATCTTCTTCAAGGCGCGAGATCCGGAGGCGCTGAAGGCTTGGTATCGTGAGCACCTCGGCGTGCCCGTGGATGCCAACGGGTATGTGACCTTCGCGACGAAGGACGACCCCGGGCCCTCCACGCTTTGGGCGCCGTTTGCCGCGGACACCACCTACTTTGGACCGAGCACGTCGCAGTTCATGTTGAACTTTCGCGTGGCCGATCTCGACGCGATGCTCGCGCAGCTCCGCGCGGCAGGCGCGAAGGTCGACGATAAAGTAGACGAGAGCGCCGAGGGTCGCTTCGGATGGTTCGTCGACCCCGAGGGAAACAAGGTGGAGCTCTGGCAGCCTCCGCGCACGTGAGCCGTCGGTCGATCCAAGGCGTCGCCGCGTGGACGCTTTGGTAGTCGACTCGAACTCTCCGGCGCTCCGCACAATCGGTTTGACCGTCGTCGCCATGGCGGCATTCGCGGCCAACTCCGTGCTGTGCCGACTGGCCCTCGCTCACGGGTCGATCGATCCCGCGACGTTTACCTTCGTACGCATCACGGCCGGCGCGGCGATGCTCTGGTGCATTGTCGCGTTCACGTCGCGGTCGCGGCAGGTCCAAGGATCCTGGCGGGCCGCCTTCGCGCTCTTCTTCTATGCCGCCGCATTCTCCTTCGCCTACGTCTCGCTCTCCGCTGGCACCGGTGCGCTCTTACTGTTTGGCGTGGTCCAGGCGACGATGGTCGCGACGGGCCTCAAGCGGGGCCAAGGCCTGAGCCGATCTCAATGGCTGGGTTTTGCGCTCGCGATGTCTGGCCTTGCCGCGCTGGTGGCTCCGGGCGTCTCGGCGCCGCCGCTCGTCGGAGCGTGCCTCATGCTCGCGGCTGGCATTGCGTGGGGCGCCTATTCGCTATTCGGGCGCGGTGTGATCGACCCACTTGCCGCGACGGCCGGCAATTTTCTTCGCGCATTGCCGATGGCCGTTGGTCTCGTGGCGATCGGCGCGGCGTTCGGCGCGAAGGCGAGCTGGTCAGGGCTCGTCTATGCGGCATTGTCGGGGGCGCTGGCCTCCGGGCTCGGGTACACGGTCTGGTATGCGGCACTGCGCGGATTGACGCCCGCGCAAGGAGCGTCGGTGCAATTGAGCGTGCCGGTCATCGCGGCGGTCGTCGGTGGGTTGGTTCTTGGCGAAGTACCTACCCTGCGCCTCGGAGGCTCCTCGGTCGCGATCCTCGGAGGCATCGCGCTCGTCATCGGAAGCCGAAAGCGCGCAATTAAGGGAGGATCGGTCATCCCGTCGGATTGTAAGCATGCTGACAATCCGAGAGACGCTGGCGGCCGATTGTAAGCATGCTGACAATCCGAGGGGCGCTGGCAGCCGATTGTAAGCACGCTGACAATCCGAGGGGCGCTGGCAGCCGATTGTAAGCATGCTGACAATCCGACGGGATGGACGCCGACTCTCGCGTTCGCGACCCCTCAAAGAGCAGGGTCAGGAAATAGGTCAATGCGAGCGATCACCAGATGCGCCCGTGGCGTCGGTTCAATCGACAATGGACCAACGGCGATCCAAGTGTCGTGCAACCGGGCACCTTCCACGGCGCCCTCCATCATGTGCACGACGAGCACCGTCTGCGGCGGACACTCGAGCGTCTCTCGCTCATGGAGCCAGCGCACCGTCATCGACGAGCGCGCGTGGGTGCGCTTCACGATGACGTTGAAGTCGCGAACGGGTCCCGAGACCAGCTCCCCGCGCACGTCCCAATCGCCGGAGAAGCTCTGCGGTACGCCGCGGTTCAACGTTCGTGAGCCGTGCTCGGCACAATCGAGCGTCATGCGCTCGCCATCGACGAGCACGATGTGCCGATCGTATCCGTCGTAACGGGAGAACGCTCCGCTCGTAGCCACGAGGGCGACGCTCACGCGATACAAAAACGGTCGCTCGGCCCCGGTCTCGTCGCCGCCGTACGAGTGGACGAGCGGCTCGACGTGGAGCTCGGTCGTGACGCCGCCCCCGTTCCGCCACGGCATCGATCGCCCATCCGCGAGCCCGATCTTGTGTGCGCTCGCGTCAGTGAATTGGACCGGCTTCATGGGGATCACATGCCGCCACGGCAGAGGAGACGACAATGCCTGGGTGCGTCAACTTCGAATTTGGTCGGCAGGCCTCGCGGTGCAGATCTTCTCGTAGTAAAGTTACGCTTCGCCGGAGGTCCTTCATGCGTTCATCTGCTTTGTTAGTCTGTCTTGCTGCGAGTACAGCGCTCGCGCTCGCGCCCACGTCGTGCAGCTCCAATCAAGATCACACCTTCGATCCGAGCGGCAAAGACGCGACGGACGACCTGGCCGTCGATGATGGCGGTGATCCGTTTGCCGGGCAGGACTCGCAGAATGACGTTCAAGATCAGATCATCGTCAATCCGCCCAATGTGACATTGACTGCCAATGGCGGGCCCGTAACGCAACAGTACACGGCGACTCGCGCCTCGGATCAGAAGCAGGTCCAAGCCGTCTGGGCCATCGGCAATCCGATGCTTGGCGACATCGATCAAAACGGCCTCTTCACCGCGAAGGGTACGGTCGGAGGCACGACTGAGGTGCAAGCCGACGCGCTCAATGTCTCGGGCTCCACGACCGTCACGGTGGACGCCACTTGGAGCGAGAACCCCGGCGGAGTTAGCGCACCGGTGCAGGCTCAGCTCAAGGCCGGCGGAAACGCGGACGGCGGCTTCAAATGGCTCTATCCGTACGACCAGACCGTCTTCCCGCGCGGCTTGCCGGCGGCGACGATGCAGTTCGGGGGCGTGGCCGCTGACTACGTCCTAGTTCACGTCACTTCGGCGCATATGCAATACGACGGCTTCTACAAAGGCTCCAATCCGACCAACCTCGATATCTCGCAGAAGAGTTGGGACAACCTCGCGGCCAGCGGCGGCGCGAGCGATCCGCTCAAGGTGCAGATCACCAAAATTAGCAACGGTCAGGTGTCCGGCCCCATCACACAGACCTGGCAGATCGCTCCGGCGACGCTCCACGGCACTGTCTAGTACGACACCTATACATCGCAGCTCGCGAGCGGCGGCGCGACGCTCAAGATCAAGATCGGCCAACCCGCGGCGGTCCTAGTTGGCAATTGCAATACTTGCCACTCGGTCAGCGCGAACGGCAGCGTGCTCGCTGCGTCGTACGGTCATTCCACCGACCAGACGTTCGATCTGACGAAGAACAAGACGCCGCCGCCGACGATGGCCACGCTGGCGGATCCCGCGTTCGAGTTTCCCGCGATCTATCCAGATGGAACGCTGAGCCTCACGTCGTGGGGCACGCACATCCCGGGCATGGGCACCAGCACGCCGCCGACGATGTACGACACGAAGACGGGGGTCGAGATCAAGACGAGTGGCATCTCCGGATTTCAGGCGTCGATGCCGTCGTTCTCCCCGGACGGCAAATTCATCGTCTTCAATCACGAGGACACGACGAACGGGCACACGCTCGCCGTCATGAACTTCGACGTGAAGACGAAGGCGTTCACCAAGCTCGTCGACGTCGCCAATGACAGCACGGCCTACCTCTCGTGGCCGGCGTTCACGCCAGACTCGTTGAAGGTCCTCTACGGGCTGAACGAGCGCCAAGACTACTCGTCGTGGTCCAACGAGCACGCGGACATCGCAATGACCGACGTCGCGACCAAGAAGCCCGTCTTGTGCGACGCGCTGAACGGCAAGAAGGGCAACTCGGTGTATCTGCCCTATGGAGCCGCCGAGGCGAGTCTCAACTACGAGCCCACCGTGCTGCCGCTCGCGGTCGGCGGTTACTACTGGGTCGTGTTCACGAGCCGACGCAACTACGGCAACATCATGAGCCCGAGCAACTACCCCGATCCGTGGGGCAGCACTCCGCGCAAGAAGCTCTGGGTCGCAGCTATCGACATCAACCCGAAGCCGGGGGCGGATCCGAGCCACCCCGCGTTCTACTTGCCGGGTCAAGAGTTCCAGGCCGGCAACATGCGCGGCTTCTGGGCGCTCGACCCTTGCAAGCAGAACGGCAACACCTGCCAGACGTCGGACGAGTGTTGCGGCGGCTACTGCCGTCAGGTGCAGTTGGGCGACGGCGGCGTTGGTCGTCAGTGCATTCCGCCGCCGGGCGGCTGCAGCGGCGAGTTCGAGGTGTGCAAAGTTCAGAGCGACTGCTGCAACCCACAGATGCTCTGCATCGGCGGCCGCTGCGCGCAGCCTCCGCCGAACTGAATTGCGCCCCGCACCAGTGCGGGGAAGCAAGTCATCCTGAGCGAAGCGAACGATCCCCCAAGAGTCGCGCGTGCTGTCAGACAGTGCGCGCGATTCTTCTTTGTCAGAGAAGTTGGCCGCCTCAGCGCGCCCGACGTAGGTGAGTGCGAAGGAGGCTCCGCGTGCCCTCTCCCTTCGAATTCCCTACCGACAACCCCGAGCTGTTCACCGCCCGCCCGCCGAGCGTCTTTCCTCGCGCCCCTGCGCGCGTCGCGGACGAGCCCACGCAGACGAGCGCCGACGAGCCCCAGGCGGAGCTCGCGTGCGAGCCCGTCGCCGTCCAAGAGTCCGCGCCGGACGAAGACACGGAGACGGAGATCGAAATCGTGGACTCGTTCGACGACGCAGAGTTCGTCGGAGCTTGCGCCGAGCCACGCACGGTCGATCCGATTGCTCTCTACCTCTCGGAGCTCACCGCGGCGGCGCTCACGGCAGGCGCGACCAACGAGGCCGTCAGCGCGCTCGCGGCGGTTCTTGGTTTCGAGCGCTTCGACGCCAGCCTAACGAGCGAAGAGACGATGCAGCGCCTGCACGAAGTAGGTCTCGTCGCCAAGGTGAACGGCGTGTACGCGCGCTCGGAGCAGGTCGTCGCGGTCGCGCAGGCATGGAGCGTCGCGTTGCGTGGGAAGGACCCTGACTTCACCGCATGCGGCACCAAGATGTTCGACGAGTTCTCTGCGGAGGTCGTGTCGAAGCTCGCCAACGCGCCGCAGCGGCTCGAGATGGTGCGCCGCGATCTACGCTCACGTGGCATCGCCGCGTTCGGTCTCGTCGCCGCCTGAGGCAACCCGCGACGTCTTGGTGGATCAGCCGAGCT
>JAYVYD010000119.1:0-5867 GCA_043784605.1 Myxococcales bacterium | reverse complement strand
CAGGCCCGTCGCTTTGCCACCTGCGAGCGCGAAATCGACCTGCGAGTCCTTGCGCGCCTCGACCGTCACGAGCTTGCTCGTCGGGTCGAACTTGTCTGCGACGATCTTCACCTCGTGAGACCCGGCCGCGACCGCGTCGACGATGCACGGTGCGGTGTCGCAGACCTTCTTGCCGTCGACGAACACCTTCACATCACCCGAGACTGGGCTGCCCTTCGCATCGGCGACGTTCACGGCGATCTTGCCACTGCGCGGCATGAGGAAGAAGAAGCCCGCCGCCGCGCCGAGCGCGAGAATGAGCAATACGGCGACGATGATCAGCGGAGCCTTCGAGCTCGGCTGAGGCCGAACGAGCGCGGTGGCTTCCATTTGTCGTGGCGCCATTTGCTGCGGTGGCTGCATCGGCTGTTGCTGCTGCTGGTAGCCCTGCTGCTGCTGCCCCATCTGCATGTGCATCATGGGCTGCTGCTGCCCTTGATTGTAGGGCGGCGGAGCGGAGGGCGGTCGCGGCGGTGGCATGCGCAGCGGCTCGGTCTGGGTCTGCATCGGCGCGTTGCCTACGGGCAGCATCAACGCATTGGGGGGCGGCGGCGGAGGCGCATTGCTGTTGCGCGGTGGAGGCGGTGGCGGTCCGAAGCCGCCCGGCGACGTCGGCGGAGGCGGGTTGGGCATTGCCATCGTGCGCCCAAAACCGGCGTTCGGCGGCGGCGCGCCCGCTGCGGGACCAGGTCCGCGCATGAGCGGAGCTGTGTTCGGCGCGCCCGGCAGTGGGGCGTCGGAGTCCTTGTCGAAGATGTGCGTTGCCTCGTCCTCGTCGTCCCAATCCATGTCCATTCCGCCGCTCGCCGCGGGCGCGGGAGGAACAGATTGGTTGTAGGGTGCAGGCTTCGTATGGGCCGGAGGCGGCGGTGGAGCGCTCGCCCGCTGCGGAGGCGGAACGACCGCCGGAAGAGATGCGCGGCTCGGAGGCGGCGGCTGTCGCGGCGGCGGAGCGATGCCACCTGCGGCGGGTGACGCGATGCCCAACAGCGTCTTTTTTCCACCGCCATCAGTCGGCGGTCCTCCACGCGGGCCTGGCGGCGGCGGCACCGCAGACCCGCGAGCGGGCGGCGGTGCGGACTTTTTTCCGAGACCCTCGAAAATGTCGAGGTCCGAGCCCTTGTTGTCAGCCATCGTACGCGTCTCCTGAACCTGCCGCAGCGCGGATGCTTCGTCCTGCGGCCACTTCGTCTTCGGATCCCCTGTGGATCCAGTCTCTTTATAGCTCAAACCACTCGAAGCTGCGCCCTTGGCTCCGTCGGGGAACGCTTGGCGCATGTATTCTGCAACTTCTTCGCGGGTCGCCACGAGCTTCGCGTTTTGCGCGAAGACGTTGAGGTCGCGATAAAGCTCTTTCGCGTAACGGTATCGCTCGTCGAGATCCTTGGCGAGCGCTTTGAGAACGATGCGGTCCAGCTCGGCAGGCACGTCGGGGTTCCGGCTGGACGGCGCCGGGATCACGAGGTTGCGGATCTTCTCGAGCACCAAGAGCTCGTTCGCGGCTGAAAATAGCCGCTCCGAGGTGAGCAGCTCCCACATGCAGATGCCGAGCGAGAAGACATCCGTGCGCTGATCGATCTCGAGCCCACGCACTTGCTCGGGGCTCATGTACCCGAACTTTCCCTTGATCGCGCCGACCTGCGTGCGGCTGAGCTTGCCGGCGGCCTTCGCGATGCCAAAGTCGATCAGCTTCACGTCGCCCTGGTACGACACGACGATGTTCTGCGGAGACACGTCGCGGTGCACGATGCTGACAGGGTTGCCCGCCGCGTCCTTACGAGCGTGCGCGTATGAGAGCCCCTCTCCGATGCGCGCGAACACATAGAGCAGGAAATTGAGCGGCGGACGCACCTGCGTCTTCAACGCGCGCTCGAACACGGTGCGCATGTCTTTGCCGTGCACGTACTCGAACGCGATGTAGTAGTCGCCGCCCGGAACACGGCCAAAATCCAGCGTGCGCGCGATATGCGGGTGCTCGAGCTGCGAGGCGATGCGCGCCTCGTCCTCGAACATCTGGATGAACTCTTCGTCCTCCGCGACCTGCGGAAGGATCTTCTTCAGCGCGACGACCGCGCCGCCTCGCTCCGAGTCCGAAGCGCGGAAGACCTCCGCCATTCCTCCCGCACTGATGCGGTCGAGGAGCTCGTAACGTCCGAACGGCTGGGGACGAGTCGACACTAAGTCGGAGAGTCTAGACTGTCAGTCGATCCCGCGGTCAACCAAAACAGTTTATTGCCCGCTACGCGCGGGGGTGTTGGTCGTACCCGCTGGGTTGACGCGCGGCGGACCACGCGGCACTTTTTCTCTCTCTCCCGCGTTCAACTGCGGGCCTTGTTGCTTGGGCTGACGTGGAATGCCGTGATCGCTTCGTAGCTGTGCGGCCCAGAAAAAAAGGCGCCGCGCGGCTCCGCCGGTCGTCCTGTCGCAGGTAGCTGTGGAGGGAAAGAGTGACGTTCTTTTCCTCCCCCCAGCCACCCGCGACCGTCTTCCGGCGGACAGCCACTCCTCGCTTTCGAGAGGACCGGAGCGCGCTGCGGGTTTTCTTTTTTTTTCCTGCACGATCCAAACGAACACGATCGGTCGCAAACAGCCGCAAGGAGGTCGCGCGCGACACCGGGACAGAAAAAAAAGCGCTCCGCGTCCGTGGCCATAACCCAGAATCAATCCACTCAAGTCCGCCGAGCCAAAATCTAGCGGGCGCCCCATTTTTAGCCGCGCGCAGCGCGTAACAAGCAACTAGTTAGTTGGGAGTCGTTAGAGTTGGAGTCGGAGTCGGAGTCGCCGAGGGCAAAGGAGAAGGCGCACCAGCATCGGGCTTCTTCGCCTTGGGGAAGTAGCGCACTCGTTGCATCTGCAAGGGCTGCCAAGTGTTGGGCGAGACGATCGGAGTGCTCTCGAAGTAGGGCTTCGCAGAAGGAGTGTCCCCTCGCACCAACCGAGAGGCGATTCCTTTTGGAATGGGGGCGGGCACCGCATCGAGGTCGAGAGTCCCGCCGAGCAAGGCGCGTGTGTCGCCCACGACTGCGTAGCGCGACGAACAACCGGCCGTGTGCAGAACGAGATCCATTCCTCGCGTGAGCGTCGCGTCGGGCGTGACGTTCGCGGGGAGCTCCATCCACAAGAGCATGCCGTCCTCGTCTTCGACGCACGCCACGGCGCGCGCGGGTCCGTCGAGCTTCGTGATGCGTGCAATCTGCAAGTCGCCGCCGGCCGATTCTTGCGGCTTTCCAGCGACGAACACGCCGTGCGACCACGCGATGATCTCTTCGTTCCCGTGGGGCTCCGTCGTGTTCGTAAAGGTGGCCACGGTGGGCGTCGTCTCGCTCGTGCCTGCGCTGCCTGCGGGTCGGAGCGTGCGGGGATCGAGCCGCAGCACGCCGAGCCGAGCGTCTGCACGTTCGCTCGTGTGCACGTGCGTGGTCGCCATCGCGTATGGGAAGCCGTGCTGCGGCAGCCCCTTCATCGTCCACACGCCTTCGCCTTGAACACTCGAGACCAGGTCCGCGCCAGGGAGCAGCGGACGGCGTGTGAGGTAGAAGAAGTCGCGCCCGTCGAGGTGGATGTACTGCGGGAAGTTCTGCTCCTGCATGCCGCGGATCATCCGCCGCGCGCGGTAGTGAATGTCGGGGAGCGCCTTGAACGTGCCCTCGTACTCCCAATCGGGCTGCAGCGGTCGTCCGAGCGGCTTGTACCTCGCGCTGGGCTGTACGTCGTAGAACTCGAAGCCCGCCATGCCAGGGTTCATGTCGAGGTGCATTCCGTAGGTGCAGCGCGCCGCGAACATCGCGCCCGCAATCGCCTCGCTCGACGCGTCTGCGCCCCAGATGTACGCGACGTAGTTCTCTTTGGTGAGGCACAGCCCGCTGCGGGTCGTGTGGATGTTGTCCTTCCACTCGGGAGGAGTACCGCCCCACCACGTTCGCCCCCAGGGGTTGTATTTCCCTTTCTCGACCATCGCCGTGAGGTTCTGTCGATAGGAGAGCACCTCGTCGGGGACCTCTTGCGACGCGGGCCACGAGCCGAGCGCCGTCGTGCCGTCGCGCAGCTCGAGCACCGTCGCGGCGTACGGCTTGGGCGGCAGGTACAATACGCCGTCCGCTTGCATGCCGTACTCGCCGTGCTGCGCTTGAAAGCCTCCGTTGAAGCCCGCGACCACCTTCGTCACGATCTCCGGAACCCGCGGGATTTGGCCTGGTCCAGCCTCTCCGGTCGCGCTGATCGGCTCGACGGTCCCTGCCTGCATGTGCAACGCGATCTGCCGCGGGTCCCACATGGTGACGTAGATGCGGACGTCCTTGCGCTCCTTGTCGGGTCGGACGAACGTCGTCACGAAGGGAGTCGGCAGTCCGTTCGCGGGAGTGATGAATGGATCGTTGCCGAGCTCGATCCATTTCCCTTCGCCGCTGAGCGCCGGGCTGAGGATGGGGGTGAGCGGGGTAGGGGGCCAGCCGATCTCGGGATCGGTGAACGTCGGCGCGACACCAGGTGTACCGAGGTCGCCTAGCTCCTCGTCCACACGCTTCTGATCGTCTTGGGTGCTGGAGCGCACGCGACCTAGCCAGTCGATCGCGGTCATCGCGATCGCTTTGGCCGCGAACATCTGCTCGTCGCCCAAGAACTCGCTGCCCACTGTGCGTCCCCACGCGAGGAACGCCGGCGGCTTCGCGCGCTGATCCGGCGTCGCTCGCACCCACCCCGATCCCACGGGAACGGAGCCGTCTTTCGCGTCGATGACTATTTCGCGGCCGTCCGCGCGCACGAACAGCTCCCCGTCCTTGAGATCAGCGCGCGCCTCGATCGTCACCTTGGTCGCGACAGGATCCAGCGCGAACACCTGGTGCACGACTCCCGATGATTGACCCGTCAACTGCAAGTTCGTAATCGCTATTTGTTTCTTCTGGACGCTCGACATGCCCTCGGTGGTGTCCGGACCCTTGCCGTCGAGGTCTAGCGCGTGGACGCTCGTCACCGTGCCGCCGGCCGCCGCGTAATAGGCCGCGTAGTGCCCGACGCGAACGGGGACGCTCTCGTCGACGCCGTAGGTATTGGTGATGTCGTGCGCGCGCCCGAGGTCCAGCAGTACGCCCTCTGGCGAGAGCCGCGCGGTCACCAGGTAGAGATCGTTGGGTTCGTCCTTGAGGCGAGCGCGCACGAGCGCCATCCCTGCGCTGCGCATCGACCCGGCGACGCCGTCGGGACCATGCAGCCAAGACACGTCGGACTCGTCGCATAGCAGCTGCTTCTGACTCGCGAGCGCCTCACAAAGCGCGACCGAACGATTCTTCGCCGCGTCGTCGATCCCTTCGCCACGACCACGTGCCGCCCACGTCGCGAGCGCGAGCGCAAACGGGATGGGTCGCCACGGGAGGCGCGCGAGTCTGGAGCGGAGTGTTTGCACGATGAAAGAAACGCTCGCGACATAGCGAGCCATCCAGGCGGATACAACTTACGGAGTTGCACACTCAGTTGTGAGAGGCGCCAACCAAGTTGGCAGCGAGACCCACTTTTATGGCCGAATGCAGGCTTTTGACGGTGGTCCGAAAGATGCTACTCTGTTGCCTATGGCGTTCGGTAGGAGAATTTTGTTCGGCGTGCTCGCGACCGTCGCGGTTGCGTGCGCGAGCCCGACGTTGCCGCTACCGCCGCCCGAGGCCCCGTCGATGACGAACGGCGGCACTCCCGGAACCGTCCACCTCTCCGGTGCCAACGCGGAGCCCGGAGCGCTGGTGGTGGTGATCAACGACGGCGCGGGTCCCGTCGACAAAGGCGTCGTCTCCGATGTGCGCGCCAACGGCACCTGGGACGCGGACATCCTCGCGAAGAACGGC
>JAYVYD010000118.1:0-9547 GCA_043784605.1 Myxococcales bacterium | reverse complement strand
GTGGCGAAAAATGCAGTCGAAGGAGAACTGATTCCGCTGACAACGCGACATTCGCGCAAACTTGTAGTCTGGCTTTCATGGAAATGATCGAGCTACGGTTCGCCATGTTCCTCGTCCTTGCCGCGTGCGGCGCGAGCGAGAGACCTACGGATTGCGAGCAGCCACGCGCAACGCCCCTCATCGTTGTTGCGGACGCCTCGAGAGATGAAGCTCCGCAAGTGGTGAGCCTCACTGACGCGAGCGTGGTCGATGCGAGCGATGCGTCGAGGGTCGATCCCGCGCTCGTCACCGCGGCTCACGCTCTTGTGCTCCAGGACGTCAAGGTCGACCCCAGCGCGCACGGCGTCGTGACGTTCAAGTCCGTTCGTGTGAGTCACAACTTTCTGCCCGCCGAGGTCATCACTCGCATCCTCAGGCAGAACTTCGGGCGATTTCGCCTCTGTTTGGAGCGTGACGGACGCCCCGGCCTGCGCGTCATCGAGGTCACTACGTTCTTCGCGATCGGACAGGCGGGCGAGGTCAATCTCATCGAGACCGTGTCGGCGCCCGATGACGAGTTCGCGCGATGCGTCCGAAGCGGGTTCTCGAACCTCTCGTACCCGCAGCCCGACCCACCGCTCGTGGCCGTGGAAGTCACCCTACGTCTCGACGCAGACGCGCTCCCCGTGCGGCACGGAGCGGCTATGTGAGTCGGCGTCTCTGAGCTAGCGCTTCGACTTTTTCAGGATATCGCCGAAGGTGCCGAAGCTCGCGCTCGCCTGCGCCTTGTCTTTGTGCGCGTCGAAGTCCGCTCGCTCTGCTGCGTCGAGCGCGCCCTTCACGGACAGCTTGAGTCGTCCGTCGCCGGTCTCGAGCACTTTGGCGGTGAGCTCGGTGCCCTCGGGGAAATTCTTTCGCAGGTCGGTGCCGCGCGGAACGTTGAGCTCGGAGCTCGGGATGAGGCCCCGGCCGTCGCGTCCCTCTGTGCCGATGACCTGCACGAACACGCCGTAGCTCTCGATGCGAACGACCTTGCCCTTCACGACCGATCCGATCGCGAGCTTCGCTCCCGGCTTGGGCGCGGGTCGCTCGGGGGCGGGCGAGAGCGACTTGAGCGAGAGCGTGATTCGCTTCTGCCCTTTCTCGTCGTCCTTGATCTCCAGCACCTGCGCCTCGACCGTCTCGCCCGCCTTGATGCGATCGGCCACAGCGATGCCACGCTCGTGTCCGATTTCGGAGGCGGGGATGAGTCCCTCGATGCCGCCGAGGTCGACGAACGCGCCGAAGTCACGGACGGCCGTGACCGTGCCTCGCACGATCTTTCCCTTCTCCAGGTTCGCGATCGCGGCGTCGCGTCCCTCGCGTGCCTCGGATTCGAGGAGCTTGCGGCGCGACAGCACGATGCTCTTGCCGCCGTCTTTGATCTCGGTGACCAAGAACGAGAGCGACTGTCCCACGAGCTCCGCGGGTGCTGGCCCGCCGCGCATCGAGACTTGGCTGTTGGGGCAGAAGCCGCGTGAGCCTTTGCCGAGGTCGACCTCGATACCGCCCTTGTTCGTGCCCGTGACCTTGCCCTCGATCGAGATACCCGCTTCGAACGCCGTCTGGATATGTGCAAGATCTCCGCTCTTGCCGAACGAGCGACCGAGCTTCACTTGGCCCGACTGCGCCTCGACGGAGACGACCTTCGCGCGCATCACGTCGCCGGCCTTCACGCTGACCGTGCCATCGGGGCCCTGCACCTCGATGATGTCGAGCATCGCCTGGCGCTTGCCATCGAACTCGAGGAAGACGGTGTCCTTGCCGACTTGAACGACGAGCGCCTCGATCGTCTCGCCGATGCGGACGGTGCGGTGGCCCTTGGGGCCATCCTTGGCTTGTGCCTCGAACATGGACGCGAAAGAGTCGTCTGACATGGCGCGCCTCTACCACGAAAGCGCGGTCGGCGCGACGCAGAGCCTTCGGCTATGCTCGCCGCGTGAGACGGGGGCTCATCTTGTTGCTCCTGGGCTGCGGCTCGCGCACGGGGTTGGGGGTCGAGCTACCCGGGGAGAGACAAGACGCGAGTTTCGACGCTTCGCTCGATCAAATGGCTCGAGACGCTCGTGGCGAGGACGTCGTCGTCGTGACCGACGCGGGCTGCACGACCGACCTGCAGTGCCAAACCCACGTGGCGTGTGTCCTCGACCAGTGCGACCCGTCGCTCCACGTCTGCACGCGCACGCCGCACGACTCGATGTGTGACGACGGCGTCTTCTGCAACGGAGCCGAGCGATGCGATCTGACCCAAGGCTGCGTGTCTGGCGCGCCGCCCAACTGCGACGACGCGATCTCGTGCACCATCGATCGCTGCGACGAGGCGACCAAGGCGTGCGTGCACGACCCCGAAAACAAGCTCTGTCCCATCAGCCACGTCTGCGATCCACTCCTGGGCTGCCAAGCGCACGCGTTCGCGCATGACGAGACGACGCTCTACGACGTTCGGATCCCGTCGGGCCAAGTCAAGGTCATCGGCAAGACGAACGCGTCGCTCACCGACATCGCGCTCTCGCCCAACAACGTGCTGTATGGCGTCGACTTCAACGCGCTGTACACGCTCGATCAGAACAAGGGCGCCGCCACGTTCGTCAAGCAGACCAACAGCGGCTTCTTGAACGCCGCTGACTGCGCGCCCGACGGGACGCTCTATGTCGGCGGCGGAGTCACGCTCTACACGATGGACACGGGAACGGGTCTCGTCACGCAGGTGGGAACCTATCCGGGGGGCACCTCCTCGAGCGGAGATCTCGCGTTCATCGGCAGTCGACTCTTGGCGACGGCGAACGTCGGGAACGTGGACTCGCTCGTCGAGTTCGATCTCAAGAACAACACAGCCAAGTCGCTCGGCGTCACTGGATTCAGCTGCATTTGGGGTCTCGCCGCGTATGGCAGCACGCTCTACGGGTTGACGTGCGACGGTCGCATTCTCTCGATCGATCCGAACACCGCGAAGAGCTCGCAGCTCAATCAGATCAATGTGACGTTCCGAGGTGCAGCGGCGAGGTGACTCAACGTTCGGGCTCCGCGAAGCGCTTGGTGATCGCGGCGAGCTCGGACAATCGGGCGCCCGCACGTCCGCGCAACATCGGCTTCGGCACGGCCATCTCGAGCTTCAGGAGCACCTCGCCCGGGCTGCCCACCTTGCCGTTGGCCCATTGGCGCGCGGCTTCGCGAACGTCGATATGGGAAGTTGGCAATACGCCATTGGCGCCGATGAAAAGCTTGGGCGCGTACGTGCCCCAGGAGCAGACGACGTCCGTCTCTTTGACGAAATCGCGCCACGCGCTCGTCGTCTCCGCCATCGTCGCGCCGTGTGAGAGCGTCTCCTCGTCGAGGCCTATCCAGCGCGTCGTGTTGGGCGCGAGGCCTCCGACCGGCGCGATGACCCGTTCGAACGTCTCGCCCTTGCCGAGCCTCACGGCGACCCAGTGCACCAGCGCTTGCGGGTGAGCTTCGCGCTCGGGTGTCCCGTATGGAAACGCGTTCGCCTCTCCATAGACGCACACGAGATCGTTCGCGCGCTCGGCGAAGATCGACGGAACGCGGACTCGCGGCGGTCGCGGGGGCCGAGGATTCCTGACGCGTGCGTTGCGCGTGCCCTCGACGTGGCGGATTTGAGCGTCGATCATCGCGCGGAACGGATCGAGCATCGCCTTGAACCGATGCGGGTCTCGCTCGAGCGCGCCGAGCACGTGCATGAGCGCCTCGATCGTGGAGACGTAGTCGAGGTGAGGCTCTCGCCTGATTCGATATTCGCTCGGCGCGGGAGGCGTGAAGGCATAGCGCGGGAGTTCCGCCAACCGAGGATTGATCTTGATGACCTTCTTGGCCTGCCACCACGTGCCGTCCACCACGACGAGCGTCACCGGACCCGGCGGAGGATCGATCACGACATCACGCGCGCCCGGCCCCGGATAAAGCAATATCGGCGGACGCGTCGGGTCCGAGAGCAGACGATCGAGCGCGCGATTGCCCGTCCAGTCGACTCCCACGAGCAGCTCGCTGTTGGGCAGGCAGAGGCTCGCCATGTGGGCAGTGCCGATCGGGACATCGCGCTCTCGCCGGTGCTGCAGCAACACGACGCGCGTCTCGGTAGGAATGCTCGGCAAAGAGCTGCAGTAGCAGACGCTTGCGGGTCGCCTGCAGCGCGCGCAGACGAGTCTTGGCTCGCGCTCGTCGGTGGTGCGTGTGGACTGCATGTACTCGAGACCTCCGAAAGCGCGTCGTGTAGCATCTCGGGCGTGAATCAGCCACGCCTCGCGGTGGTCCTCGTTGCCGCCGGTCCGTTCGCGCTCGCGATGTGCGCGCGTGTCGCGGTCGAACCCGTCGAGGCGCCTGAGACGTTCGATACACCCGTGGCGAGTCCGTCACCGACGCCAACCCCGTCACCGTTCCCAAGCCCGTCATCGCCGCCAACGCCGCCGCCTCCGTATACGGGGGCGCTCCCCGCCGATTGTTCTGCGATTCAGGCCGCGATCAACAAGGGCATCGCCGTGCTCGGCTGCGCGGTCGATACCGATTGCGGCAACTTTCAGATGCAGTGCGGCTGCGCGCAGGCCGTCGCGGTGAGTGCACTACCCAAGCTGAACGCGCTCGAGCAAACGTATGAGGCGAAGGACTGCATGTCCAAATCAAAGGTGCCGATACCGTGCGCGACCTGCCCGATGCCACTGCCGCGCAAATGCGTGTCGGGCAAATGCGAATAGACAACTAGCGATTAGCAACCGTTGCTGGCGAAGCCAATCCGCGCAGTCGTTGTCGTTCGTCGAAGACGAGACGATTAGGGCTTATCGCCAGTCTTGACTGGGTACTTCTTGTTCTTCCAAACGCCTAATCCCTCGTCGAGCACCGTGACCTTGGTAAAGCCCTTCGCGACGAGCTTCCGCGCGAGCATGCCGGACTCGGCGTGAGGGCACGAGCAGTACGCAACGAGCCAGGCGTCGTGTGGGAGCTGATCGAAGTAAGGCTCAGGGGCGTAAAAGGGCACGCTCACTGCGCCTGCGATGTGCTCGTTCGTGTAGTCGCTCGGCGCGCGCGCGTCCAAAATGGCCAGTTTGGCGCCTCTTGCGAGCTGCGCATGGATCACGTCGGCCGGCGTCGTCCCCGGATCGGCCTTGAAGCCGACGGGCTCGGGGCCCTGCGGATTCAGCGGCACCGGTCCGAGCGGAAGAGGATTCACTTGAGGCGGAGGGTCGGGTCGGAAGGCCGTCGCCGGCATTTGTTGCCAGGAGCGCAAAGTCGCGAGGACATCCTCGATGCCTTGCTCACCCAAGGTGAGATCGAACGCGGGCATCGCAGTACCCGTGCGGCCGTGTGTGATCGCGTGACGCAAGAAGCCGTTGCCCGCAGTGGCGAGAAGCTCGCTGTCGCCGATGTGCTCGAACGGACCGCCCGTACCGTGCACGCCGTGGCAACGCACGCACTCCCGTGTGAAGAGCGCTTCTCCACGCGAGATGTCTCCGTTGTTGGGCCGCTCGTCGAGTCGGATTTTCTTCTTCTGCAACGTACGCAGATGCGTGATGACGTCGTCCACGTCGTTCGGCGAGAGCGGTCCCCCGCGGACGCGACCCCAAGCTGACATGGTGGAGCCGGCGCGCCCCTGCGTGATCGCTTGGCGCAGGTACGGATCGGTCACGGAGGCTAGAAAGTCGGGGTGCGAGAGCGCTGGAGCGTCGTCCGCCTTGTAGCCTTCGCCGTTGTCACCGTGACAGACGGCGCACGTGCGAGCGTACAGCTCGGCCCCGTGTTGGGCCTTCGTGTCTTCGTGCGTGCTGCACTCGAGCGAGCCGCTGATGACGGATCCCAAAACGACGAAGAGGGGAGCGATGAGCTGCGAGGTCTGCACGGTCGATCGCGCCACAGCATAGTCGATCCCGAGGTCTTGCGCAGACCGAACCCCGCGCATGCGAACCCGCCGAGACCGAGGAACGCGGCGATGGCGCCGAACAGGATCATGCGGTGCAAGTCTGCTTGCTTGACGAGCTCGATGATCCAACCGGAGTCCGGTAGGGCCTTGCCGTTGTCATCGACCTTCGCATGGTCGGACGCGTTGTAGGCGAGCAGGAGCAACGCCGCACCCGCCACTATCCGTGACGTTTCGGCTGGGTTGGCGAGGAGCCCGTTGCCACTGCTGGTTGTTGAGGTCGTTGCGGCCAAGCCTGTTGCTGCGGACAGCCCGGCTGCAGGGGTTGCATGGGAATGCGACTGCGACGCCTTCGCATAGCTTCCCGCGACCGACGCGATTGCGTTACCTTCTGCACGTGCGAATCGTCCTCGCTCTCGTCGCGTTTTCATCGCTGCTCGCATGTGGCTCACCGCAAGCCCTCCCGAAGGGCCCGCCTCCGGAGTACGAGATCGAAGGCTTTGACGCGGCGCCCGTGACGCCCTCGGTCTCTGACGGCGGCGCCCACTAGCCTCTGCGCCGACAGGAACGCCCAACCTCTGCTAGGGTCCTCGCCATGCGTATTGCCTTCTTCTCGGCTGCCGCCCTCGTCCTTCTCGCCTGCGGAGGTGACGACACCACCACCACCATCACCGGTCCCGACTCGGGCGGCTCGGACACAAGCTCCGATCAGGCTTCGGGTGACGGCGCCAAGCCAGACGGCGGCGGCGGCGGGGACTCGTCTGGCGGCGACGGCGGGGTCGATGCGAACGGCTTCGACGCGAACGTGCCGGACGCGAACCTCGCGTGCACCGACCCGTCGATGTGCAAGAACGGTGAAGACTGCTGCGGCGATATCGTGCTTGGCCAAGGCAATCCCCCGCAGTGTCCGATCAACAGCATCACCAGCTCGTGCGGGAAATGCAGCACGCAGGTCTCGTTCACGTGCAGCACGACCGAGGTAGTGCGCTTGTGCGCTGCGACCGCGGATTGCAAAAGCGATCAAGCCAACCCGAAGTGCTGCACGTTCAAACAAGGCATGCAGAGCATCACCTTCTGCACGACAGCGCAGATCGCAAGCTTCGGCGGCGGCGTTTGCCTCTGACTTGAAGGCCTACCCCTGGGACGTCAGCGCCCCGCATACGGAGAGACGTCCGACTTCGTGCCCATGACGTCCAGGTGAACCCGGTCACCTTCGACGGAGTACTCCCGCGGAGGCTCGACGAAGGTCGTCCAAAGCTTGCCACCGTCGATGTGCCAAGCGGCCAGCTCGAGCTCCGCCGCCATCACGATCACATCTCCGTGCCGAGCCCAAGACCAGAAGCCCGTGTCAGCGGTGTCTTCCCAGATTCGCGCGGGCGAGCTCAGGTCGTAGCAAAGGATGCGTTGCCCAGCTCCGGTTCATAGGATCCGACCGAGAGTTGAAACGTGCGAATTCTCCGCCCGAGCCGTCGACGCAAAGGCTCACCGTGCGTTGACGGTCGCGGAAGCCACGGCCTTTCGCAGACGCTATTTTGGGCCTCTCTTGGAGGTGCGGATGGGATTTGAACCCACGTGTGTCGGTTTTGCAAACCGATGCCTAACCACTTGGCTACCGCACCAAACGCCGTCTCTCAGTCACTGCAAGCCGTTGCCGACTTGCGCACTCGGCCACGGCGCCGCCGAACGCGACGTGTCTAGCCGCTCGTGCACACTTCTGCAAGCGGCCGTGTGCTATACGCCTCGTCCGTGGCTCTCAAAGACGCCGGGAAATTCGTCGCTGCTGCAGTGGTCGTGCTGGTCGTGGGTCAGGCCGCGCGCATCGTGCCGCGACCGCCGAGCGACGCGGTCACCGAAGATCGCATCATCAGCAAGTCGATGGAGAGCTCCTCCGAGATCGAACCGCACATGGCGGCGACCCCCAAAGGCGACGTCGCTGTCGCGTGGATGGGCATGCGAGGCGGCAAGGACGGGCACGAGCCCACGCACATCGGCGCTCGTGTCTCGCACGATCACGGGCAGACGTGGGGGGCGATCGTCCGCATGGACTCGCCGAATCATGACGTCGCCGGAGATCCGACGGTCACGTTCTTTCGTGGAGAGCCGACCGTCACGTGGCTCGGCTCGGATGCCGTGTATTCTGCACGCATCGGCGAAACGCCCGTAGTGGTCGCCTTGGCCCCCAAGCTCCAACGCCCAGTGTCGACCTCCGGTGGGGACCACCTCTGGGTCGCATACGCCCTCGACTCCGGCTCCGCGAAGGCCGGCATCGGGCTCGCCTCGAGCGCGGACGGTCGCGCGTTCACGAAGCTCAACATCGCGGACGTAGGCGTATTGCCGACGGTCTGCGCGTCCGGTCGTACTGTCGTTGTCGCTTGGATCAACGTCACCACCGTCGGCCTCGAGGTGATGGTCGCGGCGAGTGACGACTACGCGCAGAGGTTCACGCGCTTCATCGCGAGCGGAGCCAACGAGCACGTCGCGGCCGAGGCGCCTTCGTGCATCGTCGACGGTGATGACGTCTGGATCGGTTACGGCGCGAGCGACGCAGAGTCACACGAGGCCGGCAACAAGAGCCCGCTCATGGATTTCGCGGTGGTCACGCACTCCCCCGATGGCGGCAAGACGACGCGCGATCGTGCGAACGTGCGGCCCGGTGCGAAGATCATGCACCCCGTGCTCGCGCTGCGTCCGTCAGGCGCGCTCGACCTCGTGTACCTCACGGGCGGAGTCGACGGCGACAAGACCGGCCGCGCCGCCGCGCATCGCGTTGTCGCGAGCGGAGCCGCGAAGCTCCCGCGCACCATCCACGAGCCCGTGATCTTCGCGAGCGCAATGGACGACCCCGCCTGGGCGGGTGACTACTTCGGAGTCGCGTCCACCGACAAGGCGACTTTGGCCGCCCTCGTCGATACCCGATTGGAGATCAGCGACGCAGGTGGCAGCGGCGTCGAGCGACACATCGTGATCGCACCTATCCCCGAGGAGTGACTCACAGGGGGCAGAGCCACGACGGTCCGCTGTCGGCAAATCCTTGCTCGCATTGACACGGCTGCGGCGAGCCTTCGTAGAACGAGTTGCAGTAGGTGAGGTTGACCGACGTCCCGACAGGGAAGCGCTGTCCCGCGCCCGCATCGTCCCTGAAGATGGACTGAGCTCCTGGGACGACGAGGCATGCGCCGCCATCCGAGCCAGCCTCCGGGAGGACGAACTGGTTGTGCGGCGGCGCGCAGCACTGCGGATCGCTGGCGGGGACGACCCACGACTCGTCGCCCTTGCACGTCTTGGCGGGAGTCGTCGTGGTGCCTCCGCACGAGGTCACGCTCAGCAATGGCGCGATCGCCAACGCGCAAACGCCGCTGACCGCCGCGAACACGAGAACCCTCATGGCGTGAGCCTCTCTCGACCGTTCATATAAGGCACTAGCGCCTTTGGCAGCGTGATCGAGCCGTCCGCGTTCTGGTGATTCTCGAGTAGAGGAATCAGGATTCGCGGGCTCGCGATTGCCGTGTTGTTGAGTGTGTATGGGTAGCTCAGTGAGCCGTCTGGCATGCGCACGCGGATGTTCGAGCGGCGCGCTTGGAAGTCGCCGAGCGTGGAGCACGAGTGCGTCTCGTTGTAGGCGCCTTTGCCTTCGTTGCGGCCGGGCATCCAGCTCTCGACCTCGTG
>JAYVYD010000117.1:0-25645 GCA_043784605.1 Myxococcales bacterium | reverse complement strand
CCACTGCATCTCTTTCGGAGCCGGCGGAGGCGGCGTCTTGCGACGCTCGGGCGGCGCCTTCGGAGCCGGCGCCGCGACTAGCTTGTTCCGAAGGGTCGGTTTCTTCGCGGGCTTCTGCTTAGCGATTTTCGCGTGCTTTTCGGGCATGCCCTGTCCTTCAAAAGAAGCTATCACGCCGCCTTCATTTTAGAAGCGCTATCGGGCTTGGAGCTGATCGATCCACAGCGCGAGCTCGCCGGTGATGACTCGCGGCTTGCCACGTAACGCGGCGAGATCGGCGCTTCCGGTGAGCAACATCGCGGCTCGGAGCTCCGACTCGATACCGTCGAAGAACGCGTTCGCGCCCGCACGCCCGCCCTCATGAAGCGCACGCAGCGCGGGTCGGGCGATGCCGGCGGCCTTGGCTCCCAGCACGATCGCGCGAGCGATGTCCAGGCCCGAGCCGACGCCTCCCGTGGCGATGACGTCGAGTCCCATTGGCGCCAGAAGCGCGACGCTCGCGGCCGTGGGAATACCCCAATCCCAGAACGCGTCGCCGAGCGCCTTCAATCGTGAATCGCCCTGATCTTCAGCGCGCTTCGTCTCGACGCCGACCCACGAAGTGCCGCCTGCGCCCGAGACGTCGACGGTCTTGACGCCTACGCCCTTCACGCGCGCCCCAACGGAGGGAGACAGACCGCAGCCCGTCTCTTTCACGACGACGGGGATCTCGAGCGCCGCCGAGAGCCGCGCGATCGTCTCGAGCCCACCGGAGAAATCGCGGTCTCCGTCGGGTTGAACGAGCTCCATCGCGGGATTGAGGTGAATGCAGAGCGCGTCGGCGCCGACATCCGCGACGAGCGCGCGCACCTCGTCGTTCGACATGCCCTTGGCTTGCACGACTCCGAGGTTGCCCAAGACGACCGTCGTGGGCGCGACGTCTCGGACGCGATAGGTGGCGTTGGTGCCGGGCCTCATGTGCATGGCGCGCTGACTGCCGAGGCCAAACCCGTAGCCGCGCTCTTCGGCGACGCTCGCGAGCTCGCGGTTGATGCGCCCGGCCTCGTCGGTGCCGCCTGTCATCGCCGCGATGATGATGGGAGCGCGAAGCTTCTTTCCGAACAGCTCGCATGAGAGGTCGAGGCGGTCCACCGAAAAGTCCGGTAGCGCGTCATGCACCAAGCGAACGTCCTCGAAGAGCGTGGTGCGCGCGCGGAAGCCTACGTCTCCTGTTGCGCACAGGAGGATGTGGTCGGTCTTTCGCTGCGAGATGGTTTGGCTCATGGCGGCGCATGTTTCTTAGCATCGACGACCCAGTCGCGAGCGAACGCCGGCAAAATTGATCGCCGAGAGACGCGATCGCCCGACACCAGCCCGAGAGGCTATTTTTCGTTCAAAGAAAAATGAAACTAATTGAATAGTTTATCAATTTGGTGCGCCTTGGTTGAGTTGACGATCGAGGTGCTCCGCACATAATGTGAAGGGGTTCGATCTGGGTCCACTCCGTTTCGATGGCGCCCCCCCGGTCGTTTCACGGCATCCGCTTGTACGCTGAGGGCGCCGCGCGAAAGTCCCGCCATGCACACGCAAACCACCCCGCTCCGCGACTCAGCGCTCGAAGGCGTGTCGTTCGGAGCTTATGCAAAGCGGGTTCGCGTCGAGCTCGAGGCGGAGCTGGAGCGTTGGCTCGACCAAGAGCGTTCTCTTGCGCGCGCGCTGCACCCGGAAGCCGGCGTGGTGGTCGACGCGATGAGCGAGCTGTGCACCCGTGGCGGCAAGCGCTTCCGCGCCGTACTGGTCGCGGCCTCCTATGAAGCGTGTGGCGGGGAAGGCGGCTCGACACAGGTGGTGTGGGCCGGTGTCGCGATGGAGGTCTTGCAGGCGTACCTCCTCATCCATGACGACTGGATGGATGGAGACGAGCTTCGCCGCGGTGGCCCGAGCGTGCACGCTCGACTCCGAAGGGAACTCGGCGGAACCCAGGAGGGTGACGCGGCGGCCATTTTAGCGGGCGATTTCGCGTCGGCGCTCGCTCTCGAGGCGCTCACTCGCGTGCGCTGCGCCCCCGCGCGTATCGCCGATGCGTTCCGTGAGCTGGCCCGAATGGAGCACGACGTCGTGCTCGGACAAATCCTCGACGTGCGAGGCGCGAGCGATCGACCCGAGGCCGTCGAGGCGATGCACGACCTCAAGACGTCGAGCTACACCGTTCGCGGTCCGCTGCTGTTGGGCGCCGCGCTTGCGGGTGCGAGTCAGGAGCAACGCGCCGCACTCGAACGCGCTGCCGCTCCGCTCGGAGTGGCCTTTCAGCTTCGTGACGATCTGCTCGGCGCGTTCGGCGACCCTGAAAAAACTGGGAAACCTCGCGGCGGTGATCTCCGTCAAGGCAAGCGCAACTCGTTGGTCGTCGAAGCCGGTCGAGACTCGAAGGCCAAGGCCGAGATCGCAACAGTCTTGGGACGCGTCACTGCGACAAACGCAGAGATCGACGTGGCGATTGCCGCGCTCGTCGCGTGCGGCGCGAGGGCTACTGTCGAAGCGCGCTTGGAGGCTCTCCTCGAGCAGGCGCGCAGCCTCCTCGCGCAAGCGCCACTCTCGGCGGGCGGAGCGCTCATCCTCGCGGGCGCGGTGGACGCCCTCGGAGTGCGTGAGGTCTGAGATGCGCGAGCAAACCGGTCGCGCGTGCGGCAAAGTGATCCTCTTCGGAGAGCACTCGGTCGTCTATGGCGGTCCTGCGATCGCGATCGGGATCGATCGCGGAGCCTCGGCAAGGGCCTCAGAGCCGGAGACGTCCACCAGCCGCCTGCGCGTGCGGGATTGGAAGGTCGAGGTCGTCGCCAACGATCCCGAGCAAGACCTCGGCATGGCCTTCGGCGCGCTGCTCGCGGCGTCCAATCTGACGCGGCCGATCGACGTCGAGGCGCAAACGGAGCTCCCACCCGGTGCGGGCCTTGGCTGCTCTGCGGCACTTGGCGTCGCCATCGCACGCGCGCTCGATCCCATAGCTTCGATCGACACGATCGTCCTGCGCGGCGCGGCATGGGAGCGAATCTTCCACGGTAACCCGTCGGGCGTGGACACGGCAGCCGCCGCTCGCGGAGGGGCGATCGCGTTCCGTCGAGGGCACGAGGTGGAGCGCATTCCGCTGCGCACTTCGTTCACGCTCGCGATCGGTCACTCGGGATTGGCGTCGAGTACGCGCTCGATGGTCGAGTCGGTCGCACGCCAGCGCGAGCGGCGCCCCGAGATCGTCGAAAAGACCTTCGACGCGATCGGCTCGATCGTCTCCAACGGGCGGCTAGCGCTCGAGGCGAATGATCTCCCCGCGGTCGGCAAGCTGATGGACATGAACCAGATGCTCCTGTCTGGCTTGATGCTGTCGACGCCGGAGATCGAGCAGCTCTGCGCGATCGCCCGACACGAAGGCTCGCACGGCGCCAAGCTCACGGGAGCAGGCGGCGGAGGCTGCGTCGTAGCGCTCGTGTCGTCTGCGTCTGCTGGCGAGCGCATCACCGCCGCGTGGCGTAGGGCCGGCTTTAAAGCGTTCGCGACGAGCGTGGGCCATGAGGAGTGCGCGTCGAAGTCCGCCCCAATCGAGGCGGCTTCGTGAGCGCGGGCCGGGCGGTCACGTTCGCACACGCGAACATCGCTCTCGCAAAATATTGGGGCAAGCGGGACGTCGCGAACAACGTGCCTGCGGTGCCGAGCCTCTCGGTGACGCTCGAGGGCATGCGCACGTCGACGACGCTGGAGCTCGATGGGAGTCTGTCGGCCGATACCTTCGAGCTCAACGGCACGGCCGCGCCGACCGACGCGCTCGCGCGCACGGTGACGCTCCTTGATCGCGTGCGACGCGAAGCGGTTCGTGCCACGTACGCGCGAGTCTCATCGCAGAATGATTTTCCCACGGCGAGTGGGCTCGCCTCGAGCGCGAGCGGGTTCGCCGCGCTGGCCCTTGCAGCGGTGACTGCGTACGGTCTCGATTGGGACACGGCGCGCACGAGCGATCTCGCCCGCCGCAGCAGCGCGAGCGCAGCGCGAAGTCTGCTCGGAGGCTTCGTGGAACTCGGCAACGAGCTACCGTCGTCTGGAGTGCTCGGCGCCAAGCAAGTCGCGCCGCCCGATCAGCTCGACGTGCGCGTGCTCGTGTGTGTGACGAGCGAAGGCCAGAAGGCGATCGGCTCGACCGACGGCATGGGCCGCACCGCGACGAAGAGCCCCTACTACGCCGCGTGGGTCGAACGCGCGCCCGAGATGTTCGGTGAGCTCAAGGCCGCATTGCTCGCGAAGGATCTCGAGCGCGTCGGCGAGCTGACGGAGGCGAGCGCGCTCGCCATGCATGCGTCGGCGTTCGCCGCCGGAGTCGTCTATGTGACGGGGGCGACGCTCGAGGCCATGACACGCGTCCGCGAGCTGCGTGCTTCGGGCCTCGCCGCATGGGCGACCATGGACGCAGGGCCCCACGTGAAGGTGCTCGTCTCGCGGACGGACTCTGCGGCGGTGAAGGCGGCGATGGAGCGCGTCCCGGGAGTCCTCCGCGTGCTCGAAGCCAAGCCCGGCGCGGGCGCTGGCGTGATCGAAGGCGGCAAGTGAAGACGCGCGCGCCCGGAAAGCTTCTTCTTTCGGGCGCGTACGCCGTGCTCGATGGCGCGCCTGCGCTCGTCGTCGCGGTGAATCGCTACGCTATCGCGGACGGCGCGATCACCGACGACTCGCCGATGGAAGAAGTGCGCAGCGCGCTCCAAAATCCCCCGCGCGTGGACGTCACGCAGCTACGCGACGGAGACAACAAGCTCGGCCTCGGCTCGAGCGCCGCCGCCACCGTTGCTGCGCTCGCCGTACGTGAGGCAGAGCGCGGCGCCGAGCTGGCCGACGACGCGACACGCCATCGCTTGATGCATCAAGCATGGGCCGCCCACGCTCGCGTCCAGGGCGGCGGGAGCGGAGTCGACGTCGCGGCGAGCACGTTCGGCGGCGCGCTCTCGTACGTGCGAGGCGAGACGCCCACGCCCGTGCGCTTGCCGAACGGCCTCGTGTGGCGCGTCTTTTTCAGCGGAAAGAGCGCGCGAACGAGCGAGCTCCGCGCGAAGGTGGACGCGCTCGCGTCGACGAACCGCTCGCACTGGGCCCTTGCCGTGCGGCGGGTCGCCGACGCCTCGCTGGCAACGCTGGAGGCGTGTGCAGAGGACGATGCGGTCGCGTTCGTGGCCTCAGCCCGAGCTTCCGCCCAAGCCCTTGCGGCCCTTGGCTCCGCCGCGGATGCCCCTATCGTCACCCATGAGACCCGCGTCCTAGCGGAGCTCGCCGAGTCCGAAGGCGGCGTTTTCATGCCCTCTGGCGCCGGAGGCGGCGATTGCTCCATCTTCTTCAGCACATCACTTCCCTCCACGTCGTTTGTCGATCACGCAACGCGTCTGTCTCAATCGATGCTCGCGGAGATCTCGCTCGATCTCCGTGGCGTCCACGTCTCGCCGTAGTGTAAAGGGAGCTTCTTCATGGCCCGTACCTCTCGTATTCCCGGTTTCTACAAGGTCAGCGTCGAGGAGCGTCGCGCGCTCGTATGCGACGCTACGGGGACGACCGCCGAGGCGATTGGCCGTGCGCTCGAGGGCGGCGGCATCGATGAAGACGTCGCGGACAAGTTCGTGGAGAACGTGCTCGGCACGTACGCGCTGCCCTACGGCGTCGCGCTCAACGTGCGCGTGAACAACCGCGACTACGTCGTGCCCATGGTGGTCGAGGAGCCGAGCGTCGTCGCGGCCGCGTCGAACGCCGCGAAGATGGTGCGCAAGGGCGGGGGCTTCGTCGTCGAGACGGACGAGCCGCTCATGATCGGTCAAGTCCAGCTCACGGACGTACGGGACGCCAAGGGCGCGACCGAGCGCCTCCTCGCGTTGAAGCCTGAGCTCGTCAAGCTCGCGAACTGCGCCATTCCTGGGCTCGTCCAGCGCGGCGGAGGTGCCCGCGATCTCGAAGTCCGCGTGCTCGCGCCCGACATGATCGTCGTGCATCTGCTCATCGATTGCCGCGACGCGATGGGCGCCAACCTCGTCAACACCGTCGCCGAAGCGCTCGCGCCGCGCCTCGCTGAAGTCGCGAACGCCAAGGTCGGCCTGCGCATCCTCTCCAATCTGTGCGACCGACGCTGCGTTCGCGTGGTCTGCCGCGTGCCCGCCGACGAGCTCTCCACGGACGACATGGAAGGCGACGCGGTCATCGACGGCATCGTCAACGCTTCGCGCTTCGCGGAGCTCGACCCGTACCGCGCGGCAACCCACAACAAAGGCATCATGAACGGCGTCGACGCGGTCGTGATCGCGACCGGAAACGACTGGCGCGCGGTAGAGGCCGGCGCGCACGCGTTCGCCGCACGTAGCGGTCAATACTCACCGCTTGCCACGTGGAGACGCGACGGCGATCGCCTCGTCGGCACGATGGAGATGCCTATGGCGCTCGGCACGGTCGGCGGCACCTTGCGCGTGCACCCGGCAGCTCGCTTGAGCCTGCAGTTGCTCGGCGTAGAGTCTGCTCAGGAGCTGGCGGCTGTCGCTTGCTCGATCGGCATGGCCTCCAACCTCGCCGCGCTACGCGCGCTCGCGACGGACGGCATTCAACGCGGTCACATGGCATTGCACGCCCGCTCGGTCGCCGTCGCGGCGGGCGCGGAGGGCGATCTGGTGGAGCGCGTGGCGGCAGCGATCGTCGAGGCGCGCGACATCACGGTGGAGGCCGCGAAGCGCTCTCTCGGCATGCTGAGCCGCGCCGCAGACAGCGCAACCGTCCTCGAGGACTGACCCGCGAGGGTGACGGTACCGAGTAAATATCGTATCATCGGGAGAAGTGGAGCGGCAAAAGCCACAATCGGGCGATCCGCGTCGAAACCTCGAGGGTGCTCTCCACGAGGTCTCGAACGCGCTCACTGTTCTCTTGGGTTGGATCGCCGAAGCTCGCGACCCGGACGCCACCCGAGAGGACGCCGAGCACGCGATGCGCATCGTGGAGCAGCGCGCGCGTCTTGCGCGTGACTTGGCCCGCCGCGCGATCGGCGTGGCCATCCCGCTCTCAGGCGACGCGTCGCTCGACGAGGTCCTCACGGATGTCGAAGAGTCGCTTCGACTCGAGCTCGCACGGCAGGGCCACAGCATCCGCCGTGATGGCGAGACCGCAGGCGTGCGTGTGAAGCTGGGGGAGGACGTGAGTCAAATCCTCACGAATCTAGCCCTGAACGCGATCGCGCACGCGCCGTCGAAGAGCGAGATATGCATCGTCACGAGCGCCCACGAAAGTACGGTGGAGCTAGAGGTTCGCGACGAAGGGCCTGGCGTGGCCGAGGACCGACGCGAGAGCATCTTCGACGGCGACACCCGACGCCCAGGCGGCGCAGGCGTGGGTCTGCGTCACGCACGCGCGATGGCACGAACGGCGGGCGGCGACCTCGGCTTGGTGAAGGGGGAGGGCGGGGCAGCGTTTCGTCTGACATGGCCGCGGCTCCTTGCCACCGATCGACGCAGCATGCGCTCCATGCCCAAGCTCAGCGTGCTCGGCGGGGCGCGCGTGTTCGTTCTCGAGGATGACGCCGACGTGACCGGCCTCCTCGAGTCGGCGCTCTCTGCGCGTGGCGCAGAGGTGACGCTCGCGCGAACGGCCAAAGAACTCGCGGCTCGCCTCGATGGGCACGACGCGATCCTCGTGGACCTCTCTCCGATTCAACACGATCTCGCGGGTGCGATGGCGCTCGTGCGTCGTCAGGCTCCGAACGCGGCGATCGTCTTCATCACCGGGAGCGCCGAGTCGCTTCCAGAAGGTCTCGAAGGCATCTGGGTTCGCAAGCCTTTCGAGATCGCAGAGATCGTCTCGGCTCTCCTACGCGCGCGCGGCGGCGCTGAGAGCGGCCCAGCACTCGTCTCTGACGCCGAAAGCGGCCCGGGCTTGAGCTCTTCGCGTTGAGAAGGGCTTGACTAAGCCGGCCAACTGGGCTCAATAAGCGCGCTCCACGCGAAGGTGGCGGAATTGGCAGACGCACTAGCTTGAGGTGCTAGCGGGTAACACCGTAGGGGTTCAAGTCCCCTCCTTCGCACTCAGATCCTCTCCGAGATACTCGCCGTTCGGTGACAAGCGCGACGGCTCGGCTACCCTTCTCAGCTGAGGGTGTGCTTGGCCGTACTGCTTGCGCTCTCGACTTTCACCGAGACGCTCGCGTACGCGGAGCCCGAGGCTTCTTCGCGAGAGCTTGTTCGTTCGGAGCCGGAGCGGCAGGGCACCGCTCGAACGCCGATGCGATGGTACGGCTGGCAGATCCTCGCGATCGATGTGACCTCGTACGCGCTGGTTGCCGGCGCTGTTTCCGAAGGCAAGCAAAACCCGACCGCCGGAGTTGCTCTCCTCTCGATGGGCTTGGCGGCTGCCGTTCTTGGTGGACCCGTCGTTCACCTCGCGCATCGGCATGTCGGCCGGGCGATCGGAAGCTTCGTGCTTCGCCTGCTCGCGCCTACGTTCTTTCTCATCCCTGCGTTGATCAGGGATCCCTGCACCGCTTGCGACAACGCAGGCCCACTGCCCCCGCATTTCATTCCATTTTGGTTTCCGCTCGCGGTCACGGCGGCCGTGGCCACTCCCTTCATCGACGGGTTCGCGCTCGGCTACGAGCCTAAGCACGAGGCACGAACACCGACGCTCTCGTTCGCGCCCATTAGTTGCGCGGGTAGAGTCGGACTGTCGTTGAGCCTCACCCACTGGTGACGAAGGGCGGTACGTCCGGTCTCAGCACTTCACGATGTAGTTGCTCACGCGGCGCGCGCGCACCACGAGCGTTCCGCCGTCTTCGATGAGCTTGACCTCATCCATGGCGCGCGAGACCGCTTCGAGTCCTACACCGGCGCCGGCGCGCGAACAGAAGCCGTTTCCAGACTCGTTACGAGCTTCGATGGTGAGCGCGTGGCTCTCCGCGGCGATGGTCAGCGTGCCTCCGCCTCCGTGCAGCGCGAGGTTGGACGCGAGCTCGGACGCGGCGTAGGCGAACCGCATGGCCTCGGCGTGAGGGTAGCCGTCGGCGAGAGCGATGCGCCGCGCTAGGACCTCTATCGCGTATCGATCCCCCTCCGCGCCGCTCTGGATTTGCCACGATGTCTCCAGGATTGCGTCTCGGTCTTTGAGCACTATCCACCACTCAGCACGACGCGTGCCCGACCCACCACGCCTCGATCTTGCGGCCATGACGGCCAGCGCGCTTTCAAGGACGAAACAGCGGGTTTCAAACCCGGTCACTCACAACCTGCGTTACTCTCCGAGATCGTGAGCGGTCTTGCGCGCAGCATTGCAGTGTCGGGAGCCTTGGTGGCGACGTTGATCGCGCGCTCGGGCACGCCGGACGAGCTCGGTCGCCGCTACACGAAATCGACGGACGAGACCGCTCGCGATTCCGCCCTAACCAAGCGGCTTTTGCACGCCAACGGACCGCTCACGTTCCACCTCAAGGCCGGCAACGAAGCGCCCGGCGGACGCGTGAACGCGTGGGCGTACATTCCTTCACGATTCGATGCACATGCGCCGCTACACGTGATCGTCTTGTTTCACGGCTTCCGCAACTGCATCTCGAGCTACGTCAGCCGCGGCGGCGAGGTCTGCCAACCCGGGAGCACGTCGCGCACCGGCTACGACCTCGCGAACCAAATGGAGCGCGCCGAGAGCGGGGCTGTCCTCGTCGTGCCCGAGATCGCCTTCGACGTCGTCTCGAGCGACCCAGGCAAGCTCGGCGCAGACGGGGCTCTGCACGCATTCATGACCGAGCTGCTCGACCAAGAGCTCGCGCCCTACATCGGTGAGCACCGCAGTGACGACATCGAGCGCTTCAGCCTCATGGCGTCCTCAGGCGGCTACCAAGCCCTCGTCCCCGCGCTCGACCACGGAGGCGAGCACGTGACCGACTTGGTGCTGCTCGACGCCTGCTACGTCTACAAGAAGAGCCCCGTCGGAGACTTCATCTTCACGAGCCCGGACGACTTCGACGCGAGCAAGCACAAGGTCCCCAAGCGCTTCGGCGTAATCTACTCGCACGGCGCGGGCGCGTTCGACACGAGCGAGATCATGCGGACCGATGCCGAGCAGTGGCTCACGAGCCACCACCGCGAAGACCTCGGCACCTTCTTCGGCAAGTTCGAGCGACCGCGCGACGAAGAGCCGCAAGGAGCCGATTTTCGCGCCCCCGTGTTCGCGATCTTCTCGCACGGGTGGCACGACGTGATCGTCGAGCGATATTTCTGGCAGGTCGTCCGCGCGTCCGGGATTTAGAGCTCAGTCCGAGCCGGCGTCCGGCGGAGTCATCGGGTGCGGCGGGTGCGACGGCGGGTCGCCGTACTCTTGACGCATCTTGCGCGCGAGTGAGTCGAGCATCACTTGCTCGTGATAGCGCGGCATCTCCGTGAGCTGCACGATGACGTGAATCGGCTGGTCGGGGTCTTTGCTTCGCACGAGCTCCATCGAGCCGTTCGAGGGCTTGTTGTTGGTCTCGGGCGTTTTGTACTCGAACATCAAGTACCCGTTCTGCTCGTCCTTCTCTGTGACCTTGAGGTTCATGTCCACGCGGACCATGCGCAGCGCCGCGTTCCAAGTGCGGTCGTACCCGTAGTTCGAGTCGAACGCCGATCGCGCGCCTGCGTCGTGGTCCGTGAGCACGATAGCTAACACCACACTCACGCCAGCTGCAGCGGCCGCGAGCGGGCCGACCGTTGCCCTCAACACCGAAACGAAGCCTTGTCCGATGCGCATGCCTCCATCGCTACGCGTGCGTGCGGAGTGGGCCAAATTTTAGGGGGACTTTTCGGCCTCCTGCGGAGGCGACCGAAAACCGCGTTTCTGCAGCACGTTCGAACGAAGCGAATGGCGCGCAAAGAGCCTTTGCGGGGCGTTGCCTCAAGACGGAGCTTGGGATTCGTCGTCCTTCGCTTCGTCGGCGTCGGCGATCTGCGAGAGACCTCCGCCGCCCGAGAAGAGAGCGATGCCGCCCGCGAGGGTGGTGAGCGGGACTTGGACCGCAAAGAGCAAGAACGCGTAGACGGCGCCTTTACTGGCGACGATCTCGCTCGGGAAGAAGAGCGTCATTCCGCAGAACATGCCCGCCTGGAAGATCCCGAGCAGTCCGGGCGGACCGGGGATCAAGATCGTGACGCCGAGCATTCCCATCATCGCGCACGCCTCGCCGTAGGTGACGGCCGTCCCGTCTGCGTGAGCCAGACCGCATCCCCACGCTAGCAACCACATGCCCGCCGCGTTGATGCTCCAGTAGAGCGTGCTCTCGAACATGAAGCCCGCAGCGTCTCTCGGGCTCTTCAAGAAGTGCAGGCCGTCCGCTAGACGCTCGGCCTCGTGCGCGAGGCGCTCGGCGAGGTTCTTGGAGACGATTCCAAACACGGCGAGCGTGGCGCGCTTGGCGAAATCGCGCGCGAAGAAGTAGACCGCGATCGTGATCAGCGCGGCCGAGAAGCCCGCGAACGTGAAGTAAGCGTAGCCGATGACCCCGGCGGTGGTGACCCGCGGCGGCAGGCCCATGATGTGCTCGGGGAGCGGCGACACCTTCGGGACGACGAGCAGCGCAATGGCGAGGACGATGCTCAAGTAAAAGCCGTCGACGATGCGCTCTCCGATGATGCTGCCCGTCGCTGCCGCGAACGACACCTTGCCCTTCTCGCGCAGCATCGCGGGCCGCACGAACTCGCCGAGTCGGAACGGAAGCAGCAAAATTGCGGCGAACCCGACGAGAGAGATGCGGAGGATCTTCGACTGCGGGATCTCGGCGCCGACCTTTCGCAGCAAAAATCGCCACCGCGCGGCGCGGAAGTAGCTCATCGCGATCACGAGCAGCACGTAGACCGGAACGGTCCACCAGCGGACTCCGTTGAACGCTGCGCGCTTGGGAATGAGCTCGAGTCCGAAGTGCTCGGCTGCCCAGAGCACCGAGGCCGTCACGATGATCGAGCCGATCATGCGTCCGAGGTGCCGCCTCAGGAAGCTCTTGTGCTCGTGCGCCGGAGCGTCCGTCATCGCGAAGCCGCGCATCCTAGCACGCCGCTATGCATCAGAGCCTGACGATGCGGGCCTTCGCCTCCGCCGCGACGGTGCGCGTGGCGTTGCGCGTGTCGACGATCACTTTCGCTTCTTTGACCATGCGTGCGTAGTCGATGCTCGCGTGATCCGTGACGATGACGATCGCGTCGTAGCTGGAGAAGCTCGCGTCCGCCTTCATCGACTCGAACACGTGCTTGCCTTCTTTGAAGCTCGGCACCCACGGATCCAGATAGGAGACCACCACGCCGCGCGCCAACAGCCCCTCGATGACGTCGATGGCGGGTGACTCGCGGACGTCGCTCACGTTCCTTTTGTAGGCGACGCCGCTGATGAGGACGTTGGCGCCCTTCATCGCCTTGGAGTCGTCGTTCAACGCGCTCGCGACGAGCGAGACGACGTGCTCGGGCATGGCCGTGTTGACCATGTCGGCGAGCTCGATGAAGCGCGCAGGCATCTTAAGGCCGCGCATTTTCCAGCTCAAGTACAGCGGATCGATGGGGATGCAGTGTCCGCCGAGTCCGGGGCCCGGGTAGAACGGCATGTAGCCGAACGGCTTGGTGGAGGCGGCGGCGATCACCTCCCACACGTCGAGCCCGAGCCGCTCGCAGATGAGCGCGAACTCGTTGACGAGCCCGATGTTGACCGCGCGGAACGTGTTCTCGAGGAGCTTCACCATCTCCGCCGCGTCTGGGCTCGAGACGGAGACCACCGTGTCGACGAGCTGCGCGTAGAGCGCCTTCGCCGCGCTCATGCACGCGGGCGTCACGCCGCCGAGCACCTTGGGCGTGTTGCGCGTGCCGAACCTCGCGTTGCCCGGGTCGACGCGCTCTGGCGAGAACGCGACGAACAGATCCTTGCCCACGGAGTATTTCCCGCCCTGCTCGAGCGCGGTCACGAGGTAGTCGCGCGTGGTGCCTGGGTACGTCGTGGACTCGAGCACCACGAGCATGTCCGCGTGCTGGTTGCGCGCCACGGCCTGTGCGGAGGCCTCGATGTAGCTCATGTCCGGATCTTTGCTCTTCTTGAGCGGCGTGGGCACGCACAAGATCACGCAGTCAGCCTCGGCGATCACCTTCTCGTCGGTGCTCGCGTCCATGCGGCCGGCTCTCACGTGCGGCTCGAGATCTTCCGACTTGATGTCCTCGATGTACGACTTCGCCGCGTTGAGCGACTCGACCTTGGTGGCGTCGTGATCGAAACCCGTCACTCGAAAGCCCGCCCGCCCCAGCTCGACGACGAGCGGCAATCCGACGTAGCCAATGCCCACCACGACGACGCGCGCGGACTGGTTTCTGATCTTATTTTCGAGGCTCATGTCCGATCCTTGGCTCACGCAATGGTTCCCGCGAGAATGGCTCGCGGGCCGGCGGACAATAGCCGCTCGCGCTCTTCTTTTCCGACGATCTGCTCGAGCTTCGCGATCGCTCTCGTCACCTCGGCGAGGTCCTCGGGGCGATGCACGTCGGTGCAGGCGGCTTCGTACGCGTCCTCATCCAGCAGCTTGCGCGCGGCCTTCTCCGCTGCGCGCCCGTACTTGCCGACGATCGAGCAGAGGTCGAGCAAGAGCACGGCGCCAGAGTCGAGCATGGGGTCGAGGCACGTGTCGTCCTCCCACACGGGCCGGTAGCGCTCCGGGTGCGCGATCACGGGGATGAGGCCGCCGCGTCGCATGTCGATCAAGCGAGCGTCGATGCGTAGGGGGATCGCGTCCGGGTTGAACTCGATGAGGGCCGCGCGACCGCCGGGGTAAGGCAAGGCTTGTCCGTCGACGAGACGTCGAAACACCACGTCATCGAACCAGTGCTCGCTCGAGAGGTGAACGGTGGGGCAGTCGTCGGTGAGGTGGGGCAGCATGCGTGCGTAGGCCTCCTCCAATGTTGCGCGGGTATTGTCGAACATTCCGGGCCGCATGTGCGGCGTCGCGACTACTGTCGCAAATCCGGCGGCTTTCAGGCCCCGGAGCATCGCAAGACCGGCCTCGACCGTCTTGGCGCCGTCGTCGATTCCGGCGATCCAATGAGAATGCAGATCGATGAAATCCACGCGTCCAGGTGTAACACGGGCTGCTAACATCCGTCGCCCATGGCCGCGCTCAACCCGCTGACGCGCGAGCTCGTCTTCAAGATCGTCTATTACGGTCCCGGCCTCGGCGGCAAGACGACGAGCTTGCAGTGGGTCCACGAGAACAGCAAACCCGAGCACCGCGGCAGGCTCGTCTCGCTCGCGACGCCAACGGACCGCACGCTCTATTTCGACTTCCTCCCGATCCGCGTGCCGAAGGTCCGCACGATGAGCGTTCGGCTGCAGCTCTTCACGGTGCCGGGCCAGGTGTACTTCTCCGCGACGCGCAAGCTCGTGCTCACGGGCGCCGACGGCGTCGTGTTCGTGGCGGACTCTCAGCCAGGGCGCATGGACGCCAATCAAGAGTCGCTCGAGGACTTGAACAACAACCTCGCCGAGCACGGCAAGAGCCTGTCGCAGACGCCGCACACGTTTCAGTGGAACAAGCGCGACGTGCCCGACGTGGTCGCCGAGGACGAGCTCGATCGCAGGTTCAACCTCTTCGCCTCGCCGTCGACACCCACCGTGGCGACGAACGGAGTCGGCGTATTCGAAGGGCTCGAGAAGATCACGCGCGTAGTCGTCGACGCCTATCGCGCGGAGCTGCCTCGTGGCGACAAGGCCGTGATGCCGGGCCTCATCGACGCCGAGGAGCTCGGGATCGCCGAGGCGATCCGCGGTCTCGCCGAATCTCCAGGTCCTCGTCGCTCTCCGATGATCGGGCGGAAGTCTCCATCCGCGCCGGCCCTGCCTGCCCAGCAGACGCAAGAGGGCACGTCTCCATCGACAGAGCGATCCAGCTCGCGCGTGAAGGGCCAAGAGCTCGCCCAAACGCCGACCGCGACCCCACCGTCGTCTCGAATGCCTTCGCCGCTGAAGCTTGACTCGTCACCTGCTCCGGTTCCGCCTGCGTCGTCAGCGCCGCTCGGTCGGCCTTCGCAGGGTCACACGCAGGAGACAGTGACGCCGCAGTCGCCCACCTCCTTCACGATGAGCGAGCTCTGGCCGGAGGCAGAGAGGGGCGCGGCGCGCAAGGTAGAGGGCTTCTTGTCCGCGGGGGATTTCCCGGACGCCGTGGGTGCCTGCGAGGCACTCGTCACACGCGTGCTCGCGTCTGCGGCGAGTCTCGCTGGGTCGGCCGACGCGCCTCGCGACCCGGTGCTCGTCGTGCTGCTGCTCGGCCTCGAGGGTCGCCGCTACCTCGAGTTTCGGCGGCTCGTTCGCGCCGCGCGCGGCGCCGGTGAGGTCACCGCCAAGGACGCATACGTCGGCTATCTGTTCGCGCTGGAGCTTCGCCGCGCGCGCGACGGCATCGAGCGTTAGATCGGTTCAGCGCAGCGGGACGCGGGCGGCGGCGAGCTTGCGCATCGTCGCGGGCTGCTCGACGAACGCGATCAGCTCCGAGCGCGAGCGATCGATCGTCGTCGCGAGCTCGATCGTCACCTCTCCGCTCGGTGGTGAAGTCGTTTTGGTCGCGCGCGCCACGTGATCGTGACGCAAGGTGCGGCCCCTGTTCTCTCCTCTGTCCGGCGTGCGAACGAGACCGCTCTCGACGACGACGAACACGACGCGCGCGTCAGCGGGTACTCCCTTGGCCGCGTATTTCACGTTCAAAGAAGACGACGTCACGCTCAGGATCGAGAGCTCCATCGGCGCTGCCGCGGTCGTCTGGTGGGAGATCGCGTCCGCTAGATTCCTGCGCCCACTCTCCGCGCCGTCGAGGACGACCTCCGGCGTGTAGACGCCAGACTGTTGGAGTGCGCTCGCGTACGCGCGTTGCCGCTCGGTGTTCTCGCGCGTCGCGAACGGATCGGGCCAACCCAGCGAGTCCCAATAGTCCACGTGCCACGCGACGACGATTACGTCGCGCTCTGCCTCGCGCGCGGGCAACGCGTTCACGATCACGTCCACGGGCGGACAGCTCGAGCAGCCTTCGCTCGTGAACAGCTCGACGATCGAGATCGCGCGTGTTGCCCCGGCCTGGGTGACGACGACAGTCGGCGGCGTTTCCTCCGCGACAGCGACCGGCCTCGCGCGCTGCGTGCACGCGACCGTCGCGAGCACCAAAGAGAGGAACGTCAGAGCGCGCGTCACACCTTCAATACGTCAGCGCCGTGCACTCGGTTTCGCACGCATAGAGATTGCTCTTTTCTGCGAGCGCGCGCGCGGCTATTGCCTTCTGTTGCGATGCGCATCCTCATGGTGTCCTCCGAAGTCGAGACGTTCGCGCGCTCGGGAGGACTCGGCGACGTCGTGCTGAGCCTGTCCCGCGCGCTCGCGCAGCTCGGACACGAGGTGTGCGTCGTGACGCCGCTCTACGGCACGACCTCGCTCAATCGACCTCACCACTACTGGTACGGGACCGTACCCGTGCGCGTGGGCTGGGGACCCGGCGACGTGCGCGAAGTCGGCGTCTGCGAGATCTCCGAGATCGAAGGACGCCTGCGCTTTTGCCTGGTCGCGAACGACTACTTGTTCGGTACCCGCGACGGCATCTACGGAGACGCGAGCGGCACCTTCGGCGACAACGAGGTCCGGTTCGCAACGCTGTCGCGCGGGGCGCTCGAGATCGCGGCTCGGCTCTGGCCGGACGGCTTCGACGTCATCCACGCCCACGACTGGCACGCAGCACTCGCCGTGATCTACGCGCGCACCGTAATGGGTGAGCGCTGGGCGCAGATGCCGAGCGTGTTCACCATCCACAACCTCGCGTACCAGGGAACGATCGGCGCCGAAGCACTCGACCGGCTAGGCATACCCCGTGAGCTCATGAGCTGGCGCGCTCTCTTGCACGAAGGGAAGGTGAACCTCCTCAAGGGTGCGATCGCGCTCGCTGATCTCGTCACCACCGTGAGCCCCACGTACGCCGAAGAGATCCAGACGGCCGCGGACGGCTTTGGGCTCGACTGGTTCTTGCGCGCGCACGCAGACAAGCTGGTCGGTCTCGTCAACGGGATCGATCAGGATCGCTTCGATCCGGCGACGGATTCGCGCATTGCGGCGAGATTCGGCGAACACGATTTCGGACAGGGAAAGTGGGAGAACAAGCGCGCGCTGCTAGAGGAGATGGGCCTCGCGGAGTCTGACGCGCCGCTCTTCGGGTGTGTCACTCGCCTCACCGATCAGAAGGGTATCGATCTCTTTATCGAGACGCTCTCTGCCATCGCCCTACGCGGCGCGAACGTCGTCATCGTCGGCACCGGGGACCGTCGGCTCGAAGAGTCACTGCGTCGTGCGCAGATGCGCATTCCGGAGAGCGTCGCCGTTCGCATCGCGTTCGACTCCGCGCTCGCGCAGCGCGTGTACGCCGGCAGCGACTTCATCGTCGTGCCTTCGCGCTTCGAGCCGTGCGGGCTCACGCAGCTCTACGCCATGCGCTACGGCACTGTCCCGGTGGTGACGGACGTCGGCGGACTGCACGACACCGTCGAGCCGGCAAACACCGCGCGGAGTGAAGGCACTGGCTTCATCGCGGTGCGGCCGAGCGTGTTCGATCTTTTGGTCGCGCTAGAAGACGCGATCGACGTGTACGCCGATCGCCTCGGCTTCGCAGAGCTCCGCCTGCGCTGTATGCGGCGCAACTCCTCCTGGGAGAAGAGCGCGCACGCCTACGTGCAGGACATCTACGCTCGAATCACAGACCGTACTTCGTCTTGAGGTAGTCCTCGATGCCCGCGAGGTCGTTGCTCGTGATCGCCCCTTTGACGGCGATGATCTCGGCGATGTCGCCATCGAGCCGCAGCCAGCTCGCGTCCCCGCTCGCGCCGATGCGCGCGTTGACCTTCTTGTCGACGTTGATCGACGCGATCATCTTGCTGTCGGTCTGCACGCCGTCGACGCGCAGGTTCAACGCGGTGCCGACGCGCTGAACGGTGAAGACGCGGGGCTTGCCGTCGTTGAAGCCGGTGTTGGCGCTCACGACGGAGTTCGCGTTGTCCGCCGAGCTACCGAAGCTCGTGGTGTTGCCGTTCTGCGCCGGCCAGTTCCCGTACAGATCGGGTCCCGCGTTCAAGAACGGCGGCTGCTGGATGTACTCCTGCTTCGAGTAGAACGTGCCGATTCCGATCGTGCTCGTCGGGTTATTGGGGTTGTTGTCGTATTGCGCGACGATCTCGATCAGATAGTCGCCGGTGTTCCAGTCGAGCGTCGGCGCGTCCGCGATGACCAGCATGTTCCCGTAGCCGTTGCCACCACCGCCCGCGCTCGCCTTGAAGTGCAAGGCAGGCTCGTTGTTGATGGCCCCGGCGTTGAACTTCGGTTGGAAGTTGACGTTCTGTTCGAACGCGTCGTTGACGTTGCCCGATTGGTCCGCCCACCTGGAGACAAAGCCGTTGTTCTGGGTGATGCCCTTGGTGCCGTCGAGCCAGAGCGCGAGCCCAAGGACGTTCTTGACGGTGAAGGTGCCTGCATCGGGCACGATGCCCGAGTCGGGGATCATCGTGTCGGGTTGGTTGCCGGAGTCATTTCCGCCGGTGTCCGGCTTGTTGCCCCCGTCGGCCGTGAGCGTATCGGCTCCGCCCGAATCGCCCGGGAGTTGGATATTGGTGCTGTCGTCTCCACCGCAAGCCGACGTAGCGACGAGAGCGAGCGTGAGCGACGTACCGATGATCGAGCGCATGCGAACCTCCAAGAAAGGAAAGACGTTGAGGTCTCTCGCAGTGCAGAGTGCATGCCGCGGCATAAATAAGCCTAAAACGTCAGCTCACTCGCTTGGCGTGCTGGCAAACGTCGCAACGCGGTCAGGTTCGATGAAATGTTTTCGTGGACGCGCGCGGTCCACTCACTCACCTCGATCTACGGCGACAGTCGGTTCAACATGCGCGGGAACGGGATGGTCTCGCGGACGTGTTGCAGCCCGCAGATCCAAGAGACCGTGCGCTCGATGCCGAGCCCGAAGCCCGCGTGCGGGAAAGTGCCGTAGCGACGCAGGTCGAGGTACCACTCGAAGGCCTCACGCGGCAGCTTGTGGTGCTCTATCGCTTTGACGAGCGTCTCGAAGTCATCCTCGCGTTGGCCGCCGCCGATGATCTCGCCGTAGCCCTCGGGCGCGAGCACGTCCATGTTGAGCGCGAGCTCGGGGACCTCGGCGTCGCGCTTGAAGTAGAACGCCTTCAGGCTCATCGGGTAGCGGTGCACGATGACCGGCCGATCGAACTGGCTCGAGATGACTGTCTCTTCGTCGCCGCCGAAGTCGTCGCCGATCTTCGCCTCAGGGTGGCCGTTCTTCTGGAGGATGTCGATCGCTTGCGCGTACGTGATGCGTGGAAACGGCGACGTCGCCTTCTCGAGCTTGCTCGTGTCGCGCTCGAGCACCTTGAGCTCCTCTTTGCGAGTCTCGAGCACGCGCGCGACGATGAACGAGAGGAAGTCCTCCGCGAGCTTCATGTCGCCTTCGAGATCCATGAACGCGACCTCGGGCTCGACCATCCAAAACTCGGCGAGGTGCCGCCGCGTCTTCGACTTCTCCGCGCGAAACGTCGGTCCAAAGCAGTATGCCTTGCCGACCGCGGCGGCAGCGGCCTCCATGTAGAGCTGTCCCGACTGCGTGAGATACGCGGCCTCGCCGTGATAGTCCGTCTCGAAGAGGTTGCTCGTCCCCTCGCATGCGTTGGGCGTGAAGATGGGCGCGTCCACGAGCGTGAACCCGCGTCCGTCGAAGAAGTCGCGCACCGCCTTGATGATCGCGTGGCGCACCTTGAGGATGGCGGCCTGTCGCGGCGCGCGCAGCCAGAGGTGGCGGTGGTCCATCAAAAAATCGGTGCCGAACACGTCGCCCGCGAGCTTCTTCGCGCTCAGCGGATACTCCTGCGTGACGCTCGCGAGCAGCTTGCAGCCTTTGACGCCGATCTCGAACGTCCCCTTGATCTTGCCATGCTCCTTCACGACCCCCGTGATCTCCACGGTGGACTCGGGCTGGATGTGATCGGCGCCGATGAATGTCGCCTCGTCGACGTCACCCTTGAACACCACGCACTGCGCGGTGCCGGAGCCGTCGCGCACCTCGAGAAAGTGGAGCTTGCCGCTCGAGCGCTTGTTGTGGAGCCACCCGCGCAGCGTGACTTCTTGCCCAAGGTGCGACGCGAGCTCGGAGATCATGATGGTGGACATGCGCGCGGCATACCACGGCCCGTTCGAGGTTCAATACGGTCGTCTAGGGGCTTGCGCGATGGGCGAGGTATCCTCTGCGGATGGATCCGAAGCCGCAGTCAGCCTCTCGCACGGAGATGACCGAGTACGTGCTGCCGCAGCACGCTAACGCGTTGGGCAACGTCTTCGGCGGTCAGATCATGGCTTGGGTGGATCTGTGCGCCGCGATCTGCGCCCAACGTCACTCGGGTCATATCGCCGTGACCGCCTTCGTGGACGACTTGAAATTCGAGAAGCCGGTGCGAGTGGGTGAGGTCGTTCGCTTGCACGCGCAGGTGCTCGCGACGTTCAACACCTCGATGGAGATCGGGGTCGTCGTCGGTGGCGAGGACTCGTGCACGGGGCGGCGCTGGCCGTGCGTGAGCGCGTGGCTCACGTTCGTCGCCATCGATGACTCACGCAACCCGACGCCAGTGCCCCGACTCGTCATGGACTCGGACGAGGTGCGCGCATCTCAATTGGACGGTGAGCGCCGTCGCGCGGCGCGTCTCGCGAAGCGCTGAGCCAAGCTTCGAACTCCGCTTGGATCCTTGTCACGTTCGCGGCCAATACGCGTCGGTCCGTGATATCGAGGTCTCATGTCCGTGTTCGATAAGGTCGACTCCGCTCTCGATTTTCCGCGGCAGGAAGAGTCCATCCTCGCCTTCTGGAAGGAGCGGGCCATCTTCCAGAAGTCACTTGCGCTTCGGGCAGGCAAGCCGACGTTCGTCTTCTACGAGGGACCCCCGACAGCGAACGGCCTACCGCACAACGGGCACGTGCTCACGCGCGTGATGAAGGACATTTTCCCGCGCTACAAGACGATGCGCGGCTACTTCGTCGGCCGAAAAGCGGGCTGGGACACGCACGGTCTCCCCGTCGAGGTCGAGGTGGAGAAAGAGCTCCGCATCCACGGCAAGGCCGCGATCGAGGCGTACGGCGTCGAGCCGTTCATCGCCAAGTGCATCGACTCGGTGTTTCGATACACGAAGGAGTGGGAAGAACTCACCGACAAGATCGCCTTCTGGGTCGACACCAACGACGCCTACGTCACCTACCACAAGAGCTACGTCGAGAGCGTGTGGTGGGCGCTCGGTGAGCTGTTCAACAAGGGCCTGCTCTATCAAGGACACAAAGTCGTCTGGTGGTGGGCACAGGGCGGCACCGCGCTCAGCGCCGCAGAGGTGGGGCAGGGATACAAAACGGTGGACGACCCGAGCGTGTACGTCGCGTTCGATCTCGTGGACGACCCAAAAACAAGCCTGTTGGTGTGGACGACCACGCCGTGGACCTTGTCGTCCAACATGTACGCGGCCATCAAGTCGGACGTCGACTACGTCAAGGTGACGCACGGCGAGCGGCAGCTGATCATCGCCGCCGCGCTTCGAGAGGCGCTCGAGAAAAAGCTCAAGACGCCGCTGGAGATCACAGAGACGTTCAAGGGCAGCGCGCTCGTCGGAAAGAAGTACATTCCGCCGTTCGCTCTCTTCGCCGACGAAGGCAAGGACGTCGCAGTCGTGTGGAGCGTCATCGCCGCGGACTTCGTCACGTTGGACACGGGCACGGGCATCGTGCACGTCGCGCCCGCGTTCGGCGAAGACGACTTCGACGCGCAAAAGAAACAAGCTGCACTCTACAAAGACGTGCAACTGCCGCTATTTTGCGCCGTGAAACCCGACGGCAGCTTCATTGACGAGATGGGTCCGAAGTACGCGGGGCGGTGGGTAAAGGACTGCGACAAGGATCTCCAGCACGAGCTCAAAGAGCGCGGCGCGCTCGTGTTCGCAGAGCAGTACCGCCACGAGTACCCGTTCTGCGTGCGCGCCGATCAAGACCCGCTCATCCAGTACGCGCGTCCGGCTTGGTACATCCGCACGACCGACCAGATCGGTCGCGCGATAGAGAACAACAAGAGCGTCCACTGGATGCCCGAGCACATCAAGGAAGGCCGCATGGGCGACTTCCTCGCGAACAACGTCGACTGGGCGCTCTCGCGCGAGCGGTACTGGGGAACGCCGCTCAACGTCTGGGTCTGTGAAAAGGACGCCGAGCACAAGCACGCGCCCACGAGCACGGCCGAGATCGAGCAACGCAACCCGAAGGCGTTCGATCACTTTCACGCCGCAAAAAAAGCCAATCCGACTCTCAACGAGCATTTGATCGTCCACAAGCCGTGGATCGACGCGGTCACGTTCCCGTGCCCCACGTGCGGTGCCACCATGCGACGCGTGACCGAGGTCATCGACTGCTGGTTCGACTCCGGCTGCATGCCGTTCGCGCAGTGGGGCTTTCCGCACGTGCTGGGGTCCGACGAGAAGCTCCGCTCCAACTTCCCCGCGGACTTCATCTGCGAGGCGATCGATCAGACGCGCGGCTGGTTCTACTCGCTGCTCATGATCTCCACGATGGTCTTCGACGAGAAGGCTTGCGCGAAATACGAACTGCCGGCCGCGCTGCCACACCCATACAAGACGTGCGTCGTGCTCGGGCACGTCGGCGACAAAGAGGGTCGCAAGGAGAGCAAGAGCCGCGGCAACTACACGCCACCGGACATCGTCTACGGGCAAGTGAAGATGGACTTCGCGGTGATGGACGGCAGCGTCGCCCGCGGCAAGGCCTTCGTCGCGCAGGAGGATCTCGACGGCCTCGACATCCAAGGCGGCGCCAAGGTGGAGGCGCGCGGCACGAACGGAGCATCACTCACGATCGAGGTCCTCGCTCAAAAAGGCCTGCGCCGCCGTGTCGTCGTCATGCACCCGGACGATCAGAAAGAGCTCGAGGTGCAGTGCACGACGAAGACGAACGTCATGGTCGCCGAAGTGCCGCGCTTGCCGAAGAACGAGCGCGTGACCCTCGTCGATCCTTCCACGCCCGCGCCTGGGTCGGACGCGTTCCGCTGGTTCTTCTTCGCGTCGAGCCCGCCGTGGTCCAACACGCGCCACTCGCTCGCCAACGTGCGCTCACTCCAGAAAGAGTTCTTGGTGAAGCTGCGTAACACGTACGCGTTCTTCACGATCTACGCGAACATCGACGGGTACGACCCGGCAAAGCCACCGAGCGTCGCTGCCGTACCGAGCGAGCTCGATCGGTGGATCGAGAGCGAGCTGCAGCAGTGCGTCGCGTCCGTCACGAAGGACCTCGACGGCTACGACGTGTACGCAGCAACGCAGCGCCTCGTCGCGCTCGTGGACGCGCTCTCCAACTGGTACGTACGGCGAAGCCGCGATCGTTTTTGGCGGAGCGGTTGGGATGGCGACAAGCGCGCAGCGTACGACACGCTCTACAAGTGCCTCGTTACGCTCAGCCGTGTGATCGCGCCGTTCGTCCCATACACCGCGGAGGTCATGCACCAGAACCTCGCCCGCAAGGCGTTCGGCGCAGAGGTGCCCGAGAGCGTGCACCTGTGCGACTGGCCCGCGGTGGATGACAAGTCAATCGATACGTCGCTGAGTCGCAAAATGAAGGCCGCGCGCGATCTCGTGAGCCTCGGCTTGCAGGTGCGCACCATCGCCAAGCTCAAGGTCCGCCAGCCGCTCCGCACCGCTCACGTCATCTTGAGCGACCCGTCGCTCGAGAAGGACCTCGCGGGCATCGTCTCTGCGATGAAGGAGGAGCTCAACGTGCTCGGCGTCCACTTCGTGGAGCGTGAGCGGGCAGGGGAGTTCGTCATCACGGCGCTCAAACCCAACTTCAGGACGCTCGGCCAGAAGGGCTTGGGCAAGGAGGCGCAGAGGCTGAAGGTCGACATGGCGAAGTGGTCGCCGGAGCGCGCAGCCTCAGCGCACGCCGAGCTGCTCCTGAAGGGCGCGCTCACGGTAGACGGCGTCACACTCGAAGCCGCGGATGTCGAGGTCGCGTTCACGACCCGAGAAGGCTTCGCGGCCGCAGGTGATCGCACGGGAGTCATCGTCCTCGAGACCACGCTCGACGACGAGCTGCGCGAGCTAGGCTTTCTGCGAGAGCTACAGAGCAAGGTACAAGCGGCGCGCAAAGAGCTCGGTCTCGAGTTCACCGATCGCATCACGCTCGGTTTGTCCGGCGGCCCGCGCCTCGACGCTATGCTCGCCAAGTACAAAGACGAGCTCGCCAAGGAAGTCCTCGCGACCGCCGTCTGCGAGGCCGCCGCGAGCGCGACGGAGGTCTCCGTGGAAGGGGAGGCCGTGCGCGTGTCGATCGCCAAAGCGTGACATACTCGGACGATGAGCCTGCGTCGTTGGAGCTTCCGCGCCGTCCTCGTGACGGCACCCCTCGCGTTCATGGGAGGTCTCTGCGGCGGCGCAGATGTCGCCCCGTCCGTCATCATCCCGAGCACCGTCTGGAACAACAAAGACGGCACGGCGACCGTCGAGGTGACGTCCAACCCGTTCGCGCTCGTCATCAAAGACAAGCAGGGCAACGTGCTGCTCGAGACGAGCAACGCGCGGTCCACCACGGATCCGTCCGACCCCATGCGTGCGTACGCGCCGCTTGCCGTCACGCACAACACGGACCTCACGACGCCCGTCATCATGAAGGGCTGGGACTACTACCGCGGTGAAGACGGCCCGTGGACGCAGGTGTCCCGCGTGACCTCGATCAACGCGGCGGGCGACATGCTCACGGTCAAGCTCGCGACCGGCCTCGCGGAGCCCAACGTGACGCTCACCATCACGTCGCAAGGCATCGGGCTTCACCTGGTCGCGTCCGTCGACGAAGGTCCGAAGCCGAACGCAGACACGACGATCAACCGCGTCTCCATGGCGTTCGCGATGCACCCGGACGATCACTTCCTCGGGTTCGGCGAGCGGTTCGTCTACACCGATCAGCGCGGCAAGTTCCTCTACTCGTGGGTCGAGGACGGCGGCTTCGGTCATGGCGAGGGAACGCCGGTGGGCGTGGGGAATCCGTCGCCATCGGGGCCAGCGCAGACGAACGTCCCGATCCCCTGGTTCTGGGACCCGCGTGGCTTCGGCGTGCTCTTCAACACGACGTATCGAACGCGCTACCACCTCGGAGACGACGCCCCCGACGCGTTCCGCCTCGAGGCGACGGAGAGCAAGCTCGACGTGACGGTCTTCGCGGATCCTGATCCGATGAAGCTCGTCGGCGCTCTCACGGAGGTCACGGGGCGCCCGCCCGAGATCGCGGACTGGCTCTTGGCGCCTCGGCGGCGCGCGAACATCGGCACACCGGAGATGACGAACCTCCGCGCGGCGCATGTTCCGACGACCGCGATCGACACCGCTCTGCACTACTTCCCCGGCGGGATCGGCAACCTGACCTCCACGGTCAAACAGATAACTGCCGAGATACACAGTCACGGTTTCAAGGCGATCTCTTACTTCTGTCCATTCGTATCGGACGCGTGGCACCCGGTCTTCGACGAAGCGGTCGCGAAGGGCTACCTGGTCAAGAGGCCGGACGGCACGCCGTACGTCGT
>JAYVYD010000116.1:0-5272 GCA_043784605.1 Myxococcales bacterium | reverse complement strand
GGATTGCATGAGTCCCGTGGTGGACGAGCTCGCCGCGCGCGCAGAGAATCGCGTTGGGATGTCTCTTCGCGGAAAGTACCGGCTCGAGCGATTGCTCGGCGTCGGCTCGACGGGCGCGGTCTACTTGGGAGTCCACCGCAACGGGAGCGAGTGCGCGATCAAGGTGCTGCACCCTGAGCTGTCGCTCACGCCGGAGAGTCGTACGCGCTTCATTCGCGAGGGCTACATCGCCAACCGCATCGGCCACCCGGGCGTCGTGCGGATCTTGGACGACGACGTGCACACGGACGGCGCGACGTTCCTCGTCATGGAGCTCCTCGTTGGCACGACGCTCGAGAAGAAGCGGCAAGCCGAGCGGCTGAGCGTGGACTTCGTGGGAGGCGTCGTCGACAGAGTGCTCGACGTGCTCGACGCCGCGCACGACGCCGGCGTGGTCCATCGCGACATCAAGCCCGACAACGTCTTTCTCACAGACGACGGGCAAGTGAAGGTGCTCGACTTCGGCATTGCCCGGCTGATGGACGTGACGGCCCGCATGGACGAGAACGGCGCGCCGATTGCGGGGCTGACGACCAAGCAGGGAATCGTCCTCGGCACTCCGGATTTTCTCTCGCCAGAGCAAGCGGCGGGGCGGCACGAGGAGATCGACGGTCGCGCGGACGTCTACGCGGTGGGCGCGATGCTCTTCTTGCTGCTGCTCGGACAACCCGTGCACTCTGCACGTTCCATCCCCGAGCAGCTCGTCGCGACCTCTTCCGTGCCCGCCCGCAAGGTCCACGAAGTCGACGGGTACTTCGACGACGGCATCGCGAACGTCATCGACAAGGCGCTCGCGTTCGACAAAATCGATCGTTGGGAAAACGTGCGCGAGCTTCAGAGCGCGCTGCGCCTCGCGCTGTTGGCGGTGGAGGACACGCAGATGGTCATCGCCGACGCGAAGAGCAACAGCATGCAGCACCCGGCGTTCGACGTTGGGCACCTCGATCGCGAGCCCGAGGGCAGCATCGCGATCCCCTTGGCCAAGCGACTGAAGAGGCCATAGTGGCGTTGCCGTCGCGCATCCGCGACTACGAGATTTGGGGGCTCCTCGGCGAAGGCGGCATGAGCGAGGTGTGGCTCGCGAAGCACACGGTGCTCGCCGTGCCCGTCATCTTCAAGACGATCAAGGCGGCCGCAGTGGGGACCGCCACTGTCGGTGAGAAGCTCGCTCAGCGGGTCATCGAAGAGGCGCGGCTCATGGCGCGCATCACGGACCCGCGCGTCGTGCGCGCGATCGACGCGGGCGTCCACGAGGGCATCCCGTACATGGTGCAAGAGTACGTCGACGGGATCGATCTCGCCGAGCTCGACCGCCGACGACGCGCGTCGCTCGGCGTGGGGCTGCCGCTGTGGTTCGTGTGCACCGCGATGCGACAGGCCTGCCAAGCGCTGTACGCCGCGCATCAAGCGGGCGTCATCCACCGCGACATGAAGCCGTCGAACCTGTTCGGGTCGCCGGCCACGGGCGTGCGGCTTGGCGACTTCGGCGTTGCCGTGGGTCGAGAGACTCACACGAATGAAATAAGCGGCACCCTTCGTTTCATGTCGCCCGAGCAACTCAAGAATGGAGAGGCGACGCGGCGAACGGACGTGTGGGGCGCCGGCGCGACCGCGTGCGATCTTCGCTATGGGCGGCCACCCTACGAGCACGTGAGCGGAGTCCTCGACGACGTCACCCCTCCGACGATGCCCGCGCCCAAGACGAGCGCGGAGGCCTACTTTCAGCACCTCTTGCGCGCCATGCTCAGCAAAGACGATCGAGAGCGACCGCGCGAGATGTCGGATCTCGCTCGGCAGTTCGGCATCATCGCGAACGCCGTGGAGTCGCGACGCGGCGGCTTCGTGTACGTGGACCGCCACACGTTCCGCGTGGGCGAGTGCACCGTCACGTTCCGCGCGGGCGACATCGCCGAGGCTCGCGCCGACGCCATCGTGTGCAGCGCGAACTACCAGATGAAGATGCGCAGCGGCACCGGTGACGCCATCCGCAAGAAGGGCGGCGACGTGATCGAGGACGAGGCGCGCGTGCGCGGAGAGCAGCCGCTCGGAGAGTGCATCGCGACCACCGCGGGGACACTCGCCGCCAAGCACGTCCTGCACGCCGTGAGCGCGTGGAACGAAGCGTCGTGCATCGGCCGCGCGACGCAGCGAGTGCTGCTCGTGGCCGACGAGCTGGGTCACAGGTCGCTCGCCGTTCCCGCGCTCGGCACTGGCAAGGAGCGCGTGACGATCGAGACGTGCGCGAACGCGATGATGACCGCGCTCAAGTGGCACTTCGCGCTCGGGGGCACGCGCCTCCGCCACATCGACGTCGTGATCGCGGACGCCCATAAATTAGCCGTATATCTCGAGGTCGCCGAGGAAGCGCTTCGTGAACCGGGCGCCAGCCGCAGCGGCGCAGACCTCGGGTTGCCAGCCGAGCTGGGACGCACCGAAGTGACCGGCGCGACGTTCGTGGACGCGAGCAAGACCGGAGAGCATTAGGTTCTCCCAATCGTCACACGTTGTCCTTCTCTATGGATCGACGTCGTGGTCATCTGCGCGCTTCTGGAGATCGCCCCCCTATGAGCAAGCGCTGGTCACGAATCGTTCCTCCTCTGATGTGCGTCGCTGCGCTCGGCGCGTGTTCTTCCTCCAAGCCAAGCACGTTCGACGATGACGCAGGCGACGCAGGAAGCAGCACCGCTCCGGATGGCTCGAACCCGTTCCCGAGCAAAGACTCCGGGAGCAGCAACGGCTCGTGCAGCGTCACCGACGTGAACGCCGACATGGACAAGGACGGTTGGACGCCGGCCCAGGGAGACTGCAACGACTGCGATCCCAACGTGAACCCCGGCGCGATCGACGTGCTTCACACGAGCGATGGCGGCGCGCCCACTTGGGGTGACGAGGACTGCAGTGGAACGCCGGGGGACTCGGCGCAACCGTGCGACACGAGCCTGGCGTTGGGCAGCGTCGATCCGAAGGACGGCGCGAAGTCCATCGAGCTTTGCCGCACCGCGACCGACACGGATCGAAAGTACGGCGTCATCTCTGCGGCCTACGTGCGCGCGGACGGAGCGCCCAACTCGACGCCCGGATTGCAGGTTGGCATCAAGTCCAGCTGGGGTGCCAACGTCAAGACTCGCGCAGGCACGAACCTCCTCGCGCTCTCGAGCGGCCACGCGCGCGCAGTGGGCGACCCTGGCGCTTGCAACGCCGTCTCGTGCATCACCAATCAAGTCGCCAAACCGCCGACCGGCTTTCCACAGAATGATCCGTCGTGCCCGATCGTGAACACGATCTTCGACGACATCGCCCTGGAGCTCAAGATTCGCGTCCCCACGAACGCGACCGGCTACTCCTTCGATTTCAAGTTTCACTCGTTCGAGTTCCCGGACTACGTCTGCGACAAGTCTGGGTGGAACGACGAGTTCGTCGCGCTCGTCAACCCGGCTCCGAGCGGTTCGTACGTTCCGAACGGCTCGCAGTTCGGCAACATCTCGTTCGACGGCGCGAATCACCCGGTGAGCGTCAACATCGGCTTCTTCGATGTCTGCGATCCTGCCTCGCCGCAGCGCTTCGCGTCGAACTGCAAGACCGGCGGAGGCCCATGCCCTGCCCTTCCCATGCCGTATTGCCCGCTCGGTCTCACGGACCTCGTCGGCACTGGCTTCGACGTCTGGCACAACAGCATCGGCCCCGGAGGAGCGACCCGATGGCTCCGCTCTCAAGCGCCCGCGGCAGGCGGAACGATCATCACCGTGCGCTTCGCGATTTGGGACGCGGGCAACGCGAAGTTCGATTCGACCGTGCTGATCGACAACTTCCAGTGGCTCGCGACACCTGGCGTGAGTGTCGCCACGGCACCGCCACCGAACTGACGCTTACAGCATTGTGCCGAGAGTGAATCCTCACTTGGCGCGCGATGATGGATAGGCCTCACGTAGAGCAGTAGCCACGGCTCGCAGCGTGAGCTCGACGGCCGAGTTCTTGCGCCAGATCAGCGCGATCGTTCTGTGCGCCCCCGGTCCTCCGAGCGGTCGCACGTGAAGTCGCGCGCGTCGCGCTTCAGCGTCCACGGCGAGTGCGGGCAGCAGCGTGATACCGGCGCCACCTGCCACCATTTGCACGAGCGTCGACAGGCTCGTCGCACGAAACTCACCCTCGCGTACGCGCGCGGTGCCGCATGCCTCGAGCGCCTGGACACGGAAGCAGTGCCCCTCGTCCAAGAGCAGCAGCTCCTCACCCCGTAGCTCCGCCTGCGCGACGGGCGTCTTCTTCGCCGCCAGCGCGTGACCCACCGGCATCACCACCATGAAGGGATCCTTCGCGATCACTTTTCGCACGACGTCGCCGACGTCGGCTTCGAGCGCGAGGACCGCCCCCTCCAGCTCTCCGTCCCGCAGTTTGCGGACGAGCACGTCGGTCTTTTCCTCGACCCATGCGATGCGCAGATGTGGCATTTTCTTGCGCAGTGTCGGCGTCGTCGACGGGAGAAGGTAAGGAGAGATCGTCGGGATGACGCCGAGGCGAATCGTGCCGGAGAAGGGATCGCTGATCCGCTGCGTCGCGTGGACGATCTCATCGGCGTGGAGGAGCAGTCGTCGCGCTCTCTCCACGACGTCGCGACCCGCCGCGGTCACGAGCACCTTCCTATGGCTGCGCTCGAACAGACTCACGCCGAGGGCGCCTTCCACCTGCGCGAGCTGCGCGCTCAGCGTCGGCTGCGACACGTGACAACGCGCAGCGGCGCGATGGAACGACAGCTCGTCTGCGACCGCGACGACGTACTGCAGCTGCCGAAGCGTGAACGGATGCGGCCCTGCGCTCACTCGGTGCTTTCCCTAGGCATCGCTCGATAGTGTCACGCTATCGATAGCATCGCATCAATCGATTGGCTCACGGGTCCAGAGCGCTGTACCTTGACCCTCGATCGCGATGGAGATCCTCCACCCGCTGACCCACTACCTAGCTAGCTAACTAACTACCTGCGAGGAGCAGACATGAGCATCGAAGACAACAACAAGCGCGAAGCCAAGTGCCCCGTGATGCACGGAGCTGGCTCGCGCAACGCGACCGCGACCACGGCGAACCAACACTGGTGGCCGAATCAATTGAATCTGAAGGTTCTCCAGCAAAGGTCTCCCCAGGCCGATCCCATGGGCGAGGAGTTCAACTACGCGAAGGAGTTCAAGAGCCTCGACCTGGCCGCGCTGCAGACGGACCTCGACGCGCTCATGACGACCTCGCA
>JAYVYD010000115.1:0-15138 GCA_043784605.1 Myxococcales bacterium | reverse complement strand
GCGGCCCGCAGAACGAACCCGGACCGTTGAAGAGCGACGGCAGCACGCAGGCGGTCTGCTGAAAGTAGCTCGTGCACTGGCCGCCGTTGCCGCGCACCTGGGTCTGACACGAGGACTTGGTCATGCTGGGACACTGGTTGCAGCTCGTGTCCACGCAGTCGATCGCACAGCCGGTCGAGTGATCGCAGTTCGCGCTCACGAACGCGGCAACGCAGTTGTAGATGCCGGTGCCCGCTTGCAGGTCGAATTCGAACGGCGAGAGACATTTGAAGCACGAAGCGTTGATCGACGAGATGGTCGTGAAAAAGTTCTGGCAAGAGGCGCTGTTGAATCCGGTCTTGCACGCGTTCTTCGCGTCCAGCAGATCGTTGGCCGAGCATACGCCCGTCTGCACGCTGAGCGGGGGGGTGGACGCGTTGTTCGGGCAGCTGCCGTAGGCCGCGGGGCAACTCGTCTGCTGGTTGGTGCAGACGCGCGGCGTCGACTGCGTGTTGCACGTGCTCATGGTCGACGAGCAGTCCGAGCACGAGGCGCCGTTGGAGCCGCAGCGCGAGTCCAAGAAGCCGGCGAAGCACACGTTGTTCTGGCAGCAGCCCACGCAGTTCTGCGCGTTGCACTGCTGCATGGGCGGGATGCACTTGCCGCCCGCACAGACTTGAGACTGATTCGTACAATCCTGGCAGTTGGCGGCCGAGGTCCCGCATTGCGTGTCGGAAACGCCTGCAACGCACGTGTCGAACGTGCAGCAGCCGTTCGGGCAGTTCTGCGGCGTGCACTTCTGCGGAGGAGGGCCTTCGCACTTGCCGTTTTGTGGGTTGCAGGAGCTGTTGCTCGCACACGCCGCGCAAGCCCCACCCGCGATGCCGCACGCGCCGTTGTCGCTGCCGCCGAGGCACACGCCGCCCGCACAGCAGCCCTTGCAGTTGTTCGGGCCGCACTGCGAGTTCTGGCACTGGTGCGTGGTCGCATCACAGAGCTGGCCCGACTGCGTGCAGTCTGCACACGCCTGGCCACCCGACCCGCACGCGCCCGAGCTGACGCCCGAGATGCAAGTGGGCTTGCCGTTGATCGTCGAGCAGCAACCCGTTGGGCAGGTCAGTGCGTTGCACTCCTGAGTGTCCGTCGCGCATGCGTGAAGCGAGGGATCGCAGTGGTCGAAGTTGTCGGCCTTGCAGTCTTGGCACGTTTGGCCTTTGCCGCCGCATGCTTGGAAATCGGTGCCGCCGACGCACTTTCCTTTTTCGTTGCAGCAGCCGGAAGGACAGTTCGCCGGATTGCAGCTGCCGCCGTCGACGGACGAATCGAGCCCAGTATCCTGGCCAGCGTCGCCGTTGGTGGAGGAGTAGTCGTCGAGGTTCGAGCGGCCACATCCGGCGCTCGTCACCCAACCGACGAAGAGAAAGAGCGTCACGCCCAAGGTCCGCTGGACCAACTTGATCGACATTTTCGCTGCCATTTTCGCCTCGAAGACGAACGCCAATCCTCGACGTTCCAGGCGGGAGTGTCCCACGCCGATGGGGGCCAATGCAACTTCGTCTGGGTGTCAGCGTCGGAGGCGCTTCACGGCGACCGAGAGCGAGAGCAAGAACGCCAGCACGATAACGATGGCGGCTCCTTCCGGCCACTCCAGCGCATGCGCGACGACGAAACCGAGAAGGACGCCCACGACCCCAGCCGTCATCGCCCAGCCCACCACTCCGCCGAGCGAACGCCCCACGATGCGCCCAGCCGCCGCGGGGATGACGAGGAACGCGCTCACCAAGACGACGCCGGCGAGGCGAATCGCGGCGACCACCACGGCGGCGAGCAGCCCGAGCAGTGCGCTCTCGAGCCAGCCGACCTCGATGCCCGAGAGGCGCGCAAGCTCTTCATCGAACGTCGCGTAGGCGACGCGTGTCCATGTCGCGACCATCAACACGACTGTGACCACGGCGATGCCGAGCACGACGTACAGGTCGTCCTCACCGACCAACAGGATGTTGCCGAACAAGAGCGCCTCGGGATCGAAAGTCCCCTGCGTGCGGCGCGCCTTGCGCAGCAAGATCACTCCAAGTGCGAAGCAAACGGCGAAGATCGCGGCCATCGCGACGTCACTGCGAAGTCCCTTGCGCCGGAGCGCGCCGATCGCGACCGCGGCGAGCGCGGTGAACGGTATCGCCACGAGCAGCGGCGACGAGGCGCCCAAGAACATGCCGAGCGCGATGCCCCCGAACGCCGCATGAGAGAGGCCGTCTCCCAAGAACGCGAGCCCGCGCGCCGTGACGAGCACGCCGAGCAGCGCGAGCAATGCAGCCACGATCGAGCCCGCGAGCAGCGCGCGCTGGAAGATCGGCAGCGCGAGGTAGCTCAGGTCCACCCGGCGCCTCGATTCGCAGCCACGCGCGCGCCGGAGATCATTTTCCGAACGTGGCCATCTGGATGAAGAGCTGTCGCACGGCGTTTGCGCCGGCGTCGACGCTCAAGAATGCGTCGTCCCCGCGCTTGCCCCACCCCACGACGATCGGCTCATTCCCCTGCTGCGCGGTGAGCATGCCTGGGACCAGTACGGCGGCGATGGTGCAGTCGCGTCCGAGCTTGTCGATGGCGGCTTTGGCGTGCGCGTCTTCCGAGAGCTTGTGCTCGGGCGCGGTCGCCGTGACCAGCAGCGCCGGCGCGTCGTTGCCAATACCTACGCCAGCGACGCCGGATTTCGCGCCGTACCCGATCTCGAGTGTGGGCCCGAAGAGGTCGTTCGTGTCGCGCGTGAACGTCAGGAGCTTGCCTTGACCGAGCGCGCCGAGGTCCTTGGCGGCGGTCTTGTTGCTCGCGATCGAGAGCGCCGCACGGATCGGATCGTAGAACGGCGGGTGCGTGATCTGATCGACCATGACACCGAGAGATTGCGCGGCCTTCGTGTCGTCCGCGACGTGCGTCACGAGCGCGAGTCCGCGCGTGGTCGCCTTGAAGACCGCGCCGAGGATGAAGTAGTCGCCGCGCGTCTTGCCGAACGTGTCCAGCGCCGCAGTCAGCTTCTTGTCATCGGCCGCGGGCAGCTTGGCGCCGGCGACCGCACGAAGTGTGTCCGCGACACCCGCCCCGTTCGCAGCACGCTCGTCTACGTCCGATCGCACGAGTGCCGTGAAGACTAATCCCTGCGCGGCGTCGAGCAGCGGCGCGGCATCACCGGGGTGCATGGTCGAGACGAGAGTACGTGCCGCGCCCTCCTTCTTCGGCGGGGAGAGGGTCAATGTCCCACGCAGGCCATTCGCGTCGAGGTCTGCGTCGAGCTCTGCGTGATCCATGTCGGTGACGGCGTCGTTCGTCCCCGAAGACCATCGGTCGATCACTGCGATGAGAGCGCGCGGGTCGCCGAAGTCCGGAGGTCGACCGCCGTGATCTTTTCGCAGCTCGTCGTCGAAAGTAGAGAGCTGTTGGTGCACGGCGAAGCTCTCTTTTGCGATCCACTCGTGAACGACCCCGGCGAGCACGTCGTGTCCGAGGCTTGCGTGCAGCGCCGGCTTCCCGATGGGCTTCTGCGGCAACGTTCGGTAGGCGTAAGGACCGAAGGCCACGAGGTCTTCGCGCGACGACGCGAACACCACGAAATCACCATGGGCAAGCCCGATCACTCGCTTGTCCGACCCACGTGGCTCGAGCACCTCGATCGATTGTTCGCTCCCCGCGACTTTGAACTTGGCAGTGTCCGACTCGGCGAGCGTTCGCTTCAACGCAGGCAGCGAGTTGGCCTTGGCGTGTGCGCACCACACGACGCGAATGCCGTCTTTGTTTCCGACGACGAGCCCGAACACGGGCAGCTTGGTGTCGATTTTGTCTGCGGCGATCGCATCGCCCCCAACGAAGAGACCCCCGACGGTCGGCGGCGCGAGCATCGCCGGGCCGCCGACCAACGCCTGCGCGGCCTTCCACGTCTCGTCGGGCGTGGAGAACGCCAGCTCGGCGAGTACGTTGGGCGGCGCGGGGACCGCCGACTCCGCAGGCACGCTCGCGGGCGGTGGCGCTTCGGCGTGGTCACACGACCCACAGGAACAGAGCGCGATGGCGCCAGCGATCAAGAGAGTCCGCACCACGATCGAATAACACAGAGCGAAGCATCGTTGACGACCCGTGATCGCGCGGTAAGGTGCCGCCCGTCATGTTGGACGACGTTCACAAAGAGCTCCTCACTTCCATCTCCAAGGCGCACGAGGTCCTCAAGCGCGACCTCGGCAAGCTACGCGCCGGCCGCGCCAACCCGAACCTCCTCGACGGGATTCGCGTGGATTACTACGGCACGATGACGCCGCTCTCGCAGATGGCGCACATCAACGTGCCCGAGGCGCGCCTCCTCACGGTCAAGCCGTGGGACAAGACCTCGATGAAGGCCGTGGAGAAAGCGCTGAGAGAGAGCGACCTCGGTCTGAACCCGCAGACGGACGGCGACATCATCCGCATCCCGCTCCCGCCGCTCACCGAAGAGCGTCGCAAGGAGTTCGTCAAGATCGGCAAGAAGTACGGCGAGGAGTGCAAGGTCACGATTCGCAAGGCGCGCCACGACGCGCTCGACATGCTCTCGCAGATCGAGACCGACGGAGAAGCGAGCGCCGACGAGGTAGACCGCAGCAAGAAGAAGGCGGAGGAGTCGGTCGCTGACGGGAGCAAGCAAGTCGATGCGATGGTTGCTCATAAAGAGAAGGACATCCTCGAGCTGTAACGGACACGACTCTCGTTGTGCGCTTGACACCCTCGGTGCGTAGTGAAATCCTCCTATGAATCCCAAACCGAGCAACCGTTGCTCGTGACAGTTCTTCCCCCTCTTTTCCGGATGGAGTTACTTCGTTGATGCGAGCCATCGCAGTGGGTCTGACAGACGTCGGACTCCAGCGAGAACATAACGAAGATTCTTTCGTCGTCCTCAAGGAGTTCGACTTGTTCGTCGTGGCCGACGGCATGGGCGGACACCGAGCGGGCGACGTGGCGTCGAAGCTCGCCACCGAGACGATCAGCGAGTTCTTCCGGTCAACCGCCAACGAAGACGTGACGTGGCCGTTTCACTTCGACACCAACCTGTCCGAGGAAGAGAACCGCTTGCTCACGGGCATTCGCGTCGCGAACCGCCAAATTTTCGAGCGCAGCACGCGATCGCGCGAGTTTCACGGCATGGGGACGACGGTGGTCGGCGCGATGTACAGCCCGCGCAAGAACCGCATGTACATCGGCCACGTGGGCGACTCCCGCTGCTATCGCGTCCGCGACGGCAAGATCCAGCTTCTCACGCGGGACCACTCGCTCTTCAACGACTACGTGCTCGCGATGCCAGACCTCACCGAGGAGCAGCGCCGAGAGCTTCCGAAGAACGTCATTACGCGCGCGCTCGGCATGCAAGACCAAGTCATGGTGGACCTGCAGCACGACGAGTCGAAGCCCGGCGACACGTACGTGCTCTGCTCGGACGGCTTGTCTGGGATGATCCAAGACGACGAAATCGAGCGCATCATCGGCTCGAGCCCTGACATCCGTGAGTCGTGTCGCAAGCTGATCGAGATCGCCAACGACCACGGCGGCGAGGACAACATCACGGCGGTGTTGATTCGCATCGAGGACGAGCACACACAAGAGCGCGCGGCGGCGGCGACAGAAGCATCGCCTGCTCCTTCGAGCACCCTCGCCGCGCCACCGCCTAAATTCAAGCCTCCCGTCGATCTCACCGGCCTCGGTTACGACGACCCCACTCAGCCCGCCTTGGACATCCGCAAAGAGCTCGCCGAGATGAAGCGCGCCGCAGCGGGTATCGTCGGCGACGATTCCACGCACCCCGCGCTGGACCTCAGCAAAGAGCTCGCTCATCTACGCAAGCTCGGCGAGGACCCCACCCTCCCCGCCGGCGACATCCGCAAGGCCGTGGCCGACGCGCAGAGGCTCGCGAGCGCCGCCGAAGAGGCGACCAAGCCCGAGGTCAACCTCAAGAGAGAGGTCGACGACATGAAGAAGAACGACGAGTGATCGTGCGACGGGCGCGCAGGGAGTAGACCGCGCGCCGCATCGGGGATATGCACGCGCCCCATGCACCACTTGCTCGAGGTCTGGTTCTCGTGGGTCCAAAACTGGGGCTACCTGGGCGTGTTTTTGCTGATGGCGCTCGAGAGTTCGATCGTGCCTGTTCCTAGCGAGATCGTGATGCCTCCCGCCGCGTACTTCGCAGCGCAAGGGCAGCTGAGCATGGCGGGCGTCATCGTCGCGGGGACCCTCGGGAGCTACTTCGGATCGGCGGTGAGCTACTGGGCCAGCAGGTGGCTCGGCCTGCCGTTCGTGAATCGCTTCGGCAAGTACGTGCTCCTCAAGCCCGCCAACATCGACGCGGCGCAGGCGTGGGTGAACCACTTCGGAGCGGGCGGGATCTTCTTCGCGCGGCTGCTGCCGGTCGTGCGGCACCTCGTATCCATCCCGGCCGGGATACTGAAAATGCCGTTCGGCAAATTCAGCCTCGCGACGGGCCTCGGCGCGGGCATCTGGTGCACCATCCTCTCGCTCTACGGCGCGCAAGTGATCACGCCGGAGCTGATCAACGCGAACGACCCCGAAGGCGTGGTCAAGGCGGTCAAGGCAAAGCTCGGGCTGATCGTGATCGGCATCGTGGGCCTCGCGGTCGCGTACGGCGTGATGATGTTCCTGCGCAACAAGGCCTCCGCGTCCAAAGCGGACACAGCGAAGAGCTGACCGATGAGCACGTCGCGGGCGCGGGCGCTCGCGATTACGATTGGTGCTCCGCTTGCCCTCGCGCTCGTGGTGATCGCGCCGCCGGGGGTGTCGTCTCCGCCGCTCTCGATCTCCGCCACCGATCTCGTGAGTGTGTTCGCGCTCGGCGTGACGCCGATCATCAGTGCTTACGTCCTGGTCGAGGTCGTTGCGTTCCTTGTGCCTTCCCTCTCCCGCTTGCGCCACGACAATCCGGCGGGTCGCAGCAAGCTCGAGCGCGCGGCCTGGGTGCTCGCGACGATCTTCGGCGCGCTCCAAGCGTTCGGCATGTCGCTCGCGATCGAAGGCGCGAGCGTGGGTCCGTTCAGCGACTCGAATCCTTTCGTACACGACCCCGGCTGGGCGTTTCGCGGTCTGTTCTGCCTGTCGATGTTGGGAGGCGTGGCGGTCACGGCGTTGGTCGCTCGCTGGATCAGCTCACAGGGACTCGCCAACGGTCTCGCCATTTTGTCTGCGACAGGAGCGGTACGTGCGAGCGTCTTGGGACTGCTTCCCACGCGCAGCGCACCCAACACGACGAGCCTGCACGAGGCCAACACGTCACGGCTCCCACTCGTCCTCGCATCGATCGCGGTGATGGTCGCCGCCTCGGTCTTCGCCCTTCTTGCGGCCAGACCTGCGCGGTCGCGCACGTCGCCTCGCGCGGAGGGACCGTATCGGTCGCTCAGACAGCTGCTCGTCAAACCCGTGATCGCGATCCCCACCGGAACGCTACAGTCCATCGCGATCACGACCGGAGCCGTGGCGCTCGCACGCCACACGAACGTGCCTGGTCTCGACGGCATCGGCGGTGTCGTGCTCACGTTCGCAATTGCTTGCGTAGTCAACTACGTCGTCGCGCGGATCATCCACAGACCCGCGGAGCTGCAGCGACTCATGACGCGCGCGGGCGGCGCGAATGGAGCGGACGGCCGCGCGGCGATCGACCGAGCGTGGGTTCCGTCGGTGCTCTTCATCCTCGCGTGGACCGCCGCGACGAGCGCATGCGGGACTCTTGGGGTCGCGCTGGGCGGCACCGTCGCGCTGTGCACGGCGATCGCGTTCGACGTCGTCGTCGCGTGGCGCGCTTCGGAGCTAGGCGAGCGCTGCGTCGTTTGGGAGGACCGACGACTGGCTGCCGTTCACGCCGTGCGCGCGGCGATGCGGGAGGCGGGGCTGAACGCGTCGGTCGGCGGCGCCTCGCTCACGGCGCTCTTCGGGCCGTTCGTCCCCTACTCACCTGCGCAAATCGTGGTGCCCGCAGCAGACCGAGAGCCCGCGCTTGCGTGGATCGCGCGGCTCCTTGCGAAGGATGAGCAGGAGGCGACGGCCCAGCCACTCCCTGACGACGGGCCATTCGCGCCCCCACGCCGACGCACGATTTGGGGCATCGCGCTCGTTTCGGCGTCAAGCGTCCTCGTCCTCGTGACGGCGTGGCGATGGGACTGATCGAACGTCCGTTCGAGGCCCTTGGGGATCTCGACCAAGAGCGCTAAATACTAGGTATGGCGCAGCCCACTATCCCAAGTCCCGCGCACACGGCGAACGACTCAGGCGATTACTCTGCGCTTGGTGAAGAGCCCGCAGAGTTGGCAGTTCTCCGCGCCGCGAGGGACGCCTGGCAGAAGGGCACCGTAGCCAAATCGGAGGCAAAGCTCCCGCCTCGACAACCGTGCTTCACGACGTGGAGCGACATGGAGAGCAGGGACATCCTAACGCCTGCAGACGTGCGTGTAGACTACATGAAAGAGCTCGGCCTGCCCGGCGAGTATCCGTACACGCGCGGCGTGCAGCCCACGATGTACCGGAGCCGCCTCTGGACGATGCGCATGTTCGCGGGCTTCGGGACTCCCGAGCAGACCAACGTGCGCTTCAAGTATCTACTCGCCCAAGGACAGACCGGACTCTCCACCGCCTTCGATTTTCCCACGCTCATGGGCTACGACTCGGATTCTCCGCGCTCGCTCGGCGAGGTCGGTATGTGCGGCGTCGCGGTCGACACCTTGCGCGACATGGAGGTGCTGTTCGAGGGGATCCCGCTCGACCAAGTCACCACGTCGATGACCATCAACGGTCCCGCGATCGTCTTGCTCTGCTTTTACATCGCGCTCGCCGACGTGCGAGGGATCCCGCGCGACAAGATCGGTGGCACCGTCCAGAACGACTGCCTCAAGGAGTTCATCGCGCAGCACGCGTGGCTCGTGCCTCCGCGGCCGGCGATGCGCATCGTCACCGACATGATCGAGTTCTGCACCAAGGAGGTGCCGCGCTGGAACACCGTGTCGATCAGCGGATATCACATTCGCGAGGCCGGAGCGACCGCAGTCCAGGAGCTCGCGTTCACGATCGCCGACGGCATTGGCTACGTCCAGAGCTGCCTCGATCGCGGCCTCGCCGTGGACGATTTCGCGCCGCGCCTCTCGTTCTTCTTCGACGTGCACAACGACTTCTTCGAGGAGATCGCGAAGTTCCGCGCCGCGCGTAGGCTCTGGGCGCGCCTGATGAAGGAACGCTTCGGCGCGAAGAAGGCAGACAGCTGCAAGCTCCGCACGCACGCTCAGACGGCGGGCGTGTCGCTGACGGCGCAGCAGCCGTACAACAACGTCGTTCGCGTCGCACTCCAAGCGCTCGCGGCCGTGCTCGGAGGGACGCAGTCGCTCCACACCAACTCGCTCGACGAGACGTACGCGCTGCCCACAGAAGACTCCGTGACGATCGCGCTGCGCACGCAGCAGATCATCGCCGAAGAGAGCGGCGTCGCGAACACGATCGATCCGCTCGGCGGAAGCTACTTCATCGAAGAGCTGACCACGCGCATGGAACGCGAGGCGATGGAGATCATCACGCGCATCGACGACATGGGCGGCATCGTGGACGCGATCGAGAAGGGCTACCCGCAGCGCGAGATCGCGGCCAGCGCGTACCGCTTCCAACGCCAGCTCGAGGCGGGCGAGCGCGTGATGGTGGGCGTCAACAAATACGAGAGCTCGAACGCGTCGAACGACATCCCGCTCCTGCGGATCGACGAAGAGGTAGAGGCGCGCCAAGTGACCAACCTCCGCGCCGTGAAGGCCTCTCGCGACGCCGCGAACGTGAAGGCTTGCCTGGAGGCCGTGCGCGCGGCCGCCGTGAGCAAGGACAATCTCATGGCGCCGATTATCTTGGCGGCCAAGGCGTATTGCACGCAACAAGAGATCTGCGACGTGCTTCGCGAAGTGATGGGAACCTACACGGATCCCGCAGAGTTCTAGTCCCAACAGCAGTTGCGCGCGCCACACGGATCGCTCGGGTCGGTGACCTTGCAATAGCAAGTGTTGTACGGCTGATTGTCGCAGCGGCACGTGCCACCGCTGCAGTGCATCGAGATCACTTTGCCCTCGCTGCAGGAGAGTCGGGCCGTGCAATCGCTCGCGCCTCCGCTCGATGGGCTCGCGCTGCAGGTGACGTTCGGCGTCTCGCTCACCGCGCCAGGAAAGCATGCAGCGCGCGGGCGAACGGGTGGCGGTTCTGGCAACGTGCTTGTGTCCTCCAACGTGCTCGCGTCCCGCGATGCGCTCGCGTCGAGTCCACCCAAGATAACGACGTCACCCAGGTCGCTTCGACCCGAACACGCCACGAGCACCGACGCGATCATCCATCGCCACATTGCACCACGAATGGCCGCAGACGCCCCAGTCCGTCACGGCCTTCGTCGGAAGGTCAGCCTGCGCAATCCTTCGCGGCCTGCTCGCCCTGCTTGATGCAGTCCGGGATGCCGTTGCCGTCGTAGCCGTTGCCCGCGATGAAGAGGCCTGGGTGCGCACCGACGCGTTGGTGCACGCGCTTCATCAGCTCCAGGTGACCGACCTCCGGCTGAGGGCTCGCCTTCGTCCAACGGAACACGCGCGTGAACAGCGGCTCGCCGAGGAATGCGCCCATGAGCTTGGGCAGCTCCTCTAGGGCGATGGCGACGAGCTCCGCGTCGGACTGCTCGAGGATCTCTTCGTGCCCGATCCCGCCAAAAAATGCCCTGATTAGCGCATGTCCCTCGGGCGCTCTGTTCGGCCACTTCGACGAGACCCACGTGCTGGCGAGCACGCGCGTGTTCTCCGCGCGTGGGACGATGAAGCCCACGGCATCGAGCGCGTGTGCGATCTGTAGGCGCCGATACGCGAAGAACACCGTGGCGCTCGAGCCGATTCTGATCTGCTCGACCTCTCTCGCCAGTTCCGCGTCCAACGCGCGAACGATGTCCGGCAGTGCGCGCTGCGGCGTCGCGAGCACGACGCGATCGGCGACCAGCTCTTCGCCCGAGACCAACGTCACGCGCCATCGGTCGGCGTCGCGGCACAACGAGCGCACGGCCGCCGCGGTGCGCACGCGGTCTCCGAGCGCGCGAGCCACCGCTTCTGGGAGCGTAGCAATGCCGTCGCGAAGAGAGAGGAAGGCGCTCTTCGGCGGCCCGCCCGCGTTCGCTACCCTCGCCTGCTTGTTCGCCGCGCGCATGGCGAGCACGAGCGATCCGTATTGTTTCTCCCACTCGAGAAGCTGGGGAAACGCCGCGCGCACGCTGAGCTTGCTCGCATCTCCAGCGAAGATTCCCCCCAAGAGCGGGCCCGCCAAGCGATCTGCGGCCTCGCTCCCCAGTCGTCGCACGAAGAAGTCCTGCACGGACTCATCGTCGGTGTCGGGGCGGCGGCGGACCAGCGGCTCTAGCCCCATGCGCAGCTTGCCGAGCGGCGAGAAGAGCGACGTCTTCAACATCGGCATCACACGAGAAGGGATGCCGAGCACCAACCCCTCGGGCAGCGGTCGAAGCTTGCCCTTATGTGCAACATACACGCGTCTGGTCTCGGGCCGTGTGCCGATCAGCTGTTCGCCGAGCCCGACGTCCTTGGCGAGTCGAGTCGCGTGCGGCTTGCTCGCGACCCACGAGTCTGGGCCGCCGTCGATCACGAAGCCATCCTTGCGAAGCGTGGTGATGTTGCCGCCAACGCGCTGGCTCGCCTCGAGGACGGTGACGTCGTGCGCGTCGCGAAGTCGATATGCACAGGCGAGCCCCGTGATCCCGCCGCCGACGACGATCACTCTCACCGTGCGACGAGCCCAGCGAGCACGTCCACGAAATCGTCGTCGTCATTGAGTGAGCGGATGCGCGCGTAAGACAGGCCGTGCGCCTCGGTCCAGTGGCGCGCCTCGATGTCCAGATCGAAGAGGATCTCCACGTGATCCGCCAAGAAGCCGATCGGCGCGAAGATCACGGTGTCCTTGTCGGCGCCTTGCTTGATACGGAGGAGCGTCTCCTTCAGATCGGGGCCGAGCCAAGCGCCGCCGCCTTCGCTCATTCCTTGGCTCTGGAAGGCGACGAGATGATCCGGGAGCACATCCCGCACGCGCGAAGCCACGGCCGCCGCAGAGGCACGCACCTCGCGCTCGTACGCATCCCCGCGCGCGAGGACGGCCATGGGGAGCGAGTGCGCGGTGAGGAGCAGTACACTCCGCGCGCGTCGCTCGCTCGGAAGCGCGAGCACGGCCTCGCGAATGCGTCTCGCGAACGCGTCGAGGAGCGCGGGCGTCTGTCCCCAGTCCGGCACCCCAACGACGTTCGGGGACGGCGTGAGCGCCTTCGCCGCCGCACGCGCCGCCTCCACGTAGATTTTGGACGAGTGCTGCGCCATCGGCAGCACGGTCACCTCTTGGGCGCCGAGCTCGGCGAGTACGTCCTTCACCAGCGGCTTCCACAAGCGGCTCGCCATGCGCACGGGGAGGCCGAGCTTTTGCTCGAGCTTGTGCGCGAGACGCTTGGTGGTGTCGTTGAGCGGAGAGCGCCCGCCGATCGCCTGATAGCGGCGCTCGAGCTCGACGATGAGCTCCGGCGGCGGCGGGCTTCCTCTGCGGATGTTCGTGACGAATCCCGGCAGGTCGGCGAGATCGTCCACCGTTCCGTGCGTCACCAAAAGGACTGCTCGTTCCACGTTCAACTCCTTGCGCTCGTCTCGTGCACGTAGTCGATGACGGCGCGCACCGTCTCTACGGGGGTCTCCGGTAAGATTCCATGACCGAGGTTGAAGATGTGCCCTGACCTATTTTCAGCCGCATCCAGCACGCGCTTGGCGTGCTGTTTCGCGACCTCGACTGGCCCGAAGAGCACGGTGGGATCCATGTTGCCTTGCACGGCGCGGTCGTAGCCGACTCGCCGCCAACCCTCGGCGAGCGGCGTGCGCCAGTCGAGTCCGATGACGTGGCCGCCCGCGTCGCGCATGTCCTCGAGCAGCGAGTGTGTGCCCGTCCCGAAGTGGATGACCGGAACGCCGAGCGTCATCACGTCCTTGAGTACGTGCGCCACGTGAGGCTGGACGTACTGGCGATAATCCTCCGGCGAGAGCTGCCCCACCCACGAATCGAAGAGCTGAATCACGTCGGCGCCCGCCGCTACTTGACCCCTCAAGTATAGTCGGACGACCTCGGCGAGCTTGCTCATCAGCAGGTTCCACGTCTCGGGCTCGCCGTACATCAAGCGCTTGGTCTTGACGAAGTGGGCGCTCTTGCCGCCCTCGATCAGGTAGCTCGCGAGCGTGAACGGCGCCCCCGCAAACCCGATGAGCGGGAGCTTGCCGGCGAGCTCGCGTTTGACGAGCTTGATCGCGTCCATCACGTAGCCGAGCCCTTCGTCGGGTCCGATGACCCGAAGCGCGTCGACGTCCGCTCTGTTGGCGATCGGATTGTGAACCACGGGCCCCTCGCCCTTCGCGAACTCGAAGGGCGCGCCCATCGGCTCGAGGGGAAGCAGGATGTCGGCGAAGAGGATCGCGGCGTCCACGCCGAGCTTCAGGGGCTGGAGCGTCACCTCGCACGCGAGCTCCGGCTTCTTGCAAAGCTCCAACATCCCGTACTTGCTTCGGAGCGCGCGGTACTCCGGCATGTACCGACCCGCCTGCCTCATCATCCACACGGGAGTGCAATCGACAGGTTCGCGGCGACACGCGCGAAGGAAACGATGATCAGCGGCCATTGGGTTTAGTAGCCTGTTTTCGGCCTCGAAGAGGCACTGAACATTGGGAGCGAGAGGCTCGTCAGTAAAGGTGCGCACGGAAAACTGCTGCTAATTGTTGCTGGCGAAGCCAATCCGCTTAATTGTTGTCGTTCGCCGAAGTCGACGACAATTCTCTAGATCGGTTTCAGTAATTGCGTAAAGTTCTATCGTGGCTCGAGTTGGCTGCGTCAACTAGTGGAGGATCCCATGCGTCGTCTTGCCGGGTTTGGTTTGGTCATCGCTTCGATAGGCGCGGTCGCGCTCGGAACGCAAGCGTGCGGCGACGACACCGGAGACTCGAGCTTCATTCCACCTCCTGGCTCCAAGGACGGTGGGGGAGTTGGTGACGAGAACCAGATCATCCTGCCCAAGGGGGACGGAAGCGGGGGCGACACGCATCAGTGCGTGAACCTCGAGTGCAAGCAGGTCGCGTGTACCGGTCAGGGCGCGGGTGGCAAGACCACCAGCATCAGCGGCATCGTCTACGACCCCGCTGGGAAGAACCCGCTCTACAACGTCGTCGTCTACGTGAACAACGCTCCGCTCACCGCAATCACGCACGGCGCGACGTGCGACAAGTGCGGGTCGACGCTCTCCGGAAACCCGCTCGTGGCCACGCTGACGGACGCAGCCGGACACTTCTCCCTCGCCAACGTGCCCGTTCAGGACGGCCTCTCGCTCGTCATGCAGGTGGGCAAGTGGCGTCGCGTCATCAAGATCCCGACCGTCACGCTCTGCGGAGACACGGCGATCACGGACATCAACCAGAGCCGCTTGGCACGCAGGCCTGCCGAGTTCGACCCGATGGACGACATCCCGCAAATCGCGATGACCACTGGCGGCGCAGACCCACTCGAGTGTCTGCCGCGCAAAATCGGAATCGACGATGGCCAGTTCACGACCAACGCCGGCACCGGCCGCGTCCACATGTATCAAGGCGCGGGCGGCTCGCAGCTCAAGGGCGGCTCGCCGCCGGTGCAGCCGTTCTGGACGAGCTCAACCAACCTACAGAAGTACGACATCGTGATGTTGGGCTGTGAAGGCGGCACGCACCAAGAGAACAAGGGCCCCACCGCGATGCAGGCCATGTACGACTACGCAGAAATGGGCGGTCGTCTGTTCGGATCGCACTTTCACTACGTCTGGCTGGAGAGCGGCGTCAAAGAGTTCCCCACGACGGCGACGTTCAATCACACGGACATGCCCGACCCGATCAACGGCACGATCGACACGAGCTTCCCGAAGGGCCAAGCGTTCTCGGACTGGATGGGTAACGTGAAGGCGCTCAACGGCAAGGACCAATTCGAGATCAACCAGCCACGACACGACGTGGACTCGGTCAACATGAAGACGTCCGTACGTTGGGTCTACAACACCCCGGAGAACGCGGTCCTCTACTACTCGTTCAATACTCC